>NZ_JBFAGG010000017.1:0-41500 GCF_040653595.1 Sphaerisporangium sp. NPDC051011 | reverse complement strand
GTGTGCAGCCGTCGTACCAGCCAGCCGAGCAGCACCACACCCGCCAGGGCCGCCACCAGCGGGGCCGCGCGCTTGAGCAGGGGCACGCCGGCGATCCGCAGCAGGTCCAGGGCCTCCTCGTCGGGCGTCCGCGAGGTACGGGTGGTGCCCGCCGGGTGCGCCTCCCGCCCGGCCGCCCTCTCGGCGTAGGAGTCGGGCACGGCGGTGAGATGCCGCTGCGCCGTCGCCTCTCCGTCCGCCTCCCCGTCGGGTCCGGACCTGGGCGCCGCCCCCTCCGGCTCCTCCGCCCCCTCCAGCCCCCCGGCCTCGGCGGGCGCCCCGAAGGGCGAGACGACCTCGGCGACGGGCTCCGCGCCCGGGACGCTCGCGGCCGGCGACGGCTCGGGCGTGTTGAACGGCGTGGTGGCGGGCTCCACGAGGGCGCCGGGCTCGACCTCGCCAGCCGGCTCCGGCGCGGGAGGCGCCTCGGCCGTCCCCGGGACCGTCCCGCAGGGCAGGGTTTCGCCGGGCACGGCTGCTTCGGGCACGGCTTCGTCGGGTCGGGCTGCTTCGGGTACGGCTGTCTCCGGTAGGGCTGCTTCGGGTACGGCTGCCTCGGGAACGGCTTCGTCGGGCACGACTGTGAGGGTCCGCTCGGGGGTCTCGCGCAGCAGCGCGGCGAGGTTCTCGGCGAACCTGTCGATCAGCTTTGCCCCGACCTCGGCCATCACTCCCCGCCCGAACTGCGCGGGACGTCCCGTGACGTTGAACGACGTCTCGACCGTGACCCGCGTCGAGGCGCCCTCGCCGGCGAGCGTCGCGTCGACCACCGCGCCCGCGGTGCCGGTACCGCGCATCTCCTTGCCCGACGCCCTGAGGCGCAGCGTGTGCGCGTCCTTGTCCACCGACTCGAACGACGCCTTGCCCCGGTAGGTGACGGTGATCGGCCCGACCTTGACCTTCATCCGGCCGGTGGACACGTCGTCGTCCACGCTGTCGAGCGCCGCCCCCGGCAGGCAGGGAGCCACCCTCTGGACATCGAGAAGCACCGACCACGCCTGCTCGACCGGCACGGGAACCGTGAACTCGTGCTCGAACCGCATCGTCATGGCGCCGCTCCTGTTCCAGGTGACTTCCAGCCAGATCACGGCTGAACGGCCCTTATCGCCCTCACGCCATTATCACCGCGCGAGAACCTCTCCCTCCCTCCTACCTTGCTACCCTTCCCGCCGACGTCACGCGTCCGCGGGGCACCCCCACGGACGGTCCCCGGCGGTGCTCAGCGCCCAGCGAAGGCGAAGCCCGCCCAGCGACGGGGACACAGCGAAAGTTCGTGCTGTTCCAGACGCAGGGGGGCACGGTGGAAGGTCGCGGTGTCCCAGACGCGCAGGGCCGCCCCGCGGGCGGCGGACGCTGAGCAGGCGGCGGGGAAGTGTTCGCACTCGTCCTCGGGGGTGCGGCGTTCTTGACAGCGCGGTCGTCTTTGGGAGCCCGGTCGCTCTTTGGGGAGAAGGCCATCCGCTGATGATCTTCTTTGTCGTCCTCGTCGGAGTGGTCGGCGGCTTCCGCAGAGGGGCTGGGCGCGGTGCCTCGTTCAGCTCGGGACGTGTGGTAAGTGGTGCTTTGGTCGGATCCGCCGGATCTGACCAACCTGCTCGTCCTCTCAACGCGGCCATTTCCGGTCATGCGCCTGTGCCGTATTCGGGAATGGCAGCGGTGTTCGGCGGGCATATCCATATTCACTGAGATCTTTACTTGTCACGAGAACGCAATTAATCTGCCCGTCGGAGTTGTCGCCGTCGCCGGCCGCGCTGGAGCCTCTCGACCTCATGACCCATCCATCCCCCACACCGTCTCCAGCGCCCCACGACGCGCCTACCACGCGGCCGTCGCCCACAGACCGGCCGTCGTCTGCGGACCGGTTGCCGTCCGAGGATCATCCGTCGCCTACGGACCGGCCCTCTCCCTCCCCCGAGCCCTCACCGATCGCTCCCCCCAGTGGCGCGCAGCCCACGACGGCTCCGACGCCCCAGACGAGTACCGGGCCGACCCCGATCCCTCACCCCCCGGGCTCCTCCCCAGGAGTGGACGGCGGCTATTCCGGGATCGACCCCACCTCGATGGACGCCTTCGAACGCGGCCTCGGCCACGCCGAGGACACCCTCGGCCGCAACGAGCCCCGCATCCGCCGCACTCTCCAGCAACTCGACCTGGACACCTCCGGACTCAACGTCCTGCACGAGATGCGCGGCTGGCTCGCCGCCACCCGCCCCGACCTACGCCGCCGCAGCGCCACGATCCGCGCCGAGCACACGCAGTGGAGCGCCACGCCCAGCCTCCCCGGCGGCCTGACCGCCTTCGACGAGACCCTCTACGGCAAGGCCGCCCACGACCCCGACGTCTACGCCGCAGTTGCCAAGCTGACGGAGGGCGCGGCGCAGGGCAAGGTGGATGCGAACGCACTGGCGGAACTAGAGAAACGCGCCAAGGACCCTGGCTTCGCCACCGCTCTGATGAACACAGTTGGCGCTGCTAATTTCACCGTGCTGATGACCCAATTCGTGCGGAACGGCGGCGGCGCGGAAATGGAACGGTTGCAGGCCGCGCTCGGCCAGATGTTGGGTACGGCGATCCCCAAGCTGAACTCTGCCTGGCGTGAAGAGCTCACATCAGGACTTGTGCGCTGGGAGGAGGCGTATGCGCTCTCGTTGGCGCTGAAGCATGGCGCCTTCCCCGCCGACTTCCTGCTTTCAGTGGCAAAGAAGCTCGACGCCTTGGATCGACAGATGCCCGCGCCTAACCCGGCACACCTGAGAAACCTGATGGAAGCGCTCGGCAATAATCCGCAGGCGGCTCAAGACTTCTTCCTGAGCGACCCCAACATGCTGAAACGCTACATGACCGAACGAAACCTCTTCGATGGCGGTGTGGCGTTGGGCATGGCGATCGAGGCAGCCACGCTCCATTTCCGTGACCACGACGGCACACCACAAAACCCGTCGCGTGGCTTCCTGTCGGCCAAACTCGCGTCGGAGACTGTCAAGCTCGAAATCGATAGCGTCATGGCGGACAACCCCTTTAATACATATGTATCGGCTATCGCGGTCGGCCGTATCTTCGCAGGCTACATCAACGATATAAACAGTGCTGCTCGATCCGGTATCACGATTCCGAGTGTGGTCTCTGGTGCGGACAACCCATTGAGTGCCAAGCGCGATCCGTGGGGGATTGCGCAGTTTGATCCAGTCTCTCTGAACGAGGTTATGAAACGGGCATTCGCAGATGAAAAGGCATTTAGTATTGTCTTGGCCGCCCAGATCGCCTGGGCGGGAGATCTTCTCGATCATGCGGCTGCACTTGCGCCTGGAGACAAGGGTGACGCACTTGGCGCGAGCGTGAAGCAGGTGGCGGCGGGCTTCGCTTTGCTCAGGGATTCCGCTGGGCTGGCGGAGATCGAGCAGGGTAAGGAAATGGATGAGCAAAAAGCGCGAAATATGAAGATTTTCGCGGCCTTGGCCGATATGGGGCTCGCGTGGCCGCAGGCTGTGGCCGCGGCGCGGGTCGCCGGTGTGATCGGTGCGTGGACAGGATTTGTTGAGGATATGAACAAGGGACACGGGGAGGACAAGGCCCGCATTACGGCCGACCAGTCGCTTAATCTCACTCGGCGCTTTGTCCACGATCTCGCCGCCCAAGCGATGCTCAAGCATGGGCTCTTTGGTCCGGCGGACCCTCCTGCTCCGACTCACCCTTGGGCAACTTTGGAAGGTACCCAACAGTATGATGACCCGCGTCAAAACCCTAACAATTTTCTCAAGGACGATGGTCGGACGCTGATGACGATGGACGAGATGATCGACAAGAACGCTTCCAGTGCAACCGAAATGTACCGGCGGGTCGAGGCCTACAAGCGGTGGCTGGACCAAGGGCTTTCGGGGCGATTGTGGCTAAATATCGAGAATCAGTTGGACGTAAGCTTCGGCGCCTCTGTGAGATCTCACGGGTCATGAAAAAACGGCTGTTCCCCGTGACGTTGGCCATACTCTGTGCGCTTACCGTATCGACGTCATGTCAGAATGATGGTGACAGAGTTGATCGCACGCCTGTCCCTGCGGTAGCGGCTCCACCATACGCATGCGACTATGTTCCTATTAAGGCAGTGGAACTCATCACCGGTGTGCACGATCCAATCGCACGAGGATTCTTTGATCTGAATTTTGGGAGCGGGATCGGCGCAGGAACCTGCACGATATATCGGTCGGCGGGTGAGGAGTCCAAGGTGCTGCTTGTTGACCTCGCGCCGGGTGGATACCGAGAATTAGTAGAGGGTCAGATATCGGCCGGTGCCTCACCGTTGCCGGAGATCGTTCCAGGGGCAATCGGCTATTACTTCAAGCCCCCTGATGGAAAGTACAACCGGGCGAATGCTCTGCTTGTGCGTGGCAAGGCCATACTCAGCGTCCAACTGTATGTCGGGGTCGCGGGGCGGGATAACGCGGCTGATGTGGTGGCGCTTATGAAATTGATTGCGCCTAAGCTGATCACTGATGCTAGTGCGCCGTCGCCTGGGGTGTCCGGGGAGGGGGCTTCTCCTTCGCCGACGAAGACGGAGGGGTGAGCGGGGGATGTCGGAGTTGGTGCCCAACCCGCTGTGCGCGGCGCTGGAGGAGGCCCTGCGGGCGGTGGAGACGATGATTCGCGAGGTTGATGACGACATCGAGCGGCCCTTCCAGGCGTTTCACTCGGGTGGGGTCTGGACGGGACCGGCCGCCGTTCGCTTCGACACTCAGCTCGCTCACTACCGCACCCGCGTCCGCGGCTCCGGAGACAAGATCCTCTCCGATCTACGCCTGGCCCTGGCCCGCACCCCCCGCGAAGTGACCGACCACGAAGCCAGATCAATAGCTCACAGATACGGTCTGTCCTGACGAGACCGGCCGGAAATCGGCGTCCGGCGTCGATCTGAGGATCCGAGCACACCGTTCTGCAGGGAGGAACCCGGTGCGCCTCGGTGGATACCGTAATGGCCGGTCTCCTGGCCGGAACTCCGTTCATGAGTCCGCCTGGCGGTGATGAGTGTCGGTGGCGTGCACGTGAAGGAACGGCACGAGCGCCCGGCGTAGTTCGTGAGGGCCGGAACAGACCAGAAGCCTGTTGCGCCCCTGGATCGCGTACCAGCAGTGCCTGATCACCAGGAAGCCGAGCCGGGGGAAGTCGGCGCGTAACCTGGCCAGTTCCGACCGCACCACCTCCTCGTAGCGGTAGCTCCCGGGCACTCGCCCGCGTGAGTGGTCCGTTCGCCGGACGTCCCCGCCTTGGTCCGGCGGACCGGACGTCTCCGCTCCGGTCGGGGGTAGGACTTCACGGCCCTGACAGGCGGAGGGCAGGACGCGGCTGCCCTGACCAGCCGGGGCACTGGCACGTGGGGATGCCTCATAGGTGGTCATGATGGTCGCCGCCTCGTGTGGTGGTGTCGGCGAAGAGCGCCCACACGAGGTGGCCGGTGACCGGGTTGCCCTTGCAGCCCACGCGCAGGGCCAGTCGCGTGACGGCGTCGAGCCCACGGCCGTGCTCGCGGAGCACCTCCTCCAAGAAGTCTTCGTCCAGGAGGACTTCCGTACGCCGGCCGAGCGGCTGGGCACGCTCGATGCGCCGACCGAGTGGCGGGACGAAGTCGTTCCCGCGCCGACCCAACGGCTCGACCGGCCCTTCTCCCGCTGAACCGCTAGGCCGGGCGCCCTGCCGTACGTCCGTGACGTCGCCCGGTGGCCCGCCCGCCCGCGTAAGCGGTGCCGTGGCCAGGCCCTTGAGGTCGGGCACACCGACGCCGCCCAGGTCGTACACGCCGACGCGCACGCTCCGGGGGCGGCGGGTCACCTCGACGACGAAGTAGCCGCCGGGCCTCCCCGAGCGGCTGTGAAACAGCGAATTGTTCACGAGTTCGGCGGCGGCGAACTCGGCGTCGTCCACCCATCGGGTGCCGGCCAGCAGGCACCGTACGAAGGCGCGCGCCTTGGGGGCTTCCTCCGCGAGCCCGGCGAACGCGCGGCGCCACACCATCTTCCCGGTGGGGACGATGCCACCGCGCGTAGCCACCTCCCCCTGAACACGGGGACCGACCGTGATGTCGACCGTGGGATCTGCCATGGCGGCCACCTCCTTGCCGGTGATCGCGGGACCACCCCGCGCCGAGGAGTACTGTCGCCCGGCCCGTGGTCATGGCCCACCCCCCGCGGCACCTTCGGACGGCACGCGGATCACCAGTCGTCGGACGTGGTCACCTTGACTTTGAGGGGCAGCCAAGGACCCCTGGGGAGCTGGTTCTATGACCCCAAAGCCCGTTCAGGGGCGCCACCGTACGCCCTACCGCGCTTCTTCGCGGAAGGGCGTCCACCGTACGCGTGTGTCGGCGGGGTACCGCTCGCGGAGCAGGCGATTCGGTAGTCAAATGGGCACTCTCCGTTAGTAAAGTGGTCCAGGTCACATGGCGAACCGGCGTCCGTGTGCGGTCCTCGCCGAGGGGGAGTCATGACTGAGGGGCACCGTGTCCTGCTCGCTTGCCGGAGGCGTAGTGAGGTGTTGCGGGGGAGGGGTTTCACGTTCGAGCAGATCGCGGATGTGCTCGCTCTGGATCTTGATGACAGTCCGTTGTTGTTGCATCGATACGCCCATGGGCTGACCGCCGCTCAGGTCGTGGCGGCGTTCAATGATCTGGATCCGGCGGGCTCGGCGTCGATGCGCACCGCCCGGCTGTACGACCTGGAGGGCTGGCCCGAGAGCAGACGTCGCCCCTCGCCTCGGGTACTCGATCTGCTGGCCCAGATCTACCAGACCACGGCCCGCCGCCTGGTGACCGACCAGACATACAGCAGCTATGACGCCCGCGATCGTGAGTTGATCGACGCAGTTGACTACCGTCACCTTGACCCCTGCCAGCGCATCCACCTCATGGCTGCCGCGCCGGAAATCTCCCATGCCAGCATGGAATCTACCGCTGGAGCATGGCGAGCGCAGACCTCGGTCGCGCCATCTGGTGTACATCCTGGGGACTGCGCCGCCTTGTTCCGCGCCCTCACCGCCGAGGAGGCCGACGTGAAGCGACGCGAACTGCTCTTTGAACTGGCAGTGATCCTTGGTGGCGTCCCAGCGTTGCGCCTACTGCGCCATTTGACCCCCGAGGAAGAGACGCGCCTCGCTGTCGTCATCCGAGGCGCCGCCCGCGTCGATGTCGCGACCGTCACCGCGATCGAGAAGCTGATCGCCCAGTGCTGGCAACTGGACGAGATCTACGGCCCCAGCAGGTTGCTGTCCATCGCGGACGCTCAGCGGGATCTCGTAGACCGTCTCCTGCGGCACGAAAATCCGGCCCCCGCCCTGCGCGATCGTCTCCTTCGGGCCTACTGGGCAGCTTCACATCTCGCGGGCTGGTTCCATTTCGATGTATTGAATTATGGCGAAGCCGTCATCCGTTACGAAGAGGGCTTGGCGGCCGCGCGCCAACTGGAGGATCCGACCCTGCTGGCACACGCCCACGGTCTCCTCGCCAACGTCGCCAGCTTCCAAGGGCAGCGCACGAAGGCGCTCGACCACGTGTACGCCGTGCAGGGCTGGGTCAGGAGAAGTCCCAGTTCGCTCCAGCATGCGGCGTCAGCACTCATCAGTGCTCGGGTGCTCGCGGACTCGGGAGAAAGCGGCTCGAGTGCGAGAGCGCTTGCGTATGCGACGGATACCGCCGCCAAACCTCGCACCGAAGCCGACCCGCCCCACCTCTATTGGTGCACGCCACCCCGCGTCCAACGTCATTCGCTTTACTGCCTGGTCACGTTGAAGCAGACCACAGAAGCACTGGCGGCGGCACAGAGATCACTGTCGGAGCATGAAGCTGACTGGCTGAGGGAACGCGGCTTCATTCTCGTGGAGTACGGCACAGCCCTCACCCAGCGACGCGAGGTTCCGGAAGCCGCCCGTCAGTTGGGCGAGGTGGCTTCGATCGCGAGCCGGCACAGTTCCGCACGCCTCGTCCACCGGCTTGAGACGGCGCGGCGCGATCTCCAGCCGTGGGCCACCAATACACACGTCCGTGACCTGGACGAGAAGCTTCGCGTGCTCGGAGTCTCTGCATAGCACCTCGCCTTCAAAGATCGCCGAGGTGCGGCGCCCGAAGGTGAATTCTTCGGGAGGTCGCCAACATCGGGGCCCGGATGGGCGTCCCATGGGACAGGGACTCCGAAGGAGACGGTCATGCGCGTAGGGAAGGGCGGCCTTGTCGTGGCCGTCGCGGTGGGGCTGGCCGGGGTCGCCGCGCCCGCCGAGGCCAAACCTGTCAGGCCGGCGGTGGCGGGCGACGTCAACGGGGACGGGCGTGTCGATGTCATCGCCGGGCTGCCCCTCCTGAAGGTGAAAGGGAAGAGTGACGCCGGAGGCGTGGTCGTCTACTTCGGCGGCGCGAAGCAGGTCTCCACTCAGGGGCGGGTCGTCACGCTCGCCGGTCCCGCCGCACGGGAGAACCTCGGGCGGGTGCTCGCCTCGGGCGACTTCGACGGGGACGGCTACGCCGACGTCCTGGCGTCCGCCCGCAAGAAGCTCGTGGTCTTCCGCGGGTCGGCGACCGGGCTGCGCGGCGCGGACGCCAAGGTGATCTCCTGGCCGGTGACCGAGCCAGCGATGGCGGCCGCCGACTTCGACGGCGACGGCTACGGGGACGTGGCCGTCGCCGGGAACAAGGAGGTCGTCGTGCTGCGCGGGAGCAAGGCCGGACTGCGGGTGGCCGGCCGCCTGGCCAACGGCGCCCCGCAGTTCGGCGCGAGGCTCGCCGCCGGCGACGTGAACGGCGACGGGCGTCCCGACCTCGTGACGACCGAGCACCGCGTGGCCGTGCCGGACGCGGTCGGCCCCCAGCGGATCACTGTCGTGCCCGGCTCCCCTTCGGGGCTCTCGCTGAAGAACGCCTGGTCGATCACTCCCACTGAGCGGGCCTCCCGTGACCTCGCCGTCGCGGACGTGAACGGTGATCGCAAGGCCGACCTGGTCCGGATCACCTCGGCCGAGGGCGAGAACTTCCGGGTGCTCGTCCAGCTCAGCCAGGGGAACGGGTTCGCCCCGGCGCAGACGGTGGCGACGGGGGACGGCTACCCGGCCAACGTGGGCCTCGGCGACGTCACCGGGGACGGCCGCGCCGACCTGGCCGTCCACATCGCCGCCGAGGGCGACCACGACTGGGCCGTGCTGTACGCCGGGACGGCCACGGGCGTGGGCGCGGAGCCGATCCAGCGGTACGCGCACGACACCTACGAGACCAGGTACGGCACGAGCCTGCGCCTGGCGGACGTCCGCGGTGACCGCCGCGCCGACGTCATCGCGGGCCTGCCGGGCGTGTACGGCGCCGGCGCGCTGGAGGTCCTTCCGAGCGGCGCGCGCGTGGGCGCGCAGAAGCTCCGCCTCAGGACCCCTGGCGGCCTCGGCTCCAGCCAGCCCTTCTGAAAGACGGCGTTGACTGAGCTTTGGAGAATGCGGCCCGCCGAAGGCGGGCGCCGCTCGGCCCTTCGGCTGAGCGGCGCCCGCCTCGGGCTTCCTCACCCGGCGTGACGCCGGCGGGAGGTGAAGGCTCGCAGGGCGGAGAGAGCGTCCGCCGCGAGGAGATCGGGATGGGCGGCGTCGCGCAGGTTGTGGTCGACGCCCTGGAGCACGACGCGTCCGGGGCCAGTGGTGTGCGCCTTGTGCAGGGCCTCGGTCAGCGCGTCGGTGGTGGCGCAGGGGACCTGCGGGTCGTTGGTTCCGCAGGTCAGCAGGACCCGGGTGCCGGCGCGCAGGCGGCGTGCGACGTCCGGGGGATAGACGGCGTCGTCGGACTCGATGAAGCGCCGGTTGGTCCCCTGGAACGCCTGGAAGAGTTGGACGATGGGCGCCGGCAGGTCGGTGGTGTCGACCGGGCGGCGGGCGCGCAGGTCGACGATCGCGCGGTCGATGGCCGTGTCGATGGCGCGTTGCTGCTCGGGAGTGAGCTGCCCGGCTTGGGTGGCCTTGGCGATCTGATCGTGCAGTTGGAGGGCGACCACATCCAGCAGGCGGAGCGCCTGCGGTTGCAGGAGCGCGAGGCCCACCGGGCGCGGCCGTACCTCGTTGGCGAGCATCAGGGCGGTGAGCGCCCCTTCACTGTGCCCGATCACGGACAGGGCTCGCCGGTCGGTTTCGGGCTGCCGGAGCAGCAGGGTGTAGGCGGCCGCCGCCTGGCGCACGAAAGCCGGATAGTCGATGTTCTCCGGGTGCTCCGTGTAGGCGCCCAGGCCGGTCTTGCCGCTGCCGTACTTGTCGAAGCGCAACGTGATGATCTTGTCTTCGTCCAGTGCGGTCGCGAGCTTTGCCAGAGTGTGCGGCGTCAGCACCGGTGGCTGGTCGCCGTTGCGGTCGGTCGGTCCGCTGCCGGGCAGCAGCAGCGCGGCCGGCAGTCGCTGCCCGTTGCGGTGTGCGGGCACGTGCAGGGTGCCGTAGGTCCGGGTGCCCTCGACGGTGAACACCACCTCGCGGTCCTCGGCCTGAACGTAGCGTGGCGCGGCTTGGGCGGGGATGGCGGCGATGACCGTCGTGGCGGCGGTCAGGAGCAGGGTGAGCGCGATTCGGCGTCGGGTCATGGGGGTTCCCTAGGGGGGTAGGTCCGAGTTGGTCGTGTGTGCCTGCGACCAGGCAGGCGCGGTCAGGGCCTGGCGATGGCGCCTTCGATGAGCGCGACGGCGGCGCGAGGGTCGTCGACCTGGACGATGAGGCGGGCGTAGCGCTCATCCGCCAGCTCGATGACGATGGCCTTGGCGGGGTTCTGGACGTCCCAGAAGACCCGCTCGCCGTCCAGGTGGAAGGTGCCGGCGGTGATCACGCCGGGCAGGTGCGTCCCCGGGGCGCGGATGCCCTTGGATTCGTTGATCACGCCCGGATCGTCGGTGGCGCCGCGGACGTTGGAGAGCGGAATGGTCAGACGGCTCTTCAGCGCCCAGAGCTTGTCCAGCCCCTCGATGACGACGACCAGCGTGTCGCCGTCGATGTGCACTCGTGCCACTTCGTGCTCCTTATGGGGAAAGGTCAGGATTGTGGGGGGCAAGGTGTCGCGCCAGAGCGGCGCCCGCCTGCTCGGATCCGGCACTGGATGACGCCGTCCTGGCCCGCAGCCGGAGTCCGAGCAGCGCCGAGGTCAGGGCGCCCGCCAGCCCCGGCGTGGGGATTCCGCCGGTCGGGCCGACGGCGAGCGCCTCGTCGAGGGCGTCCAGGACCGCGGTGACCTCGGCGGCGACCTCCGGGTCCGCCGGTGCGCGTTCGACCGCCGCCATCAGGAGCAGGTCCAGGGCCGAACCGTCCCCTTGGCCGGGCAGCGCTCGGCGCGCCGCTTCGGCGAAGTCGTGGGCCTCGCCGATCGCGAGGATCAGCGGACGCACCTGGTTTTCCACATGCCACCGCAAGGCGGCCATGTACAGGCCCCGCTTGCTGCCGAACGTCTTGTACAGGCTGTTGCGATGTATGCCGAGGTGGGCGACCAGGTCGTCGATGGAGACGCCGTCGTATGCCCGGTGAGCGAACAGCGCCGCCGCCGCTCGCACCACCTCGGTCTCATCAAAACCTCTCGGTCGGCCCATATGGTGACCGTAGCAGGTTTAGGAACGATCAGTCAAGAACGATCGTTCCTAAACTGGCGACCTCGCACGCCAGGCGGGCCACCGATCACCGAGTACGAGGGGGAGTGGCTGCACGTCTACAACCCCGCGCTGACCGGCGCTGACGACCACGATGCCCACCCCTGACCAGCCGATGGTCATCCCGGCCGATGTCGCCGACAACTTCACCGACCACTTCGACGACGATCTCGCCCACGACCTCGCCACCTTGCTCACCTGCTCCGAGGTCGAGGCCCTGGCCGATCTGCTGACCGCCATGGAGCGCTCTGGCCTCGCCGAGGTCTGGATCGACGCGCACGCCGACGGCGATGACGCCGGAGACCTGCACCACCGCCCTACCACCTGATGAGCCCCCTGCGGGCCGGACACGCGAGGCGGGCCACGCGCCCCCCGACTCGCTTCCGGCCCGCAGGGCCACGACGAAAGGCCACCCACGATGACCACCGACGACCCGCACGCCGGCCACGGCGATGTCACGCTCGCCCTTGCCGAGCAGCTGCCCGACGGCGGCGTGCTCTACCAGTCCTGGCCCATCTGCGCCTGCCGCCTGCCCGCGCTGCGCGAGGGCCTCGGTCCGCCCCGCCACCAGAGCCTGGCGACCCGCGAGCAGGCCGAGGCGACCGGCCGCGCTGTGCGGGAGGTCAACAGCGGCGTCAAGCTGGAGGGTGGGCAGTGACCACCCCACCCGAGGCGCTCACCCCCATCGGCGACATCAAGCCCGGCGACATCATCGCCGGGCGCGACATCGGCGGCGGGGAGCGCGACGAACCGTTCGGCGTCGTCGCCGAGGTCCAGCGCGACCCGTGGAAGGTTGTGCTGGAGCACCCCTCCTTCGTCAACGGCAGCACGCACCTGGAGGCGTCGGCGGACTGGCGGCTGTGGGTGGTCAACCTGCCGGGCCCGGCGCGGCAGCTGCTCGACCTCGCCCGCGCGCACGGCTGGCGGACCCTGGTCAACCCGGCCACGGACACCGGCGGCCATGTATTCGTTGCCGTCAAGGTGGGGCGCAGCCGGCCATGGATCCAGGTGGACATCACCTGGCACACCCGAGACACCGGCACGTTCCGCCTGTTCTCCAAGCTCTGGCGGTACGTGTCCGCCGACGGGCTCGACCGCTTCTACATCGGCGGGTCGGGCCCGGGTGACTGCGATAGAACCCAGATCCCCCGCCGTCGACGGCGGTTCCGGTGGAATACGCCGAGACCGTGGTGGCGATCGCCATCATCGCCTCGGCCTCCGAGGAGTCTGAGCGCAGAAATTAGCGGTAGGCCGAGCCCTTGACCGCCCTCGGCTGAACCGTCACCCTTCCTCGCCAGCGCGCAGGCGCTCAAGCTCGGCAACGTCTGGCAGCCGGTAGTCCGGACGCTCTATGCCGCGCGGGTCGTGGTGCTCGCGCCACATCTCGACGTCCTGGGCCTCATCCTCGGCGTCGCCAGCGGCGGCCTGTGCGTTGTGGGAGTACCACCTGGTCAGCAGGCTGATCGCCGAGGCACCCCAGATGCGGGACGAGGTCCCGGTGAAGTGGCTGATCGACAACGGCTATCTGCAGCGGATCAACTGATCGGCCCCGCCGCGGGGAGCGCGCCTCCGGCCCGCGGGCGCCGGGGCGCGCGCTCCGGCGAGGACACCGAAGGCCGGGCCCGCGTCACAGGGCCCTGAAGTCGGCGAAGTCGAAACCAGGCGACACCACGCAGCTCACCAGGACGCCCTCGTCCCCGGCGGGACGGGCGGCCTGCCACGTGCCGGCCGGGACCAGCGCCTGCGGCACCTCGCCGTTCTCGACCCCCGGGCCGAGCGTGATCGCCATCTCGTCGCCCGGCCGCTCGCCCGTACCGCCGAGCACGAGGGCGAGCGGCCCGCCCCTGTGCCACAGCCAGACCTCGTCGGAGCGGACGACGTGCCACACCGACTCCTCGCCCGGCTGGAGCAGGAAGTAGATGCCCGTCGCACTCTGGCGCACCCCGCCGTAGCCGGGCGGCTCGAAGGACGCGGCGCTCCGCCAGGTCTCGCGGAACCAGCCCCCCTCGGGGTGGGGCAGCAGGCCCAGCGCCTCGGCGACCGGGGGACGCTCCTGGACGGCGACGAAGGCGCCCGTCACGTCCCGGCGCAGGAACCGGCGACGTTCCCCGTCGACGACGATCAGCGGATCCGGCCCTGGGAAAGCCTCACCGGCGACGCGCAGCGCCTCGGCGTCGCTGAAGACCGGCACGGACGGGCCGTCGGGGTACGCGCCCAGCGTCATGAGCAGCACGGTATTGATCCTATTGGACCGCCGCCCGCCGACCATCGCCAGACCGCCTGCTGGAGGACCTCGCGCGCCGATACCTCGGGCGGCGTGGTGCGCTCCGCCCCGCTCAGCACGTCGTCGCGGGTCGGCAACCGCCTGGTGGGCATCCTCCACGGCTGCCCCAAAACCCACACCATCTACGACCAGGCAACCGCATGGTCACACCGCAACCACGACCTCGCTGCTTGACATCCAACGTCCAGGGATGTCTGACCTCAGAGTTCGAGAACCGGCGTCCCCTCCTATGTAGGATTCATCTACCTAGAAGCCATCTACATAGGAGGGGCATGGCGGGAACGGGCTTCGTCGGCCGTGGTACCGAGCTGGGCGCGCTCGCCAAACGGCTGGAACGCGTCCGCTCAAGCGGGAACGGCGCGGCGGTCACGATCCGTGGCCGCCGCCAAGTGGGAAAGTCACGGCTGGTTCAGGAGTTCTGCGACCTTGCCCGCGTGCCCTACTTCTTCTTCACCGCCACCAAAGGAATGTCTCCTGTGGAGTCGGTGGACGCCTTCTGCTCAGAACTGAGGGAGTCCCTGCTCCCTTCCGAGCCGGAGTCCGTTCCGCAGGCGAGCATGGGAAGCTGGCCTGACGCGTTCCGGATCCTCTCATCGGCACTGCCGACCGCGCCATCGATCGTGGTGGTCGATGAGCTGCCGTGGCTGGCCGAGCAGGATGAGCTGTTCGACGGCGCGCTCCAGACGGCGTGGGACAGGCTGCTGGCCACAAAGCCGGTCCTGTTGCTGCTGCTCGGCAGCGACTTGCACATGATGGAGCGTTTCACCGCCTACGATCGTCCGTTCTTCGGCAGGGCAGACGCCATGGTCCTCGGACCACTGAATCCCGCCGAGACCGCCGACGCGCTCGGCCTGACCGGCGGTGACGCCATCGACGCCTACCTGACATGTGGAGGACTGCCCGGAATACTCCGTGTCTGGCCGACCGGCACCCCTGCCCTCGACTTCATCAGGCAGGAGTGTGCCGACCCCGCCTCCCCGGTTTTCAACGTGCCCGAATCCGCCTTGCTCGCCGAGTTTCCCACGCCGGATCAGGCTCGTCGCGTTCTGGAGGCGGTCGGCAGTGGAGATAGGACGCAGGCGAACATCGCGGCGACCGCCGGCGGACGCCAAGGTGCCCTGTCGTCCGGTTCGCTTTCGCCTCTACTGCGCCGCCTGTCGGAAGAGAAACGGGTGCTGGCGATCGATGAGCCACTGTCCACGCGGCCGGGAAAACCGGCCCTGTACCGTGTCGCCGATCACAACCTGCGTCTGTATCTCGGCGTCTTCCGCGCCGCGGCCGACAGGTCGCGGCGCGGTCAGCCGGAGGCCGCGATCCGGCTCGTCGAGCGCCGATGGTGCTCCCTGCGTGGCCGTGCGGTGGAACCGGTGGTACGGGAGGCGCTGACGATGGCCGCGGTGGCCGGCCACCTTCCCTGGAGCGACGTGGAGACCGTGGGCGGATGGTGGAACCGCCGGTTCGACCCCGAGGTGGACCTGGTCGGCGCGGACCGGGCACCGATCGCCCGCCGGATCGGCTTCGCCGGTTCGATCAAATGGCTGGGAGCGGCCTTCGACCACCACGACTTCGCCAGACTCCGCGAGGCCGCCGCCCAGGTCCCCGGCCACGACTCAGGTGGACTGGTCGCGGTCTCCCTGTCGGGAGTGACACCAGGTCTGGACCTCGACCTGGCATGGGGACCCGACGACGTGATCGCTGCATGGAGATGATCGACCCGTCTCCGCCTGGCGTGAAGAAGTTCAGGAACGCTGTGGTCATGAACGAGCGCGGTGGCGGAGTCTTTCTCGCCACCGAGGAAAGGACAGCGGGACGATCATCAACGTTCACGGTGATGGGGCAGACCGTCTTTGAGGTCCAGACGCCATGGGGCGCCGCATCCCGGGGCGCCGTCGGCGATGTCCTAGGCGGCCGCAGTGGCGGATAGCAGGGCGCGGTAGGTCAGGACGCGGGCGAGGTGTCTGCGGTAGTCCGGGGTGGCGTGGAGGTCGGTGGTCGGGGAGGTGTCCTCGTCGGCGTGGGAGGCGGCCTCGCGCAGGGGGTCGGGGCGGGTCGAGCCGTTCGCGGAGGTCGAGCCGTTACGGGAGACGGGCCCGGAGATGGACGCGGGAAACGATGCCGAGGTGGAGGAGGGGACGGTGGTGGAGGCGCCGGGGGGTGCGAGTTCGGCGCCCTGGACGGCGGATTCCACGACGGTCGCGCGGAGCGGGGTCGGGCCCATGTTGGTGAGGCCGACCCGGGCCTCCTCGACGCGGCGGGTGCCCGTGGCCGACACGGAGACCTTCACGGCGGCGGCGACGCCGACGATGGCCCAGGCCTGGGCGGTGCGGTGGAACTTCTCGTAGTGGAAACCCCAGCCCTCGCCGAGCTTGGGCACGCGCACCCCGGTGAGGAGTTCGCCCGGTTCGAGCGCGGTCTCCAGGTAGTCGGTGAAGAAGTCCGCCGCCGCGACCACCCGCTCGCCCGTCGTGGAGCGCAGGACGAACTCCATGTCCAGGGCCACCGCCACGGCGGGCAGGTCCCCGGCGGGGTCGGCGTGGGCGAGGGAGCCGCCGAACGTCCCCCGGTGCCGGACGGCGGGGTCGGCGACGGTCGCCGTGGCCAGCGCCACCAGCGGGCATCCGGCGCGGACGACCGGCGAGCGGATGACCTCGTCGAGGGTGGTGGTGGCGCCGATGTGGACGTGGCCGCCCTCGTCGCGGACGCCGCGCAGCTCGGGCAGCCGTCCGACGTCGACCAGCACGCTGGGGTAGGCCAGCCGCAGCCGCAGCAGGGGCAGCAGGGACTGTCCGCCGGACAGCACCTTGGCCTCCTCGCCAGCGTCGGCCAGCACCTCGACGGCCTCGTCCACGGAGGACGCGCGCACGTAGTCGAAACTCGCCGGGATCATGACATACCTCCGCATACCGCTGGCCGTGCCTCGACAGGACGTGTCGTAGGTGGGCGGGATCCCAAGGCGCCCGGGCCGGCCGCCTCCCGGACCTGGACAGGGCGTCGCGTCGGCGGGTGGGCTCCATCCGCCGCTCGCCGCGCCCGGCGAAGGGGCTCGTGGGCCGGGGCGTTCACGAGGCGGCTCCCTGGACCGCGCGCCACACCCGTTCGGGCGTGCACGGCATCGGGACGTCGCGCACGCCGTACGGGCGCAGCGCGTCCACGACGGCGTTGACGACGGCGGGTGTGGACGCGATCGTGCCCGCCTCGCCGACGCCCTTGACCCCGAGCGGGTTGCCCGTCGCCGGGCTCTCGGTCCTGGCGGTGACGAATTCCGGCAGGTCGTCGGCGGACGGCAGCAGGTAGTCGGCCATGGTCGTGGTGAGCAGGTTGCCCTCGGAGTCGTAGACGGCCTCCTCGAACAGCGCCTGCGCGATGCCCTGGGCGAGCCCGCCGTGCACCTGGCCCTCCACGATCAGCGGGTTGATCACCTTGCCGACGTCGTCCACCGCGACGTACGACCGGATCCTCGTCGCGCCGGTCTCGGTGTCGACCTCCACGGCGCACAGGTGGGTGCCGTGGGGGAAGGAGAAGTCCTCGGGGTCGAAGGTCGCGTCGGAGTCCAGGCTCGCCTCGACGCCGTCGGGCAGGTCGTGCGCGCCGAACACGGCCAGCGCGATCTCCTGGATCGTCGTGCCCGCGTCGGTGCCGCGCACGCGGAACGTGCCGCCGGAGAACTCGATGTCCTCGGCGGACGCCTCCAGCATGTGCGCGGCGACGTGCCGCGCCTTCTCCTTGACCTTGTCGCACGCCCGCACCAGGGCGACGCCGCCGACCGCGAGCGAGCGGGAGCCGTAGGTGTCCATGCCCTTGTGGGCGACGGCCGTGTCCCCGTGCACCACCGCGACGTCCTCGAACGGCACGCCGAGCGCGTCGGCGGCGATCTGGCTCCACGCGGTCTCGTGGCCCTGGCCGTGCGGGCTGACGCCGGTCACCACCTCGACCTTGCCGGTGGGCAGCATGCGCACGGCCGCGTACTCCCAGCCGCCGGCGCCGTAGCTGAGCGAGCCGAGCACCCGGCTCGGGGCGAGTCCGCACATCTCGGTGTAGGTGGAGACGCCGATGCCGAGCTGGACGGGGTCGTGCCGGTCGCGGCGGCCGGCCTGCTCGGCCCTGAGCTCGTCGTAGCCGAACAGCGCGAGCGCCTTCTCGGTCGCGGCCTCGTAGTCGCCCGAGTCGTAGGTCATGTTCGCGACCGTGGTGTACGGGAACTCCTCGCGGGTGATCCAGTTGCGCCGCCGGACCTCGATCGGGTCCAGGCCCAGCTCGGCGGCCAGTTCGTCCATCAGCCGCTCGATGGCGAACGTCGCCTCGGGACGGCCCGCGCCGCGGTAGGCGTCGGTGGGCATCTTGGTGGTGAACACGCCCGTGCAGGTGAAGTCGTAGGCGTCCATCTTGTAGATGCCGTTGTACATGAAGGCGCCGAGGATCGGGATGCCGGGCGTGATCAGCATCAGGTAGGCGCCCATGTCGGCCAGCAGGTCGACGCGCAGTCCCCGCAGCCGCCCGTCGGCCTCGGCGGCGAGTGAGAGGCGCTGGATCTGGCCGCGGCCGTGGTGCACGGTCAGGTTGCCCTCCGACCGGGATTCGGTCCACTTGACGGGCTTGCCGAGGCGCCTGGTGAGGAGGAGCAGGAGCACCTCCTCGGCCGTGACCTGGAGCTTGGAGCCGAACCCGCCGCCGACATCGGGGGCGATCACGCGTAGTTTGTGCTCCGGGATCCCGGTCACCGTGGCGAGCATGATCCGCAGGATGTGCGGGACCTGGGTGGAGGAGTGCAGCGTGAACGCGTCGCCGTCGGTCTGCGCCACGACCGCGCGCGGTTCCATCGCCGTGGGGATCAGCCGCTGCTGGACGAACGTCCGCTCGACCACCACGGGCGCGCCGCGGAACGCCGCGTCGATGTCGCCGGTGCCGAACTTCCAGACGTACGCGCGGTTGCCCTCCTCGTGGACGCGGGGCGCGCCGTCTTCGAGGGCGGCGTTCATGTCGAGCACGGAGGGGAGCGGCTCGTAGTCGATCTCGATGGACTCGAGCGCGTCGTACGCCCGGTACCGGTCGGTGGCGACGACGCAGGCCACGGCCTCGCCGGCGTACCGGACCTCGTCCACCGCCATGGGCGGGTGCGCGGGGACGACGATGTCCTCGGTGACGGGCCACGCGCACGGCAGGCTGCCCTGTTCGCCGGCGAGGTCGCGGCCGGTGAACGCGGCCACGACGCCGGGCCTGTGCCGGGCGGGGGAGGCGTCCACGCGGGTGATGCGGGCGTGCGCCATCGGGCTGCGCAGGAACGCGACGTACAGCATGCCGGGGAGCTGGATGTTGTCGGTCCACCGTGTGCGCCCGGTCACCAGCCGGGCGTCCTCCTTGCGCCTGCGCGCCGCGCCGACCTCGTGGGCGTCCCGCGCGGGTTCGCCGGGCTCTCCGCTCTCGGCGATCCGCCGGGCGGCGATTCCGTCGTCGAGTTCCTCGGTCACGTCGTCACCTCCTGGTCGCCCATGGCCCGCGCGCCGCGCCGTACGGCCTTGACGATGTTGGAGTAGCCCGTGCAGCGGCACAGGTTGCCCTCCAGGCCGTGGCGGATCGCCTCGTCGGAGGGGTCGGGGTCGTCCTTGAGCAGGTCGATCGCGGCCATGATCATGCCGGGGGTGCAGTACCCGCACTGGAGGGCGTGCTCCTCGTGGAAGGCGCGCTGCATGGGGTGCCAGGTGGCGCCGTCGGCCAGGCCCTCGATGGTGAGGAGGTCGCTGCCGTCGGCCTGCACGGCGAGGACGGAGCAGCTCTTCACGCTCCTACCGTCCATCATGATCGTGCAGGCGCCGCAGTTGCTCGTGTCGCAGCCGATCGGGGTGCCGATCTTGCCGAGCCGGTCGCGCAGCAGGTGGACGAGGAGCAGGCGTGGCTCCACCTCCTCCTCGTGCACGACGCCGTCGACCGTGACGGTGATGCGGGTCATCGCTCCTCCAAGCACGCGGGCCGGACGTCCATCGCCGTGCGCCGGACTGTGCGCCCCTCGCGGGAGGCGGCCCGCCGTGGGGTGCCCAGAGGTCACATGGTGGCGAGCGCACTGACGGTGAGAGATTCGACGTTGTGAGAGCCGACAAAGCGAACGTACGCCCCTGAGGTGCACGGTCAACCCCCAGGGCCGGAGGGCGCGGCCGTCCGGCCAGGTCGCTTCCGTATCGTCCCGTCGGGGGCGGTCGCTCCACGATGGGGCGGTCATTCGAGGGGGAACGGCCGGCCCAGTTCCGCCGGTGGCCGGGAGCCGAAGACGCGGCGGTCGGCCTCCGCGATCGGCAGATCGTTGATGCTGGCCTCGCGCCGCCGCATCAGGCCCGCCTCGTCGAACTCCCACAGCTCGTTGCCGTAGCTGCGCCACCACTGGCCGTCCGTGTCATGGCACTCGTACTGGAACCGGACGGCGATGCGGTCGCCGGTGAAGGCCCACAGCTCCTTGCGCAGCGCGTAGTCCAGCTCCCTGGCCCACTTGCGGGTGAGGAACCGGGTGATCTCCTCGCGGCCGGTCATGAACTCCGACCGGTTGCGCCACACCGAGTCCGGTGTGTACGCGAGGGCCACCTGGTGTGGATCCCGGGTGTTCCACGCGTCCTCCGCCGCCTGGACCTTCGCCCGCGCGGACTCTTCGGTGAACGGCGGCGTGATCGAGGCCATCGTGGATCCTCCCAGGTCAGGTGGGTCATGGCCCTGGGCATACCCACGTGCGCGGCGTCCTTCCCGGGGCCGCGGGGAGGGATCGTCAGCGCTTGCGGACCGCCTTGGCGATGATCGCCACGAACCCGGCGAAACCCAGTCCGACCAGCAGGATCAGCGCCATGAGCAGCATGTCCGGCGGTGGCCCGGAGAGGTAGCGGATGCCGACGCCCACGAACAGTAGGCCGCAGAGCAGCGACAGCCAGTCGGTCTTATGCCGCACGGCGCACCTCGACGTCGCCGATGCCGGCCTTGACGTGCAGCTCGATCACGGCGGGGGTGCCCTCGGGGGGCACGTCCGGCTCAAGGATCTTGTCGTGTTGGACGTCCGTGCCGCCCTGCACGGCGTGCTCGATCTTGACGTCGCCGAGCCTGGCGTAGCCGTACACCTCGACGCGCGCCGTGGCCGGGACGATCACCTTCAGCTCGCCGATCGACACCGAGGCCTCGAAGCGCGTGCGCGACCCGGGGGCGAACTTGGTGTCGCGCAGGTCGAGCGTGCCGTCGCCGATGCCCACCGTGTAGGCGCGGACGGCCTGGGAGCTGTCCAGCGGCTCCCATGTGTAGCTGCCGATCTTCTTCGGAATACCGTTCACCGTCGACCCCGCCACCAGGACAATTGACATCAATGTGCCGGTCGCCACGAGGCCCGCGCCCCGGCCGAACCACGTCGCCATCAGGAGCCCGGCGCCGATCGTGATGAGCACGGCTGCGCCCACCACGGGAAAGTTGAGCGTGCTGGAGGACGACTGCGTGGCGACCATGATCCCTCCGACCACGAAAGCGGCGAATACCGTTATGCCGCCGATGAAAGATTTCGGGCGCTTGGGCCGGGCCGGGGCCGTCGCGGCGCGCCTGGTGTAGGCCCAATCGTGCGGCTCGTACGCCTGCGGCGGGCCGTACGTGCTGCGGGAACCGTAGGGGCTCTGAGAGCTGTAGGGGCTCTGGGAACCGTAGGTGCTCTGGGAACTGTACGAGCTCTGGGAACCGTAGGAGCTCTGAGAGCTGTACGGGCCGTGCGGGGCGAAGGGCTCGCCCGAGGAGTCGAACCCGCCGGGACGGGCCTCGCGGGCCATGTCGGACAGGCGGCGGTACTCAGGCTGAGGCTGGTACGCCTCTCGCGCGCCGGGGGCGGCCTGCCGTGGGTCGGCGGGCGCGTCCGAAGGCGGCGGAGAGCCTGCGGGGGCGTCCTCGGGCGGGTCCACGGGCCGGTTCACGGGCGGGTCCACGGGCCGGTTCACGGGCCGGTTCACGGGCGGGTCCACGGGCTGGTCCACGGGAGCGTCCGCCGGGGTGGCGCCGTGCGCCTGCTCAGGCTGCCCGGACCTCTGCCCGAAGGTCCGCCCGAGGGTCTGACCGAGGTTCTGCGTGAAGTTCTGCGTGAAGGTCTGCGCGTTCTGCGCGAGGTTCTGCGCGACGGTCTGGGCGTACGCGCCCGGGTCCTGCGGGCCGTGCGCCCAGGGCCCCGGCACCGGCTCGACGCCGGGTCTGCCCTTCACCCGCTCGGGCAGGCTCTTGGTCATGGCCAGCAGGTCGACGCCCCGCCCGTGCGCCGCGAGCAGCGCGATGGCGAGCAGGGTGCCGACGGCGATGGTCGAGGTGCCGATGCCGTCCGCCGCGACGTTGATCACGACGCCGAGCGCCAGGATCGCGGCGAGGATCGCCATGACGGTCTCGGCGTCGAAGATGCGGCGGCTCCACTGCTCGACGTAGCCGGGGCCGCCGTTGGTGTTCTTCATGAGCAGGAAGGCAGCGACGTACAAAATGATGCCGATGCCGGACCCGACGACCAGCACGGCGAAGCCCACCCGGAAGATCACCGGGTCCATCCGCACGTAGCGGCCGAGCCCGGCGCACACCCCTGTGAGCATCCGTCCCTCGTCGCTACGCTGGAGCACGCGTCGCTCGTCCGGGGCCTCCCCCGTCTCGTGCGTCGTGCCGGCACCGCCTGCTTCGGTCATGGAACCATCGTGGCCGCCGCCACCTCCGGCTCACCATCCGGGGAACCCCTGACTCGTCCCGGACCTCTCAGGGCATGAGTCAGGGAGCGCCCTGATGCGTGCCGGGCCTTCCACATGTGACGATGCTCGAGAGATGTCTGAGACCCCCACCCTTCCCGAGGCCTACCCTCGCCTGATCCGCCCGCTGCGCGGCCGGGTCGTCGCGGGCGTCGCCCAAGGGGCCGCCGCCCAGCTCAACCTGGACCCTGTCGTGCTGCGGCTCGCGTTCGTGCTGCTCAGCGTGCTGGACGGGCTGGGCGTCCTGGCGTACGCCGCGCTGTGGATGTTCACGCCGCGCGAGCCGCTTCCCGCCGGGGAGCCGCCGAGCCGCGACTGGGCCCAGGCGACCGCGTACGGCGTGCTCGGCATCGCCCTGACGTCCTTCGGCTGGCTCACGGGCGCGTCCACCGGCGGGGTCGGCACCTGGTCGATCGCCGTGGGCGGCATCGGCGCGCTGATCCTCTGGCAGCAGGCCGACCCCGGCCGCCGCCAGCGCTGGATGACCGACGCGGTCCGGCAGGTGCGCAGGTCCTGGATCCGCACGGGCATCGGCCTGGTGCTGGTCGTGATCGGCGCGATCGGCTTCCTGGCCGCGCAGGGCAAGCTGGCCGAGGCCCGCCCGGGGCTGGTGTTCACGGCCGTCGTCGTCGGGGGCATCGGGCTGATCGCCGCGCCCTGGCTGACCGGCCTGTGGAAGGAGCTCCAGAAGGAGCGCAGGGAGCGCATCCGCCAGGAGGAGCGCGCCGAGATGGCCGCGCACGTCCACGACTCCGTCCTGCACACGCTCACGCTGATCCAGCGCAGCGCGCACGACCCGTTCGAGGTCACGCGCCTGGCCCGATCGCAGGAGCGCGAGCTGCGCAACTGGCTGTACCAGCCCAAGTCCGACGCCGACGCGACGATCGCGGCGGCCGTGCGCCGGGCGGCGGCCGAGATCGAGGACGAGCACGGCATCCCCATCGAGATCGTCTGCGTGGGCGACTGCGACCTGGACGACGGGCTGCGCGCGATGTTGCAGGCGGCCCGGCAGGCGATGGTCAACGCGGCGAAATACGCTGAGGCGCCGGTCATCTCCGTCTATGTCGAGGTGGAGGCGGAGGAGGTCACCGTGTTCGTCAGGGATCGCGGCAAGGGGTTCAACATGGACGACGTTCCCGACGACCGCATGGGCATCCGCCAGTCGATCATCGGCCGCATGGAGCGGCACGGCGGCAGCGCGCGGGTGAAGACCGAGCCCGGCGACGGGACCGAGGTAATGCTGACGATGAAGCGGGAGAAATCGTGATCTGCGATCCGACCCGGTGTGCGAGGGAGCTGTGACGATGGTCAAGGTACTGATCGTGGACGACCACCGGCTCTTCCGGTCCGGCGTGCGCGCCGAGCTGGGCCCGCAGATCGAGGTGGTCGGCGAGGCCGAGGACGTCGAGTCGGCCGTCGTCGCCATCGAATCCCTCAAGCCCGACGTGGTCCTGCTCGACGTCCACATGCCCGGGGGCGGCGGCCAGGAGGTCCTGCGCCGGGTGCTCGGCTCGGGGGCGCAGGTCCGTTTCCTCGCGCTGTCGGTGTCCGACGCCGCCGAGGACGTCATCGGGGTGATCCGCGGCGGCGCGCGTGGCTACGTCACCAAGACGATCAGCGGCAGGGAGCTGACCGACGCGATCGTCCGGGTCTCGGAGGGCGACGCGGTGTTCTCGCCGCGGCTGGCCGGGTTCGTGCTGGACGCTTTCGCCTCGACCGAGGCGCCGTCGATCGACCCCGAGCTGGACTCGCTGACCTCGCGTGAGCGGGAGGTGCTGCGGCTGATCGCCCGGGGGTACGCCTACAAGGAGATCGCCAAGGAACTCTTCATCTCGGTGAAGACGGTCGAGACCCACGTCTCGTCCGTCCTGCGCAAACTTCAGCTCTCCAACCGCCACGAGCTGTCTCGCTGGGCTACGGCGCGGCGTCTCGTGTAAGTCTCGTGTGAGTCCGGCGCGCGGGCGTGGCGGGTCCGCCAGGATGGGATATGTGAAGCACCGCACCCTCCTCCCGTTTCTCCCGTTATTTCTGGCCGCGCTGCTCGCCTCGGGCTGCGGCTCCGCCGTCCAGGAATCCGGCCCCGGCGGGGACGCCGAGCCCGCCCCCGCGTCCTCCTCGCCGAGCAGCTCCTTCGGGCAGAACTTCGAGGAGGACGTGCAGCTCGCGCGCACCCTCACCGAGCGGTTCTGGCAGGGGAGGTTCGAGGCCGCGGGCCGCGTCTACCGGCCGATCGAGGCCTTCGAGGCGTACTCCGGTGAGGGCGGCCCGGCCTGCGGTGACCAGCCGGCCGTGCCCGAGAACGCCTTCTACTGCCCGCTCGGGCACTTCGTCGCCTACGACGAGGCGTGGATGCGCAAGCTGTACGAGAACGGCGGCGACGGCGCGGTGTACGTGATCATCCCGCACGAGCTGGGACACGCCGTCCAGGCTCAGCTCATGAGCGACTTCACCCTCAACGTCCAGCGCGAGCTCCAGGCCGACTGCTACGCCGGGGGCGCGCTGTCCGGCATGATCGACGCCGGGCAGATCGAGGCCGAGCCGGGCGACGACGAGGAACTGCTCGCCAACCTCGCCGCCGCGGGCGACCCGACCGACGAGTGGCTGCGGCCCGACGCCCACGGCACCCCCGCCCAGCGGCAGCAGTCCTTCGCCAACGGCTTCAACAACGGCGTTGACGCGTGCTGAAGTGTGCCCGGCCTACACCGCGACGGTGAGCCGCGACCGGGCCCGGCTACTCCTGGCGGCGCGGACCGGCTAATCCTGAGGACGGATGTGCCGCGCCCGGCGGGCCCGTAGTCTGGCGGTCTGGCAGGCGGCCCCGCACCCGGGGGCCAAGGGGGTCGGCAGGGGAGACGACGCACGCGGGGGCCACCAGCGGGGGCCGCGCGGGCCGGGAGGTGGTTCATGGATACGCGGGCCGCTCGCGAGGCGGGCTGGGCGAGCAGAGGGGCGTGCCGGGCGGCCGATCCCGAGCTGTTCTTCCCCGACGCGCCGTTCCCCGAGCAGGAGGCGAAGGCCAAGGCCGTGTGCGCCTCGTGCCCGGTCATCCTCGAATGCCGGGCCTACGCCGTGCGCGCGGGCGAGCGCGAGGGCATCTGGGGCGGCCTGACCACGGCCGAGCGCCGCAGCCTGCGCTTCCCCCCGGGCTGGGGCCGGCGAGCCTCGTGACCGATTCCCTTCTCGGGCGCGTCGCCGCCCCGCGCCTGGAGACCGGTGCCCGCGTCATGCCCGCTGACCTTCTCAGCGTCCTCGCGCCGCGCCTGGAGACCGGCGCCCGGCTCACGCCCGCCCTCAAGACCGATTCCGCCTTCGCGCGGGTCGTGGTGCCGGGTGTGGGTGTGCTGGTGGCGGCCAACGTGCTGAACAACCGGGTCGCGCGGCGCCTGGCGCCCCTGACCTCGGCCGTGGCCGCGGGCACGCTGGTGGCGCTGGCCCGGCGCGCGGGCCTCACCTGGCAGGAGATGGGCTTCACCGACCCCACCCGGGGCGCGAAGATCGGCGGCGTGCTGGCCGCCGCCGTCGCCGTCGTCTACACGGCCGGGGTCCTGACCCCGCGTACCCGCCCCCTGTTCCTGGACGAGCGCGCGCTGCGGCTCTCCCGGGCCCGCCTGGCCGAGGAGGTCCTGGTCCAGGTGCCGCTGGGCACCGTCCTGCTGGAGGAGGTCGCGTTCCGCGGGGTGCTGCCCGCCGCGCTGCGCCGCGTCTGCGGCCCGGTGGCGTCCGTCGCGGGCGCCTCGGCGCTGTTCGGGCTGTGGCACGTCCTGCCCTCGCTGGACATGGCGTCCGCCAACCCCTCCCTCGGCCGGCTCGCCTCGGGCGAGGCGGGTTCCGCGCGGCCCGGGGCGGGTTCCGTGGGGTCTGAGGCGGGTTCCGCGCGGCAGGGAGCGGGGGCGGTCCGCGTCGTCGCCGGGTCGGTCGCCGCCACGGGCCTGGCCGGGGTGGCGTTCCACGAGTTGCGCCGGCGCGGCGGACTGCTCGCGCCGGCGCTGCTGCACCTGGCCACCAACACGCTGGGGTACGTCGCCGGACGGGCCGCGCGCCGGCTCGCCCGCGCCGGGGCGGCTGTGCCTATTGCCGCGCCTCCGGCACGGCGGTCCGGGGCGCTCTTTTAGGCGGCGTTCTTCCGTCGTCACTCGGAAGGGGCTCGTTCCTCACCCCTTCCTCCCTCCTCCTCCAGAACACCGCCGCGCCCCGAACAGGTCAGCCGGTGGGGACGACCAGGAAGCCCTCGGCGTAGCGGCCCTCGGGAAGGCCCGCCGCCTTGGCGTTGGCCGCCAGGAAGCCCCGGACGAACTGCTCGATGCCGTCGGCGACGTGCGCGGTCTGGCTGACGTGCGCCCGCAGGGCGGCGATCTTGCGGTCGACGGTCTCGGTGATGTCGACGTAGTGGTCGCCGTTCTGCCCGCCCGTCAGCCACACCTCCTTGACCGACCACGCCTCCAGGCCCTCGTCGTTCAGCAGTTCGGGGAAGGCGTACGGGTTGCGCGCGTCGGGGTAGACCGCGTCCAGCGTGGCGCCGCCGACGGCGCGGTGGTCGGGGTGGCTCGGCTGGATCCGGGCGTAGTTGCGTTCGGGGCTCGAGGTGATCACCCGGTCGGGACGCACCTGGCGGATCACCCGCGCGATGTCGCGGCGCAGGCCCAGGGTCTGCTCGACGGTGCCGTCGTGGTAGCCGAGGAACCGCAGATCGCTGACGCCCACCCGCTTGGCGGCCTCCGTCTGCTCGGCGCGCCGCAGTTCGGCCATGCCGCCGTTGTCCAGCTCGCGGTCGAAGCCGCCCGCGTCGCCGTCGGTCACCACGCAGTACACGACGCGGATCCCCTTGTCGGTGAACGTGGCCACCGTCCCGGCAGCGCCGAAGTCCACGTCGTCGGGGTGAGCGGTCACCACGAGAACGGTGCTGACCTCGGCATCGTCAAGTGCGGTCACGATGATCCTCCTACGTTCGCTACGCCGGTCACAAACGGCATCAACCCGATATTTCCAGCGTCTCGCATGAGCGCAGGCACTATCGAGCCGATCCGGTGGTGAATCAGGGGCGGCAGGGGTCGCCGAAGCGGCGTCTGTTGTCGGTGGAGCGCCATAATCTAGTGGGGTGTCCACCCGAGCCGCGAATCCCGCCGTAGACCACCCCCTGCTCGACGGTCTCAACCCGCAGCAGCGTGACGCCGTCGTCCATGAGGGGGCCCCTCTGCTGATCGTCGCGGGTGCGGGCTCGGGGAAGACGCGGGTGCTCACCCACCGCATCGCCTATCTGCTGTCCGAGCGGCATGTGCAGCCTCAGGAGATCCTCGCGATCACCTTCACCAACAAGGCCGCCAAAGAGATGAAGGAGCGGGTCGACCGCCTCATCGGCCCGCGGTCCAAGGCGATGTGGGTGATGACGTTCCACAGCGCCTGCGTGCGCATCCTGCGCCGCGAGGCCAAGCGGCTCGGGTTCTCGTCCAGCTTCTCGATCTACGACCAGGCCGACTCGCAGCGGCTGATGGCGATGGTCTGCCGCGAGCTCGACCTCGATCCCAAGCGCTACCCGCCGCGCTCGTTCTCCGGGCAGGTCAGCAACCTCAAGAACGAGCTGGTCGACTACGACACGGCCAAGGACAAGGCGCAGACCCACCTGGAGCGCACGCTCGCCGAGGCGTACCGCGCCTACCAGCGCCGGCTCACCGAGGCCGACGCGATGGACTTCGACGACCTGATCATGCTGACGGTCACGCTGTTCCAGCTCTTCCCCGACGTCGCGGAGCACTACCGCCGCCGCTTCCGCCACGTCATGGTCGACGAGTACCAGGACACCAACCACGCCCAGTACATGCTGATCAGAGAGCTGGTGGGCATGGCCGAGGCCCGCACCGCCGACGGCGAGCCCGTCCGCGAGGGCCGCGAGGGCGCCGTGGAGCCCGCCGAGCTGTGCGTGGTGGGCGACGCCGACCAGTCGATCTACGCTTTCCGCGGCGCGACCATCCGCAACATCCTGGAGTTCGAGCGCGACTACCCCCAGGCCCGCACGATCCTGCTGGAGCAGAACTACCGCTCCACCCAGACCATCCTGTCGGCCGCCAACGCGGTGATCGCGCGCAACGAGGGCCGCAAGCCGAAGAACCTCTGGTCCGACCAGGGCGCCGGGCCCAAGATCATCGGCTACGTCGCCGACAACGAGCACGACGAGGCCATGTTCGTCGCGCAGGAGGTCGACCGCCTCGCCGACGACGAGGGCGTCACGCCCGGCCAGGTCGCCGTCTTCTACCGCACCAACGCCGCCTCCCGCGTCTTCGAAGAGATCTTCATCCGCACCGGCCTGCCGTACAAGGTCGTCGGCGGCGTGCGCTTCTACGAGCGCAAGGAGGTCCGCGACCTGCTGGCCTACCTGCGGGTCCTCGCCAACCCCAACGACACCGTCTCGCTGCGGCGCGTGATCAACGTCCCCAAGCGCGGCATCGGCGACCGCGCGGAGGCCATGATCGAGGCGTTCGCGCTGCGCGAGCGTGTCAGCTTCTGGGAGGGGCTGCGCCGCGCCGACGAGGCCCACGGCCTCGCCACGCGCTCGCTGAACGCGATCAAGGAGTTCGTCGCGCTGCTCGAAGACCTGCGCGGCAAGGAGCTCCCGCTGTCCGAGCTCGCCGAGGAGGTCCTGACCAGTACGGGCTACCGCACCGAGCTGGAGACCTCGGGCGACCCCCAGGACGAGAGCAGGCTGGAGAACCTCAACGAGCTGATCTCCGTGGCCCAGGAGTTCGAGGAGGCCAACCCCGAGGGCACGCTGGTCGACTTCCTGGAGCAGGTCTCGCTGGTCGCCGACGCCGACCAGATCCCCGAAGGCGAGGACCACCAGGGCGTCGTCACGCTGATGACGCTGCACACCGCCAAGGGCCTGGAGTTCCCGGTCGTCTTCCTCACCGGCCTGGAAGACGGCGTCTTCCCCCACATGCGCTCCCTGGGCGAGCCCCGCGAGCTGGAGGAAGAGCGCCGCCTCGCCTACGTCGGCATCACCCGCGCCCAGCAGCGGCTGTACGTCTCGCGCGCGGCCGTGCGCAGCTCGTGGGGGTCTCCCGCGTTCAACCCCGCCTCCCGGTTCCTGGCCGAGGTCCCGTCCGACCTGCTGGACTGGCGTAGCGATCCGAAGAAGACCGCGTGGGCCGCGGCCACCGTCCGCGAGTCCCGCAGGCCGGCCGCGCCCGCGAAGACCGGCGGGCGGGTGATCCCCAGCCTCAGCCCCGGCGACCGGGTCACCCACGACACGTTCGGTCTTGGCACCGTCGTGGCGGTCGAGGGGGCGGCCGAGAAGACCCGGGTCAAGATCGACTTTGGCTCCGGCGACGAGAAGACGCTGTTGCTGGCGTACGCGCCGATCGAAAAGCTCTGAGCCGAGCCGGTCAAGGGCCGTGGCGACGGTCCGTGCGACGTAGAGGCCCGGTGAGCTTGCTCACCGGGCCTCTACGCCATGCGCGTCTGGTCGATCCCCGTGCCGTCAGCGCTTGCGGGAGGCCGCGCTGGGGACCATCGTGATCAGGTCCTGCGGCACGTCGGGCCCAAGGTCGTCGTAGTCGACCACATCATCGGCGGGCGGCGCGGTGATGGCGACCTTCGCCCCCCACGACGAGAAGCTCGTGTCGACCACGTTCTTCCAGGCGAATTGGAAGCCCTTGTCCAGCGTGTACGTGGTGACGAGGCGCCGCGCCAGCTTGTCCTTGCCCAGCCACAGCTTCCACCGCACCTTGACCTTGGCACTGGCCCGGTCGGGCTTCCAATAGGGCGTGTGCAGCGACGGTGCCAGCGCGTACAGCTTGCCGAAGGGGATGGCGCCTTCGTAGAGGGTCGTCGGGGCCCCGCCGACCTTGCCGCCGTCCCGCTTGACCGAGGTCGTGGCGAGCAGCCCCTGGTACACCCCCGGTTCGAAGATGTCGACGAGGGTCGCCAGGCCGGGCGCGGCGGCGTCCTTGCCGGTGAAGCGCACCCACGTCTTCCCCATGGGCAGGTACGGCTCCCAGAGAGGACCCGACCCGTACTCCACCTTCGGGAAGGTGACGTACCGCCGGGGCTTCGCCTGCTCCTCGGCCCGGTTGCGTTCGGAGAAGTTCACGTACCGGCCGGTCAGGTCGGAGGCGACGACGCCGGAGCGGCCGAGCCGCAGCGCGCCGGTCTCCCTCCAGTCGTCCGTCGTGCCCTTCGACGTGGTGGCGTACCGGCTGGTGACCTTGACGCTCGAGCCCTTGGCCAGGAGCCGGGCGAGGGTGCCGACCGGCGTGGCCGGAGCCGCCTGCGTGCTCGCCGTCGCGGCCGTGGGGACGGCCAGGGCGGCCGCGACCACGGCCGTCACGGTGATCCACCGCAGGGAGCGGTGGTCCTTCGCCGGACGGCCGGGGCGCGGGCGGTCAGCTCCCAGGTCAGCCCTCACGGGAGGCGAGTCCGGGGACCTTGGTCGAGAAGTTGGGCAGCTCCGGAAGCTCCTCGGTCAGGTCCTTCTCGTCGACGACCAGGTCGGCCGGGGGAGCCTTGATGACGACCTTCGCGCCCCACGCGGTGAAGCGGGTGTCGGTGGCGGTCGACATGTCGCCCATCACGTCCCCGCCCGAGAGCGTGAACGTCGACTGGAACCGCCGCGGCAGTTGGTCGGCGCCCACCCACAGCTTCCAGGGCAGGCTGATGGTCTTGCCCGTCTTGAACATCTTGGCGAGCGGGGCGACGTCCGGCGACGCCTTGGCCAGGTCGCTCAGCTTGATCGAACCGCGCAGCAGGACGGTGCGCGCGCCGTCGATCGTGCCGCCCGGGGCCTTGCTCGTGGTGTGCGCGAGCACCGCCTTCAGGATCTTCGGCTGCAGGATGTCGATCGTGCTGGCGCTGGTGGTGGACACGCCGCCGGTCGTGCGCACCCAGCTCCGTCCCGCCGGCAGAATGTCGTCGTACATCGGGCTCTTCATGTACGTCTTCCCGCCGACCGTGATGACCTGCATCCGGTCGACGGTCTTGCCCGCCTTGCCCGTCATCTTGAGGTCGACGGCGTCGGGGCCGGCCTTCCCGAAGCGCACGACGCCCTCGATGCGGGAGCGCAGGTCGACTTTTCCGTCGAACGCCATCCGTACGTCCTCGCTGATCCGGACGGAGCCCTTCGTGGCGAACTGCTGCCGCAGGGCGTCGACCGGGCCGGCCGGCGCGAGGGCGGACTTCACTGTGGTGGTGCTGGGGGTGGCGTGCGCTGTGGTGGGCACGGTCAGTGCGAGCGCGGGCGCGGCCACGGCGACCGCGGTTAGGGCGATCATTCGCCTCATTGAGGGGTTCCTCCTGTTGTATGACCCTGTCCCGTGGTGGAGGGTCCCGGCGTTCTCGCCAGTCGAGATCATGTAGATATCACGGAATCCCTGATATAGACGTGTTTTAGACGAAATGACGACCACCGGGCGAAATATAGGCATGTGCGAATCGCCCATCGTGACGCGACGACCTCACCGGCCGACGACCAGGCCGACGACCAGGGCGGGCGGGAGGGCGGGCACCAGGTCGGGAGCAGGGCGGCGACCCGGGGACGGGCCAGGCGGTGGCGGCCTCGCGAGGAGGGGGAGCGGTCCGGCGATCAGCGTCCGACGGCGTCGTCCTCGGACCACGGACCGGGCGGGACGCGGCCGTCATCAACCCGGTTTGGCGAAATTTAGGAAAATTTGCCGTATCGCATTACATGAGTCGAGGGGGTAAAGGCCCCCCGGAGGGCGCCCCACATCCCGGTGGCGGCTAGGCTTCTGAGGCCAGGCTTCCCGGCAGAGCGGCAGAGCGCGGGTCCCCGGGGTCTGGTCCTCAACGTAGAGAAGAAGTCAGCCGGACTAGCAAGGACGGACCCTCGTGGACCTGTTCGAACATCAGGCGAAGGAGCTCTTCGCGGAGTATGGCATCCCGGTGCCGCGCGGCATCGTCGCGCACACCGTGGAGGAAGCGCGGGCGGCGGCAGCGCAGCTGACCGGTCGCGTCGTCGTCAAGGCCCAGGTCAAGACCGGGGGCCGTGGCAAGGCGGGTGGCGTCAAGGTCGCCGACGACGTCGCCGATGCCGAGCAGAAGGCCACCGGCATCCTCGGCATGGACATCAAGGGCCACACCGTTCACAAGGTCCTCGTCGAAGAAGCCAGCGCGATCGCAGAGGAGTACTACTTCTCCTTCCTGCTCGACCGCGCGAACCGCACCTTCCTCGCCATCTGCTCCGCCTCGGGCGGCATGGACATCGAAGAGGTCGCCCACACCGCGCCCGACAAGGTCGCCCAGATCCCGGTCTCCCCGCTGACCGGCGTCGACCGCGCGCGCGGCCGCGAGATCGCCCAGGCCGGCGGCCTGCCGGAGGCCGCGCTGGACGGCGCCGCCCAGATCATCGAGAAGCTGTGGGCCGTCTTCGTCGACGAGGACGCCACGCTCGTCGAGGTCAACCCGCTGATCCTCACGCAGGACGGCCAGGTGAAGGCCCTCGACGGCAAGGTCACCCTGGACGACAACGCCTCCTTCCGCCAGACCGAGCACGCGGCGTTCGCCGACAAGGCCGCCGAGGACCCGCTCGAGGCCCGGGCCAAGGAGAAGGACCTCAACTACGTCAAGCTCGACGGGTCGGTCGGCATCATCGGCAACGGCGCGGGCCTGGTCATGTCGACGCTGGACGTCGTGGCCTACGCCGGCGAGCAGTACGGCGGCCAGCGGCCCGCGAACTTCCTCGACATCGGCGGCGGCGCCTCGGCCGAGGTCATGGCCAACGGCCTGGAGATCGTCCTGTCGGACCCGAGCGTGAAGTCGGTGTTCGTCAACGTCTTCGGCGGCATCACCGCCTGCGACGCCGTCGCCAACGGCATCATCTCGGCGTTCAAGCTGCTCTCCGACCGCGGCGAGGCCGTAACGCACCCGCTGGTCGTCCGGCTGGACGGCAACAACGCCACCCTCGGGCGGCAGATTCTGTCCGACGCGGGCCTCTCCCGCGTCGAACTGGTGGACACGATGGACGACGCGGCCAAGCGGGCCGCCGAGCTCGCAGCGGTAGGTGCGTAATGGCAATCTGGCTGACCGAGAACAGCAAGATCATCGTCCAGGGCATCACGGGCTCCGAGGGGTCGAAGCACACCCGTCGCATGCTCAAGGCCGGTGCCAAGGTCGTCGGCGGGACGAACCCCCGCAAGGCCGGCACCACCGTCGACTTCGACGGCGTGGGCCTGCCCGTCTTCGCCACCGTGGCCGAGGCCATGGCCGGCACGGGCGCCGACGTCAGCGTGATCTTCGTGCCTCCGGCGTTCACCAAGGCCGCCGTCATCGAGGCGATCGACGCCGAGATCCCGCTCGCCGTGGTCATCACCGAGGGCGTGCCCGTGCACGACACCACCGAGTTCTGGGCCTACAGCATCTCCAAGGGTGCCAAGACCCGCATCATCGGCCCGAACTGCCCCGGCATCGCCTCGCCCGGCGCCTCCAACGCCGGCATCATCCCGGCCGACATCACCTCGGCGGGCCGCATCGGCCTGGTGAGCAAGTCGGGCACGCTGACCTACCAGCTCATGTACGAGCTGCGCGACATCGGCTTCTCGACGGCCGTCGGCATCGGCGGCGACCCGGTGATCGGCACCACGCACATCGACGCGCTGGAGGCGTTCCAGAACGACCCCGGCACGGACGCGATCGTGATGATCGGCGAGATCGGCGGCGACGCCGAGGAGCGCGCCGCGGCCTACATCGATGAGCACGTCACCAAGCCGGTCGTCGCCTACGTCGCGGGCTTCACGGCCCCCGAGGGCAAGACCATGGGCCACGCCGGCGCGATCGTCTCCGGCTCGGCCGGGACGGCGCAGGCCAAGAAGGAAGCGCTGGAGAAGGTCGGCGTCCGCGTCGGCAAGACCCCCAGCGAGACCGCCCGCCTCATGCGTGAGGTCATGCGTTCCCTCTGAACGCCCACCGGAGCACCGTTCACGACCGGTGACCATCAGAAGCGCCCGGCTCCCCGCTGGGCGTTTCTGCGTTTCCGGGGCCGTTGTCCGGCGCTTTCCGCAGGGCATGGGAGGCCGTGGCTCGCCGCGCGGGACGTGGCGCGGACCCGCCGTACGGTGCTCGCCTGGACCGGACAGGTGATCGTCTGCGGGACAAAGCGGGCGACACGCGGTCGCCTTACGCTCGCCGGTGCCCCGGGGCCTGAGAGCATCGACTACTGTGACGGCCCTTCTCGATCAGCTCCGGGCGGCTCCCCGCACAGTCCTCGGCCGCCTCCCCCTCACGGGAGGCGGAGGCGACGACGACGAGACCCGCCGCCCGCTGCCCGTCTCCGGGATGCTCGCCGCCGCCTCCACGCTCGGGGTCGGCCTCGCCGTGCTGACCACGCTCACCCTCATCGGGTGGATCGCCGCCCCGCGCGGCGCCTTCGGGCAGGGGCTCCCGGGCGTCTTCCGCGCGGCCTGCCAGGTCTGGCTCGCCGCCCACCACACGGGCTTCGCCATCCCGAACGGGCGGGTCGGCCTGCTGCCGCTCGGCCTGATGGCCCTCCCGGCCGCCCTGCTCTACCGCGCCGCCATCTGGATGGCCCGCGACGCCGACCTCCGTCTCAGGTTGCCCGCCCGTCTGCCCAAGGGCAGCCCCAAGGACCTGGCCAACGCCCGCCGCCGCGCCCAGCTCGTCCTGATCGCCCAGGCGGGAATCTCCCTGGCGGCCCCGTACGCGCTGCTGGCGGGCGTGATCGCGCTGGTGGCACAGAACAACGTGACGCAGCCGTTCGTCGGCGAGGCGCTGCTGAGCCACTTCCTGCTGGCCTTCGTGGCGGGCTCGCTGGCGACGGCGCGTACGATCGGGCCCTGGCGCTCGATGCTGCGGCTGCTCCCCGAGCGCGCGCGGTCGGTCGTGGCCGGTACGGCCGTCGCCCTCTCGACGCTGCTCGCCGCCGGGCTCGTGCTGGTCCTCACGGCGGTCGTGATGAACTTCGGCGAGATCCACCGGCTGTCGGGGGTGCTGGCGCCGGGGTTCGTCGGCGGGCTGCTCCTGCTGCTCGTCGAGGTGCTGTACCTGTTCAACTTCGTCGTCTGGGGCATGGCCTACCTGAGCGGCCCCGGCTTCGCCCTCGGCACGGGCACCCTCGTGGCGCCCACCGGCGTCCAGCTCGGCGGCGTGCCTGCCCTGCCGATCCTCGGCGCCCTCCCCGACTCCGGGGTCACGTCCCCCTGGATCATGAGCGTGCTGGCGGTGCCGTTCCTCGCGGGGGCGGTCGCGGGGGTGGTGGTGGCGCGCGTCGCCCCGACCCCGCAACTGGAGTCCGCCCCGCTGTGGGGGTTCGTCTGCGGCCTGGCCACGGGGCTGTCGGCGGCGCTGCTCGCGGCCCTCGCCGGGGGTCCGCTCGGCGGCGCGCGCCTGTCGGCGGTGGGCCCGTCCGCCTGGGAGGTCGCCCTGTCGGTCGCGCTGGAGGTCGGCGTCGCCGCCGGCATCTCCGCGGGGCTGACCAACTGGTGGCTGATGTACCACGCGGCGCGCGCCGAGCCCGCCCCCGTACGCAGGGCGGGGGAGGCCCTCGCCAAGGTCGCGAGCGTGGCGGCCAGGGGCAGACCGGCCGCGCCGCCCGCCCCCGAGCCGTCCGGTCACTGGATGGACGCCACCGAGTGCGACACCGGGCCCATCCCGGTGATCCGCGCCGACTGGTCGGACGAGCACGGCTCGGCCACCACCGCCCCGTCCACCTCGCCCCGCGCGAAGACCCCACCCCCGCGCCGCGACATCGTGGACGAATCCGACGACCGCGGCGGCCACGTCATCTACGTCGACCCCTACGCCTGGGACCGCGACAGGTAGACCCCCGCGCCTGGGCCGCGACGGTAGATCCACGCGGCTGGGACCGCGACAGGTAACCCGCGCGCCTGGTACCGCGACAGGCAAACCTACGCGCCTGGGACCACGACACCTCGGCCCGCCCGCCTGGTACCGCGACAGGCGGGTCCGCGGCGCCTACACGTGCGCGCGGGCGCCCTTGCCGCTGGGGGAGGGCTCGAAGAGGACCTGGTCGGCGAAGCACCAGGCCCAGTCCTCGCCGGGCTCGAACGACTCGGCGATGGGGTGGCCGTCGCCGGCGGCGTGGTGGAAGGCGTGCCGGTTGGGCGAGGAGTCGCAGCAGCCGACGTGCCCGCAGGTCAGGCAGGTGCGCAGGTGGACCCAGCGCCCTCCGGTGGCCAGGCAGTCCTCGCATCCGAGGTCGGTGTGCGGCTCGACGTTTTGCACGAAGCTGATGTGGGTGCAGGCGCTCACGGCTTCTCCTTCGAATGCACGGGCGTACGGCGTTCCGGTCTCGGCCACGCGGTCGTGCCTCGGTTCTTTCGCCCCGAGGACGGCACAGGGCACCGCGACTGTACCGGCTCCTCCGCCTCCTGGCCCGCCTGAGCCGACATCCCACACGTACCAGGTCAGGTCCGCGCCGCCGGTCCGGCTCGCGCCCGGGAAACCCCACGTCCCGCGCGGCGGCCTCATCCGGACGGTTTCCACCGTACTCGCGCGCCGCGCGCGATCATGAGCCGCGCGGACCGTGCCCGGCCGGGCGGGATCAGGGAGGGAAGGGGAGTTGGATGCTGCCCTTGGGCATGAAGGGGAGTTTGCGTTCCATGCCGCGTTGGAGGTCGGTGACGCAGACCTGCTGGGACGTCGAGGTGCCCGCGCCCTTCATGCACTCGGCGTAGGTGCTCAGCTCGGTGCTGAAGTACGACTGGAGCCACGTCACCGACGCCGCCAGCGTGATCGAGGCCAGCGAGACCAGCGTCCCGAGCACCGGCATGACCACGGAGCCCTTCTTGCGGGAGAGCGCCCGCCAGGCCCGTACGCAGACGACGACGGAGAAGACGCCGAGGGCCAGGCCCATCACCGGTATCAGGAACGTCAGCGCCAGCGCGCCGATGGACAGCAGTAGCGCCCGGCGCCCGATCTCGACCCCCGAAGTCTCGGCGGGTGGTGGTAGCACCTGACCTCCTCTGCGTTGGGGAGCGTGGCGGGGCCTATACGCTGACAGCCGTACCGTCAACGTCGCCCCGAAGGAGTGCAGCCCTGTCGGCTCGGCTCGTGGTCCTCGTCTCCGGTTCCGGGACCAACCTACAGGCCATCATGGACGCCACCGCTGACGAAGCCTATGGCGCCCATGTCGTCGCGGTCGGCGCCGATCGCGACGACATCGAGGGTCTGGCCCGCGCGCGGCGCGCAGGTCTGCCCGCTTTCGTGGTCAAAGTGCCTGATTTCCCGACTCGCGCCGCGTGGGACGAGGCCCTGCACGAGCGGATCGCCGCGTACGGCCCCGATCTCGTCGTGTCCGCCGGGTTCATGAAGATCCTCGGCCCCCGGGTGCTGGAGGCGTTCCCCGTCGTCAACACCCACCCCGCCCTGTTGCCGGCCTTCCCCGGCGCCCACGCGGTCCCGCAGGCCCTGGAGTACGGCGTGCGCGTCACGGGCTGCACGGTCCATCTGGTCGACGCGGGCGTGGACACCGGCCCGGTCATCGCGCAGGAGCCCGTCCCGGTGGAGGATGGTGACGACGAGAACTCGCTGCACGAGCGCATCAAGGTCGTCGAGCGCCGCCTGCTCGTGGACGTCGTGGGCCGCATGGCCCGGTACGGCTGGACGATGGCCGGCCGTCACGTCCGCCTCGGCCGGCCCGCCGGCGACGCGGAACGGTGGGAGGGCACGGAGGCGCTCAAGGGCCGGGGCGCGTGAGAGTCTCTGAGCCAGTCGCAACATCCGGGCCGTCCGGCGTGCCGGACCACCCGGACACAGGGAGGAGCACGAAGTGACCCGCATCGCCATCCGGCGCGCGTTGATCACCGTTTATGACAAGTCGGGGCTGGAGGAGCTGGCCCTGGCGTTGGACGCCGCCGGCGTCGAGATCGTGTCCACGGGCGGCACGGCCTCGAAGATCGCCTCCTTCGGTGTGCCGGTGACCCCGGTGGGGTCGCTCACGGGCTTCCCCGAGTGCCTCGGCGGCCGGGTCAAGACCCTCCACCCGCGCGTGCACGCCGGCCTGCTGGCCGACGGGGCGAACCCCTCCCACGTCAAGCAGCTCGAAGAGCTGGAGATCGAGCCGTTCCAGCTCGTCGTCGTCAACCTGTACCCCTTCCAGGAGACGGTGGCCTCCGGCGCGTCCGAGGAGGACTGCGTCGAGCAGATCGACATCGGCGGCCCGGCCATGATCCGCGCGGCGGCCAAGAACCACGGCACGGTCGCGGTCGTCGTGGACCCGCGCGCGTACGGGGACGTCCTGCGGGCCGTCGAGGAGGGCGGGTTCACCGAGCCGCAGCGCCGCCGCCTCGCCGCCCAGGCGTACGCGCACACCGCCGCGTACGACACGGCAGTGGCCTCGTGGTTCGCCAACGTGTACGCGCCCGAGGAGGGCGGCTGGCCGGAGTTCATGGGCGCCACCTGGACGCGCGGCGCCGTGCTGCGCTACGGCGAGAACCCGCACCAGGGCGCCGCGCTGTACACCGCGTCCGGGGACGGACTCGCGAGCGCCGAGCAGTTGCACGGCAAAGAGATGTCGTACAACAACTACGTGGACGCCGACGCCGCCTGGCGCGCGGCCTGGGACTTCTCCGAGCCCGCCGTCGCGATCATCAAGCACGCCAACCCCTGCGGGCTGGCCGTGGGCGCCGACGTCGCCGAGGCGCACCGCAAGGCGCACGCCTGCGACCCGATGTCCGCGTACGGCGGGGTGATCGCCGTGAACGGCGAGGTCACCGGCGAGCTGGCCGAGCAGATCGCGCCGATTTTCACCGAGGTCGTCGTCGCGCCCGGGTTCAGCCCCGAGGCGCTCGCGGTGCTGACGACGAAGAAGAACATCCGGCTGCTGCGCTGCCCCGCCGGGCCGGCGGGCGCCGCCGAGTACCGCCGCATCGACGGCGGGCTGCTCGTCCAGACGGTGGACCGCGTGGACGCGCCCGGCGACGACCCGTCCACGTGGGAGCTGAAGGCCGGGTCCCCGGCCTCGCCCGAGGTGCTGGCCGATCTCGCGTTCGCGTGGAAGTCGTGCCGGTCGGTGAAGTCGAACGCGATCCTGCTCGCCGCGGACGGCGCGACGGTCGGCGTCGGCATGGGCCAGGTCAACCGGGTCGACTCCGCGCGGCTCGCCGTGTCACGGGCGGGGGAGCGCGCCAAGGGCTCCGTGGGCGCCTCGGACGCGTACTTCCCGTTCGCGGACGGGCTTCAGGTGCTCATCGACGCCGGGGTGAAGGCGGTCGTCGAGCCGGGCGGGTCCATCCGCGACGAAGAGGTCGTCGAGGCCGCGTCCAAGGCGGGCATCACGCTGTACTTCACCGGCACGAGGCACTTCTTCCACTGATCCACGCACCTGCCGGTCGTCCCCCTACTTCCGGGGGTCGTCCGGCAGTCCGGCGAGACGGTGGACGCGGGGGACGCCGAGGGTCTCCCTCGCCTGGGCGGGGCCGACGATCTCGCGGCGGCCGGGGGCACGCAGGGCGAGCTCGGCGAGCGCGGTCAGCAGCAGGTCGGCGGTGGGCCAGTCACGGCGGCCTTCGTTGCCCATGGTGACGGCGAGTTCCGTGACGTCGGCGACGTTGTATCCAAGAGCGACCGCGATGTGCCTGGCAGCGATGAGCAGCTCGCGACCTCGCGGGGGATTCACGCTTTCCATGGTTCAAGCATCCAAAAACCCCGTGAGCACCGCAACGAAGGGGCCGTCCCTCTCCGGGAGCGGGTGGGGGCGCGCCGCGCACACGAGATCACCCGGCCTCCGTGACGGCACCAGGGGCGGCGGTCGGCGGAGGTTGGGGCGGGCATCGCCGGAAACTATCCTTGGCAGGCGGAAGTTCTCGGCAGTGCCGGCCGCACCTCTCTGGGGGACGGGGCGTGCGCGCGCGGCCGGGTGCGTGGAGCCGGGGAACGAGCCGGAACCCCTGAGGGCGTGGTGCGCGGGGGCGGCATGGAAGGATGGCGAGTTGTGAGCGCGCAGATTCTCGACGGTAAGGCCACCGCGGCGAAGATCAAGGCGGACCTCGCGCAGCGGGTCGCCCGGCTCGCGGCGGAAGGCGTCACGCCCGGCCTCGGCACCATCCTGGTGGGCGAGGACCCGGGCAGCCAGATCTACGTCGCCGGCAAGCACCGCGACTGCGCGGAGGTCGGCATCGCCTCGATCCGCAAGGACCTCCCGGAGACGGCCACCCAGGCCGACGTCGAGGCCGCGATCGACGAGCTCAACGCCGACCCCGCCTGCACGGGGTACATCGTGCAGCTCCCGCTGCCCCGCCACCTCGACACCCAGGCGCTGATCGAGCGCATGGACGCCTCGAAGGACGCCGACGGCCTGCACCCGGTCAACCTGGGCCGTCTCGTCCACATGGTGGACGCGCCGCTGCCGTGCACGCCGCGCGGCATCGTGACGCTCCTGCAGGAGTACGGCGTGCCGATCAAGGGCGCCGAGGTCACGGTGATCGGCCGGGGCATCACGGTGGGCCGTCCCCTCGGCCTGCTGCTCACCCGCCGCACCGAGAACGCCACCGTCACCCTCTGCCACACCGGCACCCATGACCTCGCGGCCCACGTGCGCGGGGCCGACATCGTCGTGGCCGCCGCCGGGGTGCCCGGGCTGATCACGGCCGACATGGTGAAGCCGGGCGCGGCCGTCCTGGACGTCGGCGTGTCCCGCCTGGACGGGAAGCTGGCCGGTGACGTCGCCCTGGAGGTCAAGGACGTCGCGGGGTTCTTCGCCCCCAACCCGGGCGGCGTCGGCCCGATGACCCGCGCGATGCTGCTGACGAACGTCGTCGAGTCCGCCGAGCGCCGCGCCCGCTAATGGGAGCTACCGGGTCGGCTGATCGGGCAGACTCGGTGCCTGGTAGCCGCTGGTGAGCGAGCACTTTCGTCCGCTGGACCATCGT
>NZ_JBFAGG010000016.1:83323-227317 GCF_040653595.1 Sphaerisporangium sp. NPDC051011 | reverse complement strand
CACCGCGTGCGACTCCACCGCGAGGCGATCGGCGCCGCGGAGACGATCGGGCGCCGGCTTGCCGGTGACGCACTCGGCTGAGTTCGGTGTCCGCCAGGACCTCCCCGGTCATCGACGTGGGTTGCAACAACGGCGATGCCGTCGTTGCAACCCACGCGGTGTCGGGCTCGCTCCGGCTCTGTCGTACCTAGACTCCCGCCAACCCCCACCGAACCAGAGCAAGGAAACGCGGATGAGCGATGGCACGTACGACCACATCGTGATCGGTCTCGGCGCGCTCGGTAGCGCCACCGTTCGCCAGCTCGCGGTTCGTGGGGCATCAGTGCTGGGCCTTGAGCGGTTCGAGCTCGGACACGGGCGCGGAGAGTCCGAGGACCACAGCAGACTGATCCGCGTCACTTACCACACCGAGGCCTACGCGCGGCTCGCCCAGGAGGCCTACCGCTCGTGGGAGGAACTCGAGGTGATGACCGGGCAGCAGGTCGTGAACAGGTGCGGCTGTCTCGACCTCTACCCCGAGCACGCGGAGCTCTCGCTCGAGACGTTCGTCGACAACGCGCGTGCGGCGGGTGAGCGAGTGCAGACGCTCAGTGCCCGCGAGGTCATGGAGCGGTGGCCTCAGTTCTCGCTGGACTCCTCGACTCGAGCCGCGTATCACGCCAAAGGCGGCTTCGTGATGGCCGGCATCGCGAACCGGCTCAACCGCCGGGTGGCCGTGGACCACGGGGCGGAGCTTCGCGAGCATGCCCGCGTCGATGGGATCGACGTCCGCCCGGACGGGGTCAGGGTGCGGGTGGGGACCGAGACGTTCTCGGCGCGCAGTCTCGTCGTCGCCGCCGGTCCTTGGACCAACGAGGTCCTGGCCATGGTGGGCGCGTCGTTCCCGTTGACGGTGACCCAGGAGCAGGTCACCTACCTGGTGCCTGCTCGGCCGATGGACTTCCACTGGTCCCGGTTCCCGGTATGGATGTGGATGGCGAGGCCGTCGCTCTACGGCTTCCCGATCTTCGGCGAATCCGCGGTGAAGGCCGCGATCGACGCGGGCGGACGGGAGGTCACCGCCGACTCTCGCTCGTTCGATCCCGACCCGGATCTGAGTGCCACCGTTCGCACGATGATGGCCGACCTGCTGCCAGGTTCGAACGCAGCGGTACGACGCGAGAAGACCTGCCTCTACACCCTGCCGCCCGACCGCGACTTCATCCTCGACCTGGTGCCCGGTCACGACCGAATCTCGGTAGCGGTCGGCGGCGGACACGCCTTCAAGTTCGCCTCGGTGATCGGCGAGATCATGGCCGACTTCGCGACGGCGGGTGAGACGGCGCACGACGTCGCGGCGTACACGGCCACACGCCCGATCCTCACCGAGGTCGACCCTCCCAAGAACTTCCTGCTCTGAGCCGATATCGAGGAATCGAGACCCATGAAGACCGATCTCCGAGACGACCGGCTGTTCTCCCGCGCCAGATCCCTGACGTCGGACTGGCTGCGTCCGGGCAGCGGCGCCGTGGTCGCACTGGAGTCGCTCGAAGCCGCGCCCGACGGACTCCGTGCGGTGGCCGCCGCCTCGGTGTCCGCCTCGCTGGAGGGGGAGCTGCGCCGGGACGGCACCACCCGCACCCGGATCGCGCTGGTCGACCTCGCCACCGGCGATGTCGCCCTGCGTACCGACGGGCAAGGCTCGGACACCTCGCCGCGATGGTCGCCGGACGGAAAGCTGATCGCCTACCTGTCCGACCGCGACGAGTCCGGCATCGCGAGCCTGCGCATCCTCGATGTCGGCTCGAGCGAGGACCGCGCGACCGCGCAGGTGCCCGGGTTCGCCGAGTCGCTGGAATGGTCGGCGGACGGGCGGACGATCCTGCTCGGCGTCGCGGGCCTCGGCTCGGACATCGCCGGGATCCAGGGGGCCGTGGCGGTCGGTGGCCGCGACCAGGGGCCGGCGTGGGCCCCTGACGTCGACGGGGTGCCATCGGCGGCGCCCTACCGCATGCTGTGGGTGTATGACATCGCCATGGGCACGGCACGGCAGGTGTCGCCGCCCGGCGTGAATGTGTGGCGCGGCGTCTGGTGTGGACCGCGGCATGTCGCGGCGATCTGTTCCGATCAGCCGGACGAAGGAGCCTGGTACACCGCGGACGTCAGGCTCATCGGTGTCGACGACGGCAGCGTGCGGACCCTGCTCGTCCCACGCGACCAACTCGGCTGGATCGCCGCGTCCCCGTCTGGGGCGACGGTCGCGGTCGCCGAAGCCGTGTGCAGTGACCGTGACATCGTCGCCGGTGAGGTCCGGCTGATCGACGTCGGCGCCGGGACCGTCAGCCGGCCGGCGACGCTCGGTGCGGACGTCGTCCAGCTCGTTTGGCGCGGTGAGGAGGCGCTGCTCTTCGCCGCGCTGCAGGGACCGGACTCGGTCATCGGCGTGCTGGACCTGAGCTCGCAGAACTCGCGAGAACTGTGGCGGAGCGCTGAGCGTGCGGTCAGTGGCCTCGTCCTGCCCCGGATCGCGCCGCTCGGTGGGCGACCCGATGACGTGCTGTTCATGACCGAGTCGTTCTTCGAGGCGCCCACGCTGGTCGCGCTCGAAGGCGGTCACGAACGCCGCATCCGCAGGTTCGTCTCACCGGAAACAGCCGCCACGGTCGCCTCGCTCGGCTCGGCATGCGACTTCTCGTGGGTCGCCCCGGATGGACTCGAGCTCCACGGCTGGCTGCTCACACCTCCGACGCCCGGGCCGCACGCGCTGATCGTCCAGATCCACGGGGGTCCGGTCTTCTTCAGCCCGCCGTTGTACGTCGGCAGGTCGGCGTTCGTTCAGCTGGCGCTCGCCGAGGGCTACGCGCTCTTCCTCCCCAACGTCCGTGGATCGAGCGGCCTCGGCCAGGACGCCGCCCGAAGTGTGATCGGCGATGTCGGCGGGGCCGACGCCGCCGACCATCTGGCCGCCCTCGACGCCCTGGTGGCGGCGGGGAAAGCCGACCCGGACCGGATCGGCGTCACCGGCGGGAGCTACGGCGGCTTCATGACCTCGTGGCTGATCACCCAGAGCCGGCGCTTCGCCGCCGCCGTCACCGTGGCGCCCACGTCGAACTGGGTCAGCGACCGCTTCACCAGCAACATCCCAGGGTTCTTCGACATCTTCCTGGGCCAGGACCCGAACGACCCGGACGGATTGCACCTGACTCGGAGCCCGGTGCATCATGCCGCTTCGGTTCGGACTCCGCTGCTGAGCATCTGCGGGGCCCTGGACCGAATCACGCACCCGGCTCAGGCGCTGGAAATGCACCGCGCCCTCCAGGCACAGGGCAGCGAGACCGTCCTGGTGACCTACCCGCACGAGGGGCACGGCGTCAGGAGCATGCCGGCCGCGTTCGACCACGTCGCCCGGATGATCGCGTGGTTCACCGCGCACATGCCTGCCCGCCGGTCTGAGGACTGTTTCTCCGAACGGCAACCGACTTCAAGAGAGGAGCCGACGACATGAGCGGAGGCCACCGTGTGATCACCGAGTTCGACGTCGAGGCGACCATGCGAGACGGGGCAGTGCTGCGGGCCAATGTCTTCCGGCCCGACGCAGAGGGTCCCTTCCCGGTGATCCTGTCCCGCACGCCGTACGACAAGAACACCCCGGGCGACGCGGGACACGGGTTCGACCCACTCATCCTGGCCCGCTTCGGGTTCATCGTGGTCGTGCAGGACGTCCGCGGCCGTTACGCCTCCGAGGGAGCATGGGAGACGCTCGAGCACGAGCGGGAGGACGGCTACGACTCGGTCGAGTGGGCGGCGCGTCTGCCTGGCGCCAACGGCCGTGTCGGCATGTACGGGGCCAGCTATGTCGGTACCACCCAATGGGCGGCCGCGTCGATGAATCCGCCTTCGCTGAAGGCGATCGCGCCCGCGTTGACGTGGAAGGACATGGCCGACGGCGTGATCCGGCGTGGCGGTGCCGTCGACCTCGGCCTGCCCGCGTTCTGGGTACTGCTGCAGGGATTCGACTACATCGCGCGCACCAGCTCCCCAGACGAACACCCGGCCCGGTTCGAGCAGCTCGTGGCGGCCTATGACGGACTGAGGTCGACGGGCTACTGGGAGCTGCCGGCCGTTGAGCTGCCGGCCGCCGTGCGGCTCGGCCTGCCGACCGCCTCGATGTCGCTGGACGTGAGTGCTGCGGCCTCCTATACCGACGCCGACTTCGACGGGCTCGACTCCGACCTCGCCATCGCCGCGACCAGTGGGTGGTATGACATCGCGGTGCAGGGCACGCTCGATGCCTTCGTCGCCGCACGGAGCCGTGGCCTCGATGCCCGGCTACACGTGGGACCGTGGACCCACCAGAGCCCGCGCGACCCGGTCGGCGAGCGGTACTTCGGCATGCGGAGCCAGCGGGAGACCTTCATGGTCGACTATGCGGAGTCCTGGTTCGGTCGCCACCTCGCCTGGTTCTCCAGGCACCTCGGTCCGGCGGCGTCCGTCCCACTGCCCGAACGACGGGTGCGGATCTTCGTGATGGGACGCAACGAGTGGCGCGACGAGGACGACTGGCCGCTGGCCCGTGCGCGCGACGAACGCTGGTTCTTGCACCCGGACGGCACGGTGGCGCCCGATGCGCCCGGCGATGCCTCCCGCGATGCCTCCCGCGATGCCTCCCGCGATGCCGCCGGCGGTGCCTCCCGCGGTGTCGACGGTGATGTGCGGGAGTTCGTCTACGACCCGGCCGACCCCGTGCCGACGGTGGGCGGGAACACCGCATGGATCCCGGGTCATCCGGCCGGGCCGATCGACCAGGCGCCGGTGGAGAGCCGCGACGACATACTCGTCTACACCTCGGCGCCACTCGAGGCGGACCTCGAGGTCACCGGGCGGGTTCGCGCCCGGCTCACGGTCGAGAGTTCCGCGCCGTCGACCGACTGGGTCGCCCGGCTCTGCGACGTCGACGAGGACGGGACGTCGTGGAACATCTGTGACGGCATCGCGCGCGTCGTCGAGCACGCCGATCAGGTCTGCGAAGTCGAGATCGACCTGTGGTCGACGAGCAACGTCTTCCTCGCCGGGCACCGGATCCGGGTGCACGTGACGAGCAGTTCGTTCCCGCGGTGGGACCGCAACCTCAACACCGGTGACCAGGCCGCCGACACCTGGGAACGAGCGACCCAGCGCGTGCGTCATGAGGGTGGTGCCAGTTGGCTCGAGCTCCCGGTCGTGCGCAATTGAGCGCGGACCACGCCGCAGTGCCCGGCGCACAGACCGAGAGCAGTGGAGGAGGTCGACTGATGTCGAGCGATGGCGGCTCAGGGCCGCAGCCTGGTTTCGACTGGCGCAAGGCGATCGCCGACAATCAGACGCTGCCGGCGGCCGGGGTCGAAGATCACCGAACGGTGCGCATCGGCGGCATCGATCAGTGGGTCAGCGTGCGCGGCAGCCACCGTGACAACCCGCTACTGCTCTTCCTCCACGGCGGGCCCGGATCCCCCATGATGGGAGAATCCTGGTCCTTCCAGCGGCCGTGGGAGGACTTCTTCACCGTCGTGCAGTGGGACCAACGTGGTGCGGGCAAGACGTATCGGAGCAACGGTCGCGGGCACGAGACGGACCTCACGATCGACCTGATGCAGGCCGACGCCGAAGACCTGATCGAGCACCTTCTCGAACGTTATGGTCAGCAACGCCTCGTACTCGTGGGGCACTCGTGGGGCACCGTGCTCGGCATGCGGATCGCGCTGGCCCGACCGGAGCTCTTGCACGCGTACGTGTCCATCGGGCAGGTCGTCAACATGCGCCGCAACGAAGCGGTCAGCTATCGGCGCACGCTGGCGATCGCACGCGAGCGCGGTGACCTGGAGGCGATCGCCGACCTGGAGGCGATCGCCCCCTATCCGGATGCTGCGCCGCTGCCGATGAGCTCCATGCTCGTCGAGCGCAGATGGGTCGAGGCGTACGGCGGCATGATCCATGCCCTGGCCCAGGACGACGAAGTTCAGCGTCTCCGGATGAGTCCGCTCTACGACGAGTTCGACATCGAGGCGACCGAGCATGGCGCGCTGGCTTCGGTCGAAGCGCTCTGGACAGAGCTGATGTGCATTGACTTCGACGAGGTTCGGTCGCTGGACTGTCCCTTCTTCGTCATCGCCGGAGCCGAGGACCTGGCAACGCCGGCAGAGCTTGCCCGCGAGATGTTCGATCAGATCGAGGCACCGCACGGCGAGTACATCGAACTCCCTCGTGTCGCGCACTACGCCTTCCTCGAGGCTCCGGGTGTGGTTCTGGTCAAGCTCGTGCAACTCGTGCTACCGCTCGCGAGCGTTGATCGGGTCTGACTTCGTTCGAGCGTCTTTAATTTCTCCTATTCTCGCGACATCATGCGGACCGGAACCGCACAGCCAAACACCGGTGCCGTTCCGCTCGGCCGGCTTCAAACCAAGTCGATGACGGGGACACAGCGGCCAGACGCGGTGAAACTCGTCGATGCAGTCCGCTTGAACGTTCGCCGCGATCTCTACCAGAGCGTCCAGGAATCCGATTCCAAACACTTCCCGGCCATGAACGACGACTCCCGGACCCTGGACGCAGAACGACGCGTCCAGCGAGACCGCGGGGGTGATATCCCAGTGGGCGGTAGCAGGAAGGTCCGAAAGCACCAACTGAAGAGCGCGCTGGGAATGAGTGAACCGCAGGGCGAGCAAGCGCTCCCGAAGGGAATCCCCGAAGATCGGGCCATATTCCACGTGAATTCGCCGCAGCTCTTTGATCGCCCCCGTATCGAGGTGATCCACCTCGACATCGAATGCCTCGTCCTCTTGTAGAAGTGAGAGCCATTGCCCGAACTCGTCATCAGGATTCAAGCGCTACCCTTCCTGAGGAGAAACCGCTGGGCTGGATACCCGACCGACCCACCTCGGCAAAGAGGCGGCTCCGGGTGCCCGAACGGGCCAGGGTCGGGCGCAAGACCCAGCCGGGGCCGAAACCCAAACCCTCTCTAATGAGGCTTTGTGTCCCTCCGCTGGCGCTCGGGATGCTATGACCTACGGTTTCACGTTGTCGACGGCGACGCTCACAGTTCCGGCGAATGGTCTCACTCCCTTAGGTTTCACTAGAACTTGCGGCCGACCGTTTTCTCGCACGGTCACCATTTCGCCAACGGCAGAGCACCAGCCGAGAATGCCGCGAACTGTCATGCCGGCGAGGAAGCACGGTCGATCTCCCTTATTGGGCCGCACCACCTCAGCCGTTGTTTCCGCACTCTGCCGATCCACGAGCAGCCATTTCGTGGGATTCTGAACAGCGAGGCTCGAACCGTCCGGTGCCCATGCGACAGCGGACGGGTCACCGGCGACGTTCACATCGCTTGTCTTGCCGTCCGGGATCGAAATGATCGAAACGGAAGCCCCCGTGGGAGCGAAGACGTTTGATTGATAATTCTCACTGCCTCCGTGCACGAGGGCGATCCGGCGCCCGGCGGGGTCTACGTCGAGGGAGTGAATTTCCCCTTTTACCTTGGCGAGGATTTTCGGAGGCGCCGACTGAGTCGTGTCCGCCACAGCGACATTTCCTTCATCGTCCCCGAGAACAATGCGTCCACTGGAGCCGACCCAACTGGCGACGGAGGCTGGGAATCGTATCTCCCGCTCGGTTCCGCTGCGTATGACGACGACGGAGTACTCACCGTCATCATCAGTCGAACCTCTGGCCCAACAGCCCACGAGGGCGATGCTTCGGCCATCCCTACTCAGCCAGGGGAACTCCATATCGGAGCCTGCCGCACAGTCTCGCAACTGCACCGGCGAAAGATCGGCCTTCGCCACATAGCTGTCATTCGCCTCGCCAGGCTGCACCCCAACGAACCACGCGAAGTCGTAGGCAGCGGGATCCTCTCCACCCGAGCCTCCGCACGCAGCCAAGCATGCGACCAACATGACTCCGAGCAGAACCGACCTGAACATAACGCTCACCCAGCCTCACCGATAGCAGTATGACAGCTTTTCCATTCGCGCACTTGAGTCGATACCAACCCCAATTCTTGAGCCGGTCGGCCACCCAGAAGGCATTCTTCGCCATTTTCGGGTTACTTCTCTTGACGTTGTATCCCAGGATTCTGCCCAGGCTTTTGTTGTGTACAGGTCCATCTTGGTCCAGTAGCCACATTTCGGACTGCAGTAATCCTCGTGATTGTTGCCGATCGTCTTGGCGGAGGCTGCTCCGATGGTAATCGCCATGAGCGCGTTCTACAGTGCGTGCAGGAACGCGTTCTTCCACCAGTCGCCGTCTCGGGAAGTAGTAGCAGTCCACTCCTGTAGCGCTACGCGATGGCGGCCTTTCTTGGCGCCGGTGATTCATTTTTTAGAGGGCGGGTCACTGAACATGGCAGATGAGATCATTACACCGGTTAGAAGCATGCCCGGAATTATTCCGGCCACCAGACCACCGACTACTGTCCCCTGATTGAGGACGGCATCCACCATGTGCGCCAAAGTCATCCCGCCGCCACAGAGTGTCGCGAAGGTAACTTCTCGCCTCGTCGCCCTACGTCGACTCATCAAGCGGCCCTCCTGCGCCGGATGAAGGAGGGTGGCCACCCTCGAGTTCTATTCAGCTACTTGTTGTTGTTTGCGTGTTGGACGCTGTAAATTCCCGAAAGAATGTAGCAGGTCACGGCAGACATGACGATGGAGACCTGCCTGTCCGCCTTCGTGCTAAGCGCCCAACGAGAAAACGCGGTGGTCCCTGCCTGCAGGCCATGAAGTCTTTCTTCACACAGGCGCGGCGCTTCACTTGTTGCGCTTACGTTTCCGGGCGGAATCCAGCACGCCAGCGGCCATCGCCACGCAGGCGATGGCCGCCGCGCCATGCCCCTTCCATCTCTAGGCCGGTTTGATAAATCACAGGTGATGATCTGATGGCCAGGCCGTACGGCGCCAGGGCAAGGGCACTGCTCTACGGGGTCAGCCTCGGCGGGTGCGGGCGCGGCGTTTGCCCTCGTGCATCGCCTGTACGCGGGCGACCGGGATCGTGTGGCCCTCCTCGATCAGGTCGGCGGGCAGTCGCTGCGGCGGGGGCATCAGCTCGGCCCACGGGTCGCCGTCCCCGGCCAGGGCCGCCGCCGTGCGCAGGGTGAAGTCGCTCGGCGTCACCCGGTCCAGGTCGTCCCACGCCACCGGGAAGGACACCGGCACCCCGGGCCGGATGCGCGGGCTGTAGGCCGCCACCACGGTCGCCCCGCCGGCCCGGGTCGAGTCGAGGAACACCTTGCCCCCACGGTCCTCCCGGATGAACGCCGTCGTCGCCAGTTCCGGGTCCAGGCGCTCGGCCCGCGCGGCGACGGCGCGGGTGGCCGCCGCCATGTCCTCCATGCCGATCCCCGGCTCCAGCGGGACGAACACGTGCAGCCCCTTGGCCCCGCTGGTCTTCACCGCGCCCGCCAGCCCGTCGTCGGCCAGCGCCCGGCGTACGAGGTGCGCCGCGCGGACCGCCATGCCGAACGCGTCCCCTTCCGGCGGGTCCAGGTCGAGGATCATGTGCGTCGGCGTGTCCAGGTGGTCGGCCGTGACCAGGGCCGGGTGGTATTCGACCGCGCGCTGGTTGGCGAACCACAGCAGCGTGCGCCGGTCGTCGCACAGGGCGTAGGAGACCTCCCTGCGCGAGGTCTCCGCCCACAGCGTCACCGTGCGCACCCACTCCGGGGTGTACTTGGGGACGTTCTTCTGCATGAACGGCTCCTGGCCCGCCCGCACGCGGATCACCGACAGCGGCCGGCGGCGCAGCGCCGGGATGATGCGGCCGGAGACGGCGTCCAGGTAGTCGACCAGGTCGCGCTTGGTCGCGCCCGCGCCGTCGAACAGCGGCTGGTCGAGGTTGGTCAGCGGAACTCCGTCACGCGTCTCATCGCTGGTCACCAGGCCACCATGCCCATCAGGACATTACGGGGTCAACCTCGCGCGCCGCCGGTCCTCGGATCGCCGGCGCCGTGGCCGGACGACCCGGCCTTTCATGCGCCGATCAGCGCGGACAGGGACGGCAGGACGGTGGCGCCGAGGGAGCCCGCGAGGCGGAAGTGGACCGCCCGGCGGACGGCGGCGGCGCGGTCGCTTTCGGGCAGCGTGCTGACGGCCCGCTCGCGGGCGAACAGCCGGACCAGGTCGTGCATGCGGTAGTCGTCCGGGGCGTGGCACTCCAGCAGCCGGGCGCGGACCAGCGCGTCCAGGGCGTGGTGGGCGTCGTCCGGGCGGCGGCCGGTCAGAGTGGCGGCGACGGGCGCGGTCACGTCGGCGATGTCCAGGAGGCCGAGAAGCGTGAACAGCTCGGTGGCCTCCGGATGCCGGTCGAGTTCGTGACCGGCGGCCAGGCTCGTGCGGACGCACAGGTCGCCGTGGGCCAGTTCGTCCAGCCGGCTCTCCGCGGACGCGAGTCGCGAGGCCAGCCGCGCCGCCGTCCAGTGGGGGTGGGCGGCCAGCCGGGCGCCCGCGATCCGGACGGCGAGGGGCAGGCGGCCGCACAGCTCGACGATTCTGGACGCGGCCTGTGGGTCGTCCTCGACGCGCTCGGGCCCGGCGAAGGCCGCCAGCAGGGCGATCGCGTCGCGTTCGCCCGGCGTGTCCAGATGCAGGCGCACGGTGGCGTCCAAGGTCGTGAGCCGGGTGCGGCTGGTCACGATGACGGTCGACGTCGACCCGCCGGGCAGCAGTGGCCGCACCTGGCGGGCGTCGGCGGCGTTGTCCAGCACGATGAGCATCCGCCTGCCGGCAGTCCGGGTCCGGAACAGGGCGGCGGCCTCGTCGACGTCGATTCGCCCGCTGACGCCGGGGACGTGGAGGGAGCGCAGGAACCGGGCCAGCACCTCGCCCGGCGCGAGCGGGGCGAGGCCCGGGGTCGCCCCGTGGAGGTTCATGTAGAGCTGTCCGTCGGGGTACGACGAGACGACGGCGTGTGCCAGGCGGACGGCGAGCCGCGACTTGCCGACGCCCGCGGGGCCGTCGATCGCGACGAACGACCCCGGGCCGGTTCCGCGATGGGTGAGGACGGTGATGGTCCGGGCGAGCTCGGCCTCCCTGCCCACGAACGCGCCGGCGTCGGACGGCAGCTCCGCCGGGCCCGTGTGCGCGGCGGCGCACCAGGCCCCGCGCGCCGAGACGTCCTCGCACCCGTGGAGGCAGGCCGTGGGCGCGTTCGCGTCGAGGACGGGGTCCGCGGCGAGGATGCGCTGGTGGAGGTGGCGGACGGCCGGGCCGGGCTCCGCCCCGATCTCGCTGACCAGATGCAGCCGGAGGCTCTGGTACGCCTGGAGGGCCTCGCCGGTCCTGCCGTCCCGGTAGAGCGCCGTCATGAGCTGGATCCACAGCCGTTCCCGCAGCGGGTGCTCGTGCACCGCGCGGCGCAGCGGGCCGATCACCTCGGAATGGCGGCCGAGCGCGAGCCGGGCCTCCATGAGGTCCTCCAGCACTTCGAGCCGGTCCTCGGCGAGGGTGACCGCCCAGGCGCTGAGCGGCCCGGAGAGCGTGACGCCCTGCAGCACCTCGCCGCGCCACAGGTCCATCGCCCGGCGGAGCGTGGTCTCGGCCAGCGCGACGTCACCCCGGCGCAGCGCCTGGCCGCCCCGCTGGGTCAGTTCCTGGAACAGGAGGGTGTCCAGTTCGTCCGGACGGACGGTGATCCGGTAGCCATTGCCGGAGGTCTCGATGTGCGCCCTGCCGTGGTCGAGCGTCGCCAGCATCCTCCTGAGCTGCCACACGTACGTCTTGAGGTTGTTGCGCGCGGACTGCGGGGGCCGCTCGCCCCACATCTGGTCGATGAGGAGGCTCGCGGCGACGGTGGTGTTGGGCTGGAGGAGCAGGGCGGCCAACAGGTGCCGGTGTTTCGCGCGCTTCAAGGACAGTTCCCGCCCGGTCGCTGTCTTGACGGCAAGGGGTCCAAGCAGGCCGAATTCCATACGATCGTCGTGCTCCGGGATAGCGCTGACCAGGCCAGAGTACGGTCAAGATGACCGAACGGACAGTAAAGGGGGCGTCAATGGCCCCATAGTCGATCGTCCGCGCGTGCCCGTAAAGGGTTAATCATCGGAAATCGCCGTGAACTCTGCCAGTATTGCGGTGTCCGCATGATGAGGATTTGCCAACCGCCATGCACCTGGGGCCGACGCGATCCGTGCACCCACACGCCGGCGACCGTTCTGGGCATCTCGTGGTGCGATCGTCCCGTTCTGGGAGTTTCCGTCAGTGTATTTCCGATAGACCGGAAATGTACCCCAGTCTGATCAGGTATGAGACGGTCGCCAAGCAGCATCCGGAGGTCCGCATGTCGAAGATCGGGTTTCGCGTCCTGGGGCCCCTGCACGTCTGCAACGAGGATCGGTGCCTTCACCTCAAGAGCCCCAGGCAGCAGGTGGTGCTGGCGGCGCTCCTGCTGAACGCGAACCGCCTGGTGCCGGTGGAGTCGCTGATCAAGGCGGTGTGGGAGGACGGCCCGCCCGAGGGGGCGCGCCACCAGATCCAGAACTGCGCCTCGATGCTCCGGCGCCGCATCCGCGACATCGGCGTGTCCGAGGTGGAGATCATCGGATATCCGGCGGGCTACACCATGCACGTCAGCGAGGGCCGCCTCGACGCCACGGTGTTCGACCGGCAGGTGGCCGAGGCGCGGGAGCTGGCCGCGGAGGGGCGGCTCGCGACGGCCGCCGGGCGGCTGCGGTCGGCGCTGTCGCTGTGGCTGGGAGCCCCGCTGGCCGGCGTCCCCGGACGGATCATGCAGCAGGAGGCCGCCCGGCTCGCCGAGCGCAGGCTGTCGGCGCAGGAGGACTGGATCGACCTGGAGATGGCCCTCGGCGGGAGCGCCCAGGTGACCGCCGAGCTCTACCGGCTGGTCAGCGAGCACCCCTTCCGGGAGCGGCTGCGCGCCCAGTTGATGCTCTCGCTGCACCGGTCCGGGCGTACCGCCGAGGCGCTCGCGGTCTACCGGCAGACGTGGCAGATGTTCGCCGACGAGCTGGGCCTGGAGCCGAGTCCTGTGCTCAAGGGCCTGGAGGTGGCGATCCTGCGAGGTGACCCGGCCCTGTGGAGGCCGCCCCTCGCCCGCGACCCCTTCGACGGCGAGGCCCGCGTCGAGTACCCGATCGGCGCGTTCGGCGGGATCGCGTGACCCGGCCGCCCGCCCGGTCGTCGCTTCCCGCGCGGCGTGCCCGGTTGTCGCTTCCCGCCCGGCTCGGGCGGCGCGCCGCCGCGACCGCCGTCGACTACGCGCTCGTGTCCGTCCCTCTGGCACTGCTCGGACTCCTCCAGGTTCGGCGCGGCCGGGCCGGGCGGCCGATCGGCGGCGCGCGGGCCCGCGTCGCCGTGGCGCTCGCGCTGACCGTGCCGGTGACCTGCGGCCTCGCGGCGGCCGAGGCCACCGGCGGCTCGCCCGGGAAACGGCTGCTGGGGCTCCAGGTGCGCGGGCGTGACGGACGGTCGTCCCCGTACGCCGCCGCGCTGCTCCGGACGGCGCTCAAGACGGCGATCCCCTGGGAACTCGCCCACCAGGGGGTGTGGGACGTCCAGGACGAGGCGGGCCGGAAACGGGGCGAAACGCTCCTGGCCTGCGCCTACGCCGCCCTCGCCGCCCAGGCCGTGATGATCTGCACGCCCTCGGGCCGCACCTACCCCGACCTGCTCGCCGGCACGGTCGTGGGCCGCCGGGACCGGCGCGGGGCGGATCAGGACTAGCGCGTCAGGACTAGCGCGCGGCGGATCGCCGCCTGCGCACGGCCCAGGTCAGGAAGGCGGCGACGGCCGCGGCCTCCGCGATCAGGATCAGGGCGGCCGCCGCCGGGCCCCACAGCCCGGCGAGGGTGCCGAACCACAGCCGCACCAGCAGGAAGATCGCCGGGCCGAGAACGGCCGCCGCCAGCACGGCGTACCCGGAGTAGATCCAGCGCGCCCGGCGCGGGTACCCGCTCACCCCGGCCGGGCCGCGGCGCAGGAACGCGGCGGTGAAGCGGGCGGCCTCCGACTGCAGGTGCACGGTCGAGGTCGCGTGTTCGAGCATGTGGTAGCCGTCGAGCTGGAGCACCGGCAGCAGGTTGAAGAAGATCGCGACGGTCCCGAACAGCAGCAGCGAGGCGGCCAGGCTGTGCACCCACCCCGCCTGCGGCCCCCACAGCCACAGCGCGCCGATCGGCGGCAGCACGGCGAGGTTGACGTAGACCCCGGCGAACGACGTGGCGACCCGGTGGCGCGTCGTGCGGAAGGTCACGACGTCGTCGACCTTGCAGTAGAACGCCACGAGCGGGAAGCGCCACATGAGGCCGATCTGGCTGGGCCGTCCTCCGTAGCGGTGGCAGGCCACCCCATGGCCCAGCTCGTGCAGCGCGATCATGACCCATGTGATCGCGATCCCGGCCAGCGTCAACGGCCACCGCGCCGGGCCCTGTTCGATCGCGGCGTACAACGTGGCCCAGTTGAGCCCGACCAGGACGCCCACCGCGAGCCCGGCGAGCGTCAGCGGCACGGCGACGACCGGGCTGAGCAGCCATCCGAACCGGCGCGCGGCCGGGGGGACGAGGTCGGCCGCGCGCGGGATCGGCATGCGCCAGAGCAGGGCCGAGCGGCCCTCGGACCCGCGCGCGGCCTCCGCCTTCTCCCGCAGCAGGTCGAGCTGCGCCGGGTCGGCGGGTTCGAGCAGCGCGCGCGACCCCAGCAGGCCGAGCAACTGCCCCCAGTGCTCGGCGGCCAGCCGCTTGCCGAACCGCCCGGCGTACTCGGCGCCGATCTCGGTGAGCGACCGCGTGCCGTCCAGGCGGCTCATGAGGAACGCCTCGCGCGGCCCCACCTGCAGGTACGCCCCGGTCTCGCCGTCGGCGACGAAGTGGACGGTGGAGGTGCCCTTCGTCAGGCCCGGCCCCACGACGACACCCGGCCTGAGGCGGGGACGGGCCTCGTCCAGCCAGGCCGGAGGGGGCGTGACCTCTTCGCCGACCGTCACGCCGACCTCGCCAGCGTGCCGGGCTCCAGCAGGCGCTCGATGAGGTAGGAGAGGTAGACCTCGTCCAGGATGGCCGCGCCCAGCCGGTTGTTGGTCATGTGGATGTACGAGCTCAGCAGGATCGTGACCAGGTCCTCGCCGTAGGGCATCGGCGCCGGCCCGCCGCCGTCCCGCGACGGGAAGAGCAGCGCGCCCCGGTCCGCCGCGGCGCGCACCCGGTCCCGCAGCTCCCGGCAGTGGGTCAGCCAGGTGCGCTCGATCCGGGACGATTCCGCGTGGCCCTCGGCGTCGGCCAGCGCCCGGATCCGGGTCATCCGCGCCGCGAACGTGTCGCGGGTCAGTTCCAGGCTCTTGTCGAACGAGCCGTGGGCGTCGGCGGCGGGTTCCTGGTAGGAGGTCTCCCAGAAGCTCCGGTAGCGCTGGAAGAACCGGTGGACGGCGTCGTCGCCGGAGAGGAACGTGCAGGCGGTCATCAGCGTGAGCTGGGCGGCGAGGCCCAGCAGCACCGGCCGCACGTGCGTGTTCGACGTGCTCAGAAGCTGGGCCACCATGTCGCTGGAGTGCTCGAAATGCCACTCGGCGATCCGGATGCCCTCCTCGCCGCCGTACCGGTCGTACTCGGGCTCGTACGGGTAGAGGGCGACGCTGTTGTTCGGCTGGAACGGCATGCGGCCGTCGGCGCCGTACTCCTCGGCCCAGCCCGCCTCGCCGTACTCGGCGACGTACATCCGCTTGTAGAGGTCGCCGAGGCCCTCGACGTCGTTCTCGTACAGCGCCGGTCGCCGGGTGAGGAACTCGCGCACCGCGTCCAGGGCCCGCGCGGTGACCTCCTCACGGACCTCGGGGGAGGAGGGCCTGAGCCGGACGCGCAGGTGCGGCCCTTCCTTCCAGTACTTGATGAAGAACCACCCGCTGATGAGGCCGTCCGCGCGCAGCCGCTCCACGAGGGGACGCACGGCCTCGACGACGATCGGGTTGGCGTCGCTGGCGTAGAAGACGTGCAGGGCCACCCACTCGCCGCCCATGTCTTTCATCTCGTCACCCATGCTGACCCCTTGCCGTGTCGTAGAGCTCGATCAGGAATTCGCTGACGTGGGCGCGTCCGTGCTCGTCGCGCAGCCACAGCTCGTCCAGGCCGGGGCCGCACTCGGTCAGCACGATGCGCGAGGAGGCGCCGCGGGCGAGCTGCTCCAGCAACTGGATCGACATCCAGCTCTCGAAGTCGACGGGCAGCGGCTTGCGGGCCGCTTTGCGCTCGTCGCCCGGCCGCGCGGGCTCCGTGCCCCCATCCGTGCCCCCATCTGTGCCCCCGTCCGGGGCCGACCCGCGGCCGGAGGCGTCGACGCGGGCGAAGACCCGCTCGGGAAGCCCGTGCTCGCGCCGCCACCGCCGCACCCGCAGCAGGTGTTCGGCGTCGGTGTGGCCGGGGTCCCTGAAGGGGAACACGGCGGTGTTGAGCTTCCACATGCGGCGCTGGAGCACCAGGTCCCCGAGGACCAGCCGCGGGTACATCGTGATGCCCTCGGCCGGGATCGGCCGGCCGGTTCCGGCCCACAGGTCGATCTGGGCCATTCCGCCGGGCGCGAAGCACATCAGCACCTGCTGCACCTCCGGCAGCGCCATCGGCAGCAGGAACCCCAGGTAGAGGGGGATCACCTCGCGGTCGAGCCGCCGGGACATCAGCCGCACCCGGTCGGCGCGCTCGTCGTGCACCATGACGATGTCGTCCAGGGGGATCTGCTCGTCCGCCGGCCGCGTGCTGACGTCGCCGGGGCAGACGATCTCGTAGTCGGTGACGGCCGGGTGGATGTTGAGGTTCGTCGTCTCGTACCCGCCGCGCAGCTCGGCCAGCACCGCGCCGGGGGGCGTGTAGCGGCGCAGCGTGGCGGCGAACAGCTCCCGCGCCCCTGCCCCGTCCAGGTCAAGGCTGTGCGCGAACCGCGAGAACATCAGCGTCAGCCCCGAGTACGCCTGGTTGAGCACCAGCCTGCCCTCGCCCGGCCGTCCGGTTTCGCGGGGGCCGGGGGACGCGAGCTGGACGAAGAACGACCACGGCTGGTCGAACCGGCGGTCCGCCGGCAGGTGCGCGCGCACCGCGTCCACGAAGTCCGGGCCCAGCCGGATCTCCTCCGGCGTGCCGGGCTCGGGCTCGAGGCCGCGCAGGTGGAGGGACGCGATCTCGCGGGCCCGGTCGAGCGCGGCGATCGCGGGCAGCTTGAACCAGTTCTCCTGCGGCACGTAGTTGTTGCCCTCGTCGAAGGCGCGCCTGCGCATCGACCGCTGCCCGTACGGGGAGAAGAAGTCGCGCTGGAACTCGTGGCAGAACCGCTCCACGTCCTCGCACCGGCCCCCGGATCCGTACCGCGCCCGGAAGAACCCCAGGGCCGTCAGCCGCCGCGGCAGGCTCAGGTCGAACGCGGGCAGGATGTCGGCGAGGGCCGCGAGGGACGGCAGGTGCGCGCCCTCCCACGCGCCGCGATCGGTCGCCATGCCCTCGGCGGTGGTCGTGGTGTCCTCGTAGACCAGCGTGCGCGGGACCAGCCGTTCCGGGGCCCCGACCAGGGCGAACGCGTCCTGGACCAGGCGGCGGATCGCGGCCAGCAGGCCGGCGCGCTCGCGGGCCGGCGTGGTCGCGTACCGGTCGATGAGATCACCCGCGTCCGCCAGCGTCGCCGCGACCCGGCGCAGTACCGGATGCGACCGTGCGGCCAGCGCCGCCGCGAACGCCGCCGCCGGGTCGTGCGCCCGCAGGTCGATCTGCAGGTCCGGGGCGAGCAGGAACCCCAGCCGGAGCAGGTGCCCGAGCAACTGGTCGGCCGTCTCGACCGTACGGTCGTCCCCGGCGGCGGCCACGCGCTCCGACAGCTCGCGCAGGGTGAGCCGGTCCTGCCGGGTGATCGTGACGACGTCGTTCAGCGCGGGGCCGCTCGGCAGGAAGAACAGGTCCTCGTGGACCCCGTCGATGGCGACCACCGCATCGGGGTCGGCCCCGGCGGTGGTCCTGCGGCGGACGTACCGGGTGATCTCGCCGTCCGTGCTGGCGCCCGGCGCGAGCGCGACCGGGATCTCCGAGCGCAACTCCGGGTCGGCGAGGATCACCGCCGACAGGCGGGCGAGCACCGCCACGTTGAGCCGCACGGTCGAACGCAGCCGCAGGGACACCGGCTCGGGCACCGGCCGCGCCGCATCGCCGGTGAGGTCGCCGGTGAACCGGCCGAGCCCGACCGAGGTGAGCGTGCTGAACGGGCTGGTCTTCAGGGCGGCGCGATAGAGCAGCTCCAGCAGCGTCCACTCGACTTGGCGGCCGCTCTTGTCCAGCTTCCTGGCCGGGTCGAGGTAGCGGTCCATGCTGCGCTCCAGGACCTCCGACTGCAGCAGCACCGCGCAGCGCAGGGCGTCGTCGGACAGCACCTCCCGGGCCCGCGCCCGGGCGGCGGCGACGTCCGCGCCGAGGACGTCCGCGCCCTCGGCCATGACATCGTCCACCGACGCCATGGCCCGCGTCCACTCGGCGAGCAGGGCGGCGCGGTCGGGCGTGAGCAGCGGCCCGGCCTTGGCCAGGGTGGCGGGGCGCGGGCGGCGGGTGTTGTACACGTCCCGGCGCAGGTTGACCAGGGCGACCCGGCCCGGGTCGGTGGCGTCCAGCTCGGCGAGGGCCTTGTCGAACTCCTCGCGCAGCCGCGCCCCGGCCGCGTCCCGCGCCGCCTCGCGCTCGAAGACGCGCCGGGTCCACGCCACGGCGTTCTCCGTGCGTAGTACGGCGGTGACGTCGGCGGGCTGGCCGGCCACGCGGAGCAGGAAGCCCTCGCCGAGCCGCCACCGGTCCAGCGGCGAGGCGGCGTCGTCCAGGTCGCCCGCCGGGTGGTCGAGGAGGTCGGTCATCGAGCCGCCCCTTCCTGAGTCGCGCCCGCGTCGCCGCGGTCGTCCGAGCGGTACATGCTGTGGTCGTAGTGGTGCCGGGGGCGCTCGTGGCCGAGCAGCATGAAGATCATGCTGCGTTCGCCGGTTCCGTCGATGCCCAGCAGCGCGTCGATCCCGACGTTGTCGAGCCCGAGGACCGCGCCGACGCCGAGGCCGCGCGCGGTCGCCGCCACGTACGCGGTCTGGGCGGCCTGGCCGACCTCGATGCTCAGCATCCGGTACCCCCGGGCGCCGTACGCCGCCACGAGCGCGTCGAGGCGGCCGGTGACGACGATCACCGCGGCGGCCTCCTGGATGCTGTAGTTGGTGAGCGCGTAGAGCCGCTGCAGGCCGGAGACGTCCAGCGCGGCCCCGGCGACCAGGCGGTTCTCCGTGGCGTCGTACCGGTAGGCCCGCTGTTCCAGCCCCGCGACGCCGCCGGCCAGCACCCACTGCCCGGTCCAGGCGTGGGCGCGTGGCGCCGGGGCCACGTCCGTCCCGGCCAGGCCCGCCCGCGCGACCGACGCCAGCACCCAGCCGAGGTCCCGGACGTCGAGCGGCGGCCGGCCGGTGAACAGGCCGAAGCTCGTCCGCCTGGCCAGCAGGCCGGCGGCGACGTCCAGATCGGCCGGTCCGGGCAGGGGATCGGGCAACGCGACCACGGGCGCGCCGGGTTCCGCACCCGAGGACGGTGACTCCGCCGGTGCGCCCGTCAGTGCCCCCGCCTGCGCGATCTCGGGGCCCGGGCGCGGCCGGTCACCGACGAGCGCCGCCGCGTGAACCCGGCTGACCAGCTCGAACGCCCGCACGCGCCGCGACCGCTCCCACACGCGGTGCGGCGGGTCCGCGCCGATCCTGTCCGCCGGGACCGGCGCCGGGGACGTCTCCGCCGTGGCCGGGCCGAGCGGGACGACGGCGAACGGCGCCTCGGCGTGCCCGTCGACCTCCAGCACCGCGCCGGCCGCAGCCTCGTCGAACCACAGGACCGGCTCGACCGGCGTGCCGTGGGCGGCGAGGACCAGGCGCCAGGACGCCAGCAGCGCGCCGAGGTCCTGCGTGACCACGTGATAGCTGAACGAGTTGTACTTGAAGGCGTTCTTCCAGAAACGCAGCGTCGCCACCGCGTACAGCTCCGCCCGCACCCCGGTGGCCGCGGCGATCTCGTCACACCGGTCCCGGTCCGACAGCCGGTCGAGGCAGTGGTGCCCGGTGTCGTAGTGGTACACCCCCGGAGGCAGCGGCCCGGACCGGCCGACGACCAGGTAGCTCTCGGCCGGGTACATCCCGCCGCCCGAGGCCGTGGGCCGCGCCCACACCGCCCGATCGCTGCGCATCTTGACCCGGCTGTCGTCGTTCCAGTTCGGCTCCGTGCGGCGGCCGGTCACCCCGTAGGTGCCCAGCATCGAGGCGAGGACGCCGAGACCAGGCGCCTCCCCGGCCCGCGCCGGGCCCTGCGCCGTCAGCAGGGCCTCGCCGATCCCGGCCGGGGGCATCGCGCGGAACGGCTCGGGCAGCGGCACCTTCACCGTGCCCTCGTCGTCCTGGTACAGCTTGTGCCGGGACGGCTGGTCGTCCCAGTCCACCTGGAAGGCCAGCGGCGGCAGCGCCACGTGCTGCCGCTCGAACATGCGGCGCGCGTAGTCCAACGCGATCTCCGCGCTGCCCTGCGGGCCCCGGTGGTCGTCCGCCTCGGGCGGCGCGGGGGCATGCGGGTGATCGTGGAGGCGGGGCGGCGTACTCACCGGGACTCAACTCCTACGGGAAGGGGTGCGGGACGAGGTGCAACTGTTCCGGCGTCAGGGGATGGGACGTCAGCCCCGCCTGGTGGGGCGCCCACAGGGTGCGCGGCATGCTGAGGACCCGCTGCCGCCGCCACCCGAAGTCGATCGGGATCAGCCCCGGCACCACGGTGGCCACGGTGTGCAGGCCCATCGACCGCTGCTCCGGCGTCGTCTGGTCGACCACTACGGTGTCGAACCCGCGCCCGGTGAGCAGGTCGACGATCTCCCGGGTGGGCTCCGCGAGGTCGGTGACCGGTGCGCGGCCGGTCGTCCAGTCGGCGAAGACCTCCTCCAGCGGGGTGCGGCGGGTCTGGCGCAGCCAGTGCTCGGCGTGCCGCGCCATCTCCGGCATGCCGAAGAGCAGCGCGTGATGCTCCAGCTCGGTGACGTGCCTGTAGTCGGTGACCATGAGCTCGACGTGTTCGAGGGACGCGGTGACCCGGTCAGGGAAGCCGGTCACGTACGAGGCGACCTCGCACACGGCGGCGCGCACGGCGTCGGCCGGGTCCAGGGACGCGCCGCCGGCGAAGCACAGCGTGCCGAGCCCGCCGTCGCGGCGCACCGCGACGGCCCCGACGGCCGGGACCGGCAGGTCGGTGCGGATGTCGAAGCAGCGCAGGTCGTAGCCCTGCAGGTCGACGTGCGCGCGCATCTGCCGGACCAGCGGGTGGTCCACCGTGTCCAGGTCGATCTCCACCGGGGTGAGCCCGGAGTACCAGCTGATCAGGAAGGCGTCGCGCTCGAGGAGTTCGAGCAGGCCGTGGAGCACCGCCTCGGTCACCGAGCTCCCGGACGCGCAGCCGTTGGAGCACTCCTGGACGGTGTTGCGGTGGTCGGCGCGGTGGTCGAGGTAGTACACGAGCTGCTCGGGCACGAGCACCGCCCGGTCATCACGCAGCGACCACCCCCAGACCCACGGCACCCGGGGGTTCTCCGACCACGGCACGTACTTCTCGCTGTGCGCGCGGTAGAACTCCGGTTCGTAGAGCCCGCACTGCTCCATCGAGACATGAGGGGCGTCCAGCTCGGTCACGGCGGCGCGCCGCGTCACCTCGACGCCGCGGGGACGCTGCCCCGCGTCGCGTTCGAGCCCCTCCAACGCGCCCAGCAGCTCGCTGCGGGCGTAGCTCTCCGCGTGCCCGCTCCAGAACATCTCGTGCAGGCCGTACTTGCTGCGCACGATGAACCGGCCGGTGACCGGAGCGGTGGCCGTGGCGTGGTACGCCCGCATCGGCGGCCGGCCCAGCATCCCGCACACCGGGTTGGCCAGGGCCTCCATGGGCAGGCCGAGGTCTTCGGGCCGGCGCGATCGCGTGCCGCCCGGACGTGCGGCCGGTGTGGGGGCCAGGCGGACGCGGGCGTTCTCCGCGGTGTCCGGTACGGGCGCGGAGCAGGCCTCGCAGGACGAATCCTTGATCAGGCTGAAGCGGTCGACCCGGGCGGTCAGGATGTCGATCTCCCACACCGGCCGGCTCGGCCCGTCGTCGCCGGCGTGTCCGGCGGCCGCTTCGACCAGTGCGGCGGCGATCGCGACGACATGCGGGCCCGGTGTGGTGGCCGGTGAACGGACGACCCCGTACGGTTCGTCGAGGATCCGGCGCTCCACCATCGGCCTGCAGGTCGTCCAGCGCCGATCCAGGCACCGGGGACACGGGCCCTCGCCGCCCGGCGTGGCCGCGATGATGATCGTTTCACCGTGGCGGCGGACGCTCACCGAAGGCGTACGGTCCGGCGCGGCCGAGTAACCCAAGGAACCCTTGGAACCAAGGGAACCCAAGGGACCCAAGGGACCCAAGGGAATCGTGAGATGGCCGGTGTCACCGGGAATGCCCAGCATGGCGACGTCCAAGGCGCCGCAGCGCTCGGCCGCCGCGGCGGACACCATGGCCGCGATCCGGTCGCCGAGAACGGCGACGGCCGATCGGGTGGGCGCCGTCGACGTCGGCCTGACGGCGGTCTCGTCTGTCAATCTCGTCAAGGAACGCGGACCTTCCGTGTGGCGCGGCCGGGACGGGGGCTGTGACTGCGGGCCAGGGCCCTTGGCCCGCAGCGTTCAGGTGCGGATCAGCCGCAGCTTGACGTGCTGGTGCTGGTCGAGCAGCAGCTCGACGTGCTGCACGAGCAGCAGCTGGAGCAGCTGCACGACGAGCTGGTCGCCGCCATGTCCATCGACGGGTCGACGTTGTCGACGACCTCGAACGTCGCCGCCTCGAGCTCCATCAGCTCCAGGCCGAGGGTCTTGCTCATCTTGTACCTCCCTTGTCTGTACCGAGCGGATCGGTGCGAGGGCTCACCCGCCGCCGCACCCGGTGCTGGTGCTGCACGAGCAGCAGCTCGACGTGCTGCACGAGCTGCAGCTGGAGCAGCTGCACGACGAGCTGCACCAACCCGCGGCGTCCTGCCCGAGGTCGCTGATGTCAGCGATCTCGAACGTCGCGGTCTCGAGGGCCAGGAGTTCCTGACTGAGGGCCATGGTCATTCACCTCCTCTCATCGGATATCGGTCTTCGGACGTCCGTCGCCGCGCTCAGCTGGAGCTGCTGCAGCTGCTACTTGTGCAGCTGCAGCAGCTCGACGTGCTGCACGACGAGCAACTGGACGTGCTGGTGCTGGAACTGCACCAGTCGGCGGCGTCACGGCCGAGGTCGGCGATGTCCTCCACCTCGAACGTGACGGTTTCCAGGGCGATCAGCTCTCGGTCCAGGTCCGACACGGGATCCTCCTCAGCTCGGCGAACCGGCTTGCCGGAACAGCAGGACCCTGACGACGTTCGTGACGCCGGCCAGGTCGGGCGGGGTGAGGTCGACGCACCCGGCGCGCGTCCCGCCGGCGCGCAGACGGGCGACGGCCACGTCCAGGCCGACGACCTCGGCCAGCGTGGCCACGTCGGCGGGCGGTTCCGACACCCGCGCGCCGGACAGCGCCGGGGCGGCGGGCGCGCTCAGGGCCGTCCAGTTCGTCGGGGACTCGGCGATCTGGCGCACCGCCACCAGGGCCAGCAACGCCGACTCGGCCGCGTCGAACCACGAGCCTCCCGCGCGGGCGACGAGTTCCTCGCCCGCGCCGTCCCGCACCCGCAGGACCGCCACCGGGACGACGCCGGGCGCCGAATAGAACGTGAGCGAGCGGCCCTCGTGCCGCACCTCGCGCGCCAGCATGCGCAGGCGTTTGCCCCGCTCGGCGTCGGGGTCGGCGGTCAGGGCCGAGTCGTCGACCGGGCCGAGGCCGATCTCGTCGCGCGCGACGGCGGCCAGCGTCTCCGCGCCCGCCGCCGCGAGCAGCGCCCGCGACACGGCCGCCTCGGGGGAGTCGCCGGCGGCCACTCCGACCAGATCGGGCTCGAACCGCGCGGCCCGGCGATCCCACGGGCCCGCCAGCACGGCACCGCGGGGAACGGCGAGCGGCCTCGATCCGTCCAGGTCGGTCGCCGCGACCAGCGGGTCTTCGGGGAGCGGCGTGCCTCCGAGCCAGGTCCGAATCCGCCCGGCCTCGACGACCTCGGCGTCCGGCCGGGCCGGGGCCAGGAGGCCGGCGCACCGGCGCTGGACGTTCACGGCATAGCGCACGGACGCCTCTTCGAGGGCCGCGAGCCGGGCTTCCAGCACCGTCTCCGATCCGAAGGCCACGATCGGCGCGGCATCGGCGGACGGCGCGATCAGCGCCGAGACCTTCGCGGGGACCTGCGAGATCGCGTCGTCGTCGAACCTGCGCATGATGCCCACCGTGTCGAAGACCACGGGCGCGAACCGCTGGTAGGCGCGCTCGGCCGGCGAGGCGCCGTCGTCCGGCTCGGCGGGGGAGAAGTCCGTGGCCCCACCACCGGACGACAGGCCGCCGGGCGCGGCGGGATGGGGGACGACCCGCTCGACGCGCACCGTGAGCCGATCGGGGTCGACGATCACGACGCCGTCCTGGATGTCGCTCCGGATGGCGCCCGTCAGGGCCTTGAACACCTCGAAGGCGGCGATCCCGACGGCGATGGACACCGCGTTGCCGGGCAGCCTCGTCGCCGGGGCGGCCGCCGCCGCGCCCGCGCCGGCCGTGAGCCACACGTCCGCGCTGCCCGCGACCCCGTTGTCGGTCATGCGCAGCATCGCCGAGTAGATGCCCGAGCTCTCGCCGTCGGCGGGCTGCCAGGGGCCGAGCACCAGCAGGTCGCCGACCCGTACCAGGGACACGAAGGCGGCTCCGACCGCGCAGGCGCTGTCGGCCAGATCGAACAGCGCGGGCGACGTGCGGTCCGCGGCGATCAGGCACACCAGGTCGGCGTCGGTCATGGTCGCGGCGGGCACGTCCCCGGCCGTGACGACCCGCACCCACCCGGGCCGCACCGACCCGGGGGAGGCGGCGCCGACGCCGTTGGCGGTCAGCGCCTCCGCCAGCGCGGACGCCTGCGCCGGGTCCTCGCAGATCACCACGACCCGCGCCGTCGCGGCGCGCAGGAACCCCGTGCCGTCGTCCCCGTGCTGCTCCAGCAGGGCGATCTGCCCGGCGAACCGGGTGCGCAGCTCCGGGTCCCGCACGGCGCTCGCCTCCGGCGCGTCCGTGATCACCCCGCGGGAGGCCAGCGTGCCGATCAGCGACCGGACGCTGTCGGCGTGCGCCTTCGGCAACCCCGCCACCAGATCGCTCAGCGGGGTGGAGCCGTCGAGATGCGGCAGCAGCGCCGACAGGTAGCGGTACGCCGCCGCGCCCCTGATCACGAACGCGTCGCCGTGCCCGTGCACGTACACGCCGTCGCGAGTCTCGAGAAAGGCCATGTCCGTGCGCATGCGAGGGCGGACGACTTCACGCGTCTGGGCTGTCACAACGGCCTCCGGGGGTCGATGCCGAGTCTCACGTGATGTCTCGGCGGCGGATCAGGGCGGTGGCGAGCGCCACGCCGGCGACGGTGTAGGCGGCCAGTACCAGGCAGGCGACCGGCGCGGTGACGTACGCGGCCACTCCCGGCGATCCGCCCTCGCTCATGGAGGGGACGCCGAGGGCGGCGACGAGCGAGCCGCCGGCCGGCCCGAGCAGGACCGTGCGCACCGGCTCCAGCGCGGGGACGACACCGGCGAGGCCGGACAGCGCGTTCTCCAGGCCGAGCGTCCACAACAACCCCACGCCGAGGGCCGTGCCGACGCCCCGGAAGAGCACGCCGAGCGCCGCGCCGACGCTCATCCAGGCGACGGAGATGAGCGTCGTGGCGCCGAGGGAGGCGGCGAGGGCCGAGGGCGTGGGCAAGGTCAGCGGCCGTCCCTCCACCGACGCGATCACGACCGACGCCACGATCGCCGCCACCAGGGCCGCCGCGGCGATGACGACGATGGCGAGGGCGCCCGCCACCGCCTTCGCCAGGACGACCTGGGTACGGGTGGGCCCCTGGGCCAGCCGCGCCGGCCACGTCCCCCAGCGGTACTCCGAGCCCGTGATCAGCACACCGAGGATCAGCATGATCGCCCCGCCGAACAGCGGATAGCTGCCGGCCGCCGTACCCCCCGCCGCCGAGGGCAGCAGGATGTCCAGAAGCTGGCCCCGGTCCGCGGCGTACTTCACCGGGTCCAGCGTGGAGTACACGATGTACGGCACGGCGAAGCCGAAGGCCACCACCAGCAGCACCCAGGCGCCCCCGACCACGAACGCGGCGGGACGCTTGCGCAGCAGCAACACCTCGGCGGACAGTGCGTTGATCATTTGCCGCTCCCGCCTGTGTGGTCTCCGGTCAGCGTGAAGAACACCTGCTCCAGCGACCGGCGCTCGCGCCGCACCTCGTGCACCTCGGCGCCGGCCTCGACCAGCGCCCGCACCAGAGCGGGCACGCCGTCCTCGTCCAGTTCGAGCCGCCAGTGCGGATCGTCGGCGCCGCCCGCCCGGGTCGCGCCCGACCAGAGATCGTTCGTCTGGAAGACCTTCCCGGCCACGTCCATCGGCCTCGCCCAGACGGCCACGTCCCTGGCGCCGGCGCGGTCGAGGAGCGCGGACACCGAGTCCTCCGCCACGACCGCGCCCTTGTCGATCACCACGACGCGGTCGCACACCTGCTGGATCTCGCCGAGCATGTGCGACGACAGCAGGACCGTGGCCCGGCCGCCCAGCTCCCGGATCAGCGCGCGCATCGACGCCATGCCGTCGGGATCCAGGCCGTTCGTCGGCTCGTCCAGGATCAGTAGCGCCGGATCGCCGAGCAGAGCGGCGGCCACACCCAGGCGCTGCCGCATGCCCAGCGAGTAGCCGGAGACCCGGCGGTCGGCGGCCTTCTCCATCTCGACGACCCCGAGCACCCGGGCGACCTCCGCCTCCGGGAGGCTGCGGGCGCGGGCCAGGACCCGCAGGTTGATCCGCCCGGACAGGTGCGGCACGAACGCCGGTGACTCGATCAGGGCGCCGATCCGGCGCAGCGCCACCGGGTCGGCGGGCGGCCTGCCGAGCACCCTGACTGTGCCCGCGTCGGCGCGGACAAGGCCGACCAGCGTACGCAGCAGCGTCGTCTTCCCCGCGCCGTTCGGGCCGAGGACGCCGTAGACCTGCCCGGGGGCGACACGCAGGGTCACCCCGCGCACCGCCTGGACCGCGCCGAAGCTCTTCGTCACGCCTTCCAGGTCGACGACCGCCGCCTCGGCGTCCGCCGAGCCGGGCCCGGAGGGGGTTACCTCCTGGCGAAGCGTCATGTCAGGTCTCCCGTTCTGATGCACTGGCGTCTCTGGGCACTGGGCGTCGGGCGTCGATTGGGTGATCGGCTGAGGGCAATGATCGTCCGGGCCGCTCCCCACCCGCTCCTCGCCCGCTCCTCCCTATGGGGCCCCGGTACTCGGGGCCGCCGGACGGCGCCGGGCCGGCGTGGGGTACCGGCCCGGGAATGTCCGGAGCGCGCGCCCAGATGTTCCCGGATCGCGCGTCCGGGCGGGCGTTTGACCTTGTCGTAGCGTCAACGTGTCTAATCGAGGCATGCGGATAGGCGAACTCGCCGCACTCGTCGGGGTCTCCACCCGGACCGTGCGTCACTACCACCACCTGGGCCTCCTCCCCGAGCCGGTGAGACGGGCCAACGGCTACCGCGAGTACGGATTCGCCGACGCCGTCGCTCTCGCCCGCGTCCGCCACCTCGCCGAGCTGGGCCTGTCGCTGGACGAACTGCGCGACGCTCTCGCCGACGACGAGGGGCGCGAGCTGCGCGAGGTGCTCCTCGAACTCGACGCGGACCTGGCCCGGCAGCAGGAGGCCCTCAGGATCCGCCGTGAACGGGTCGCCGCGCTGCTGGCGGGAGCGGACCTTCGTCCAGGTTCGATGGGATCCGCCGACATGGCGGCGATGCTACGCGACCTGTCCACCGGAGGCTCCCGCATCGCCGACATGGACCGCGACGTGCTCACCCTGCTCGACACCATCGCCGATCCCGAGGAACGCGCGCGGATGGCGGCCCTGATGCGGCCCTTCACCGACCCGGGCGTCCTCGCGCGGGCGCAGGCCCTCTACCGCCGGCTCGACGACCTGGCCGGCGCGCGTCACGGCGATCCCCGCGTCGCCCCGCTCGCCGCCGACCTCGCCGCCCAGCTCCCCGACGAGATGGCGTCGGCGATCGCCGAGAACCTGGACGCGGTCCCCACGCGGCTGCGTCCCCCCGGCTCGTACGCCGAGGCCGGGGACGGGCGCTGGATGGAGGCCATGCTGTCGGAGCTGTCACCCGCCCAGATCGAGGTGTTCCAGCTGGTCATCGACACGCTGAAGGACCGGCTCCGATGACCCGGCTTCACGCCGCCACCGTGAGAAGCACACGCCACGACCCCCCTCGCCCGCGCCGTCAAGGAGCGGACATGACGATTCCCCTCGCCCCCGCCGTGAAGGAGCCATGATGATCCGGCTGGCCCGCGCCGCCCTCTACGCCGTGCTTCCGGCCGAACTGCTCGTCGCCATCCTGCTCGTGTCGGGGGTGACGCTGCCCGGTCCGGTGTTCGCCGTCACCGAGGCGGTGGTCGCGCTGGTGTTCGTCCTGGAGGCGACCACCGCGTACCGCCTGTTCAGGGCCGCACGCCGACGCGGCGCCGACCGGCGTGCGGCGCTCAGGGAGACCCTCCACCACCTCGTCCCCATGCCCGTGCGCAGGCTCATGGGCTTCGAGCTGAAGTCCCTGGCGAGCGTGGTGCTCTGGATGGCGCGCCGCCGCCAGGGCGTGCCGCGGGGCGCCACCGCCGCGTCGTACTCCAGGGAACAGACGCCGATGCTGCTGATGATGCTGTTCGCGATGATCGTCGAGACGGTGGCCGTCGACCTCCTGCTCGGCGCCTTCGACGTGCCGGCCGGGGTACGCGTCCCGGTCCTGCTGATCGACATCTATGGAGTGGTGATCGGGCTCGCGTACGCCGCGTCGTCCGTCACGCACCCCCACGTCGTGACGCCCGGCGAACTGCGCGTCCGCCACGGCGTCCACCTGGACGTGCGCGTCCCCCGCGACCGGATCGCCTCGGCCCGCGCGTCCCGCAAGTACGACGAACGCGGCATGATCACCGTAGCGGGCGGCACCCTCGCCGTGGCCGTCTCCTCCCAGACCAACGTGACCGTCGAGCTCACCGGCCCGCTGACCGTGACCCGCCCCCTGGGCTCCCAGGTGGAAGTGACCACCATCCGTTTCTTCGCCGACGACCCCGCCACGGTCCTGAACGCCCTGAAATCCCACGAGTTCAGCACCCCCTGACCGCCCCGGCGAGCCGGGAGACGGCCGCACGACCGCGTTTCCGGGGTCACTCCTTCTCGAGCAGGGCTCTGGCCGCCTTCACGCGTTCGGCGAAGATGGCCCGGCTCTCGGTGAGCTTGTCGTGGTTCTCCGCCACCTGGATCTTCTGGATCGCGATCTGGACCGTCTTGTAGATTCCCGTCAGATTCGCGTCTTTCTGACAGGTCGCGTCGATGCCCGCGACCCTCTTCTCCTCTTCACTCGCCGGCCCGTCGCCTGACGCCTGCCGCGTCCGCTCCAAGACGATGAAGGGGTCGCTGTAGTTCAGGCCGTCCTTGGCCATGCAGTCGCGCCAGCGGGCCACCGCAGCCTTCACCCTGCTGTCCGTCATGGCCCGCGTCTTTGAATCCGCCGAGAGGCTCCGCATGTCGACCGGCAGTTTCATGTCCCCGTACACCTCCGCGTGCGCCTGCCCGTCGCATCCCCCGGGCGGGATCGTTCTGCCCGACTCCGTACGCTCGGCGGAGCCGCTGAACGCCCCCCTCTCGTCCGCCGTGGCTGCACGGTCAGGGGCCGTGCGAATCCTCGCCATCGGATCCGGGTCGGATTTCCGCCGCGGGTATCCCTCGGCCCTGACCTTCTCCGGGTCCAGATATTCGTAGAAGTCAAACTCCAGAAACGAGTGCTCGTCCCAGTTACGGACCGTGCCGTCCTTCCACCGCGTGAATCCGAGCGCGCGCATGCACGCGCCCGCCTGGGCCAGTTGCGCGAGACCGAGCGTCTTCAACTCGTCCATCGAGTTCATGTAGGGATCCAGCGGTAGCGGGATCCGATCCTCGCTCGTGATCTGGAGAACGGGCCCGATGGCCGGCTCGGGCGGCTGTGGTACGGGCGTGCCCGACACCAAGGGGGTCGGCTCCGGGACGGTGGTGAGCAGCGGGTTCGACGGCAGCGGACCGCTCTGCGGTGGCGGACCGCTCTCCAGTGGCGCGCCGCTCTCCAGTGGCGCGCCGCCCGGCAGGGACGGCTGCCGCGTGGGCTGCCAGGGCGTGGCGTCGACCTGCGCCGACGTTTCGCCCACCTTCTGCTCACCGCACCCGGCGACGAGCACACCGATCAGGAGCGCTCCCGCGGACAGCGCTCCGAATAACCGCGGTTTACTTCTGGCCATCATCGCCTCCACGCCGTCGTCAACGAATATTTGGACGCCCCCGCGCCCGGCTTCGTTCAGCGGTCGCAGGTCTCCGATCTAAAGTCTGGTGTGCCGTCTCCAGATGGGTGTGACAAATGCGTGTGCTCGTTACCGGTGCGTCCGGATTCCTCGGAATCGCCGTCGTCGCCGTCCTGGCGGAGCACGGCCACCACGTCACCGCTCTCACCCGTACTGATCTCACCCGTACCGGCAGGCCGGTCCCCGGCAGCCACCGGACGCTCACCGGCGACGTGCTCGACCTCGCGAGCCTGGACGCCGCCGTGGCCGACGTCGATGGCGTGTGCCATCTGGCCGCACTCGTCCGGGCCCGCGAGTCCCTTGAGGAGCCCGCCCGTTACTGGCGCACGAACGTGGGCGGCACCGTGAACCTTCTCCACGCGCTGGCCAGGACGGCGACCCGCGCGCGTCCCAAGAAGATCGTGCTCGCCTCGACGGCCGCCGTGTACGGGCACTCCGGCAGGCAGCCGGTGGACGAGGAGGCGCCGCTGCGGCCCGGCAGCCCGTACGGCACGAGCAAGCTGGCCGCCGACCAGGCCGCCGCCGATGTCGCCGCCACCGGGCTCGTCGGGGCCGTGAGCCTGCGCGCGTTCAACATCGCGGGCGGCATGCCCGGTCACCACGACCGCGACACGACCCGTCTCATCCCGAAGATCCTCGCCGTCCAGGCCGGTCATGCCAGCGAGCTGGTCGTCAACGGCGACGGCTCGGCCGTCCGCGACTTCGTGCACGTCCTGGACATGGCGGACGCCTTCGCCCGCGCGCTGGACGCCTGCGAGCCGGGGGAGTGGCGCCCGTACAACGTGGGCAGCGGCCGCATGACCTCGATCCGCGACGTACTGGTGGCGGCCGAGCAGGTCACCGGCCGCCCGGTCCCCGTACGCCACGGCCCCGCCGCCCCCGAGCCGCCCGTGTCCCTCGCCGACCCGTCCCGCATCCAGAACGACCTCGACTGGCGACCCAAAAGATCAGACCTCCCCCAGATCCTCACAGACGCCTGGTCGGCCCTCCCGGCGCGCCCGCCGGACGGTCAACGCTGATCTTTGGACGAGATGGTCCTGGCCAGCTCGAGGCGGTTCCTGACGCCGAGTTTTCTGTAGGCGTTGCTCGTGGGGATTGGGGAAGACACCGAGAAACCAGTCCATGATCTGCGCCGCCTGCTCCAGGTGCCCCTGCTCGACATAGATGTCGACGAGGAAGGCGTTGTACGGCCGGATGAGGTGGATGTGCGCCCCTTCCAGGAGCGACCTGGCCTGGAGGGCGTCCTCATGGGCTTCCCGCAGGGCGCCTCGCCACAGCCAGTCCATCGCGCGGACCTCCGACCTCTTCCAGCGCTCCCAGGAGCTCCAGGGGGCGTTGGCGGGCTGACCGAGGCGCTGGCGGGAGTCCGGACCGTCGGCGAGCGAAGCTCTCGCCGACCTCGTCGGTCACTGGGAATGACCCCGGTACCCGCATGTAGCGGTCACCACCCCGCTCCACCCGGCAGCGGTACCGTCATCGAACATCGAGGGTCTCCTGGGGGGCCGAGCCGCGGCCATGGAGGATCCGCCGACGTAGACTTGAGACCATGCATCGTCTTTCGTGTCCGAGCTGGTGGCGCTCCTCGTAGGAGCGGCCACCTCAAGCACACGACCGGGCCGTTCGGATGGACGGCCCTTTTGCGTTCTCCCTGCCCATGGGGGCGCCGTCCGATCGACGGCCGACCTACCGATCAGGAGAACCAGATGATCCCCACGCTCGATACCGCCTCCCCGGCCGACACCTCCGCGTCCTCGGACGCGGGACTCGGAATATCGGCCGCCCGGCACCGCAGCGCCGAGCTGGAAACGACGATCCGACAGCATCCGGAGCGGTTCCGCGTCCTGACCGGGGACCGCCCGACCGGCCGGCTGCACCTGGGCCACTACTTCGGCACCCTCCACAACCGCGTTCGCCTCCAGAACCTGGGGGTGGAACTGCTGGTGGTCATCGCGGACTACCAGGTCCTGACCGATCGCGACGTCGCCGACCGCCTCCCCGAGCACGTGGAGGAATTGGTGCTCGACTACCTGGCCGTGGGCATAGACCCCGGGCGCGCCACGATCTTCACCCACAGCGCGATCCCGGCGCTCAACCAGTTGCTCCTGCCGTTCCTCAGCCTCATCTCGGTCGCGGAGCTCGGCCGCAATCCCACCGTCAAGGACGAGATCGCCCAGTCCGCCCAAGCGTCCGTCAGTGGGCTGATGTTCACCTACCCGGCGCACCAGGCGGCCGACATCCTGTTCTGCAAGGCCAACCTCGTCCCCGTGGGGCAGGACCAGCTCCCACACCTGGAGGCGACACGTACGATCGCCCGCCGCTTCAACAACCGCTACGCGAACGGCGGGGTCCCCGTCTTCCCTGAGCCGGACGCCCTGCTGTCGGCGGCACCCCTGCTGCTGGGCACCGACGGCACGAAGATGAGCAAGAGCCGGGGCAACGCCATCGCCCTGGCCGCGACCGCCGATGAGACCGCCAGGCTGATCCGCGGCGCCAAGACCGACGCGATCCGTCACATCACCTACGAGCCCGCCACCCGCCCCGAGATCGCGAGCCTCCTGCTGCTGACGGCGCTGTGCCTGGACCGCGACCCCCGCGCCGTGGCCGAGGACATCGGCCCCCGAGGCGCCGCGACCCTGAAGGCCGTCGCCACTGAAGCCGTCAACGAACACCTGAAACCCATCCGAGCCCGCCGCGCCCTGTACGCCAAGGACCGCCACCGTGTGCACGAAATCCTTCAGGCCGGCAACGGCCACGCCACCGCCCTGGCCGACTCCACCCTGCGAGAGGTCCGGATCGCGATGAACAGCCTCCTCTGAAGCCCGCTCGGTGGCACACTGCGTCACGTGATCCGACTGATCGCCGCCGACGAAACCGCCGTGCTGACCGAGCGGCAGATACAAAGGCTCCAGTTCTGGATCCTCGAAATTCTGCCTGCCCGGAAGTGCGAGATACGTCCCGGCCCCGGCACCCAGAACATCGTCCCCGAGCATCTCGGTGATCGCGGACGAGAGCGGGTGGCTGATGCACGCCTCAGTCCGGTGAGCTGAGCGTCTGACCTTGGAAGACGAGCGGGACCCCGGACATTTCAGCCCGTAGTCCCGCTCGGTACCGGTCCGGCGCTATGGCAGCCACGCGTCGAGCAAGCCGGGCATGGTGACCGTGGCGTCGGCCGTCCGGTGCTTTTCTGATCAGCGGGTCCGTCATCGCCCGTCCTCCGGTGGAGCTGGTGATCGCGCTGCCGTTGAGCGACACTCTGGTCGAACGCGACGGATCTCGGCAACAGGTAACCACCCGATCAGCCCGCCAACCCCGGCATGTATGGCAGCAGCTCAGGGGAGCGGCGCTGAAACTCCAGAGCCGCGCCGCCTCCGCAGAGGGCCGGTCAAGGCGGTTCCCGTCCTTCACTCTGCCAGGCATGACGATAGGACGGCTTTTGTCGGTGATGATCTCTAGTCTCCCGGGCATGACAAGTGCGACGCAGGCGTACAGTTACGCCTCGCCTTCTACCTTGGTGAACGGACGTCTGGGGTTGTCGACGTCCGGCGGCAGGGCCCTCAGCGGACCCGCTCTCGCGCCCAAGTTCTTCAGCGGGCTGGTGACGCAGGCGGCACCCGCTGCCGCGGCCCTGCTGGGCGTGGCGGACGTGGCCCTTACCCGTCACCACAAACCGCGTCCAGGGTGGACGCGCGACCGGGTCGTGATGTGCGGCGGTGACCGGCTACGGTTCCAGTCGTTCTCCGCCTGCGGCGGTGTTTACGCCCGGCTCGACCTGCTCGGCGGCGCCCTGGACGGCGAGGTGTTCGACAGGGGGACGACCAACGTCGACGTCAACGGGCCGCTGCGTGAGGCGCTGGCCAGGGTAGGGGACCACCGTGGCTCGCGCGGGCCGTGCAAGCACGTGCCGGCCGCCAGGATCGCCGCCCGTGCCGTCGTGGAGGTGGCCCGGTGAGCGCCTGGCAGGAGGTGCGCGACCTCATCACCGAACGCAGGTGCGGAGCGCTGGCCGACCGCGTGGTCGCGTTGACCGAGGGCGAGCGCCGCGAGGTGGCAGATCGGCTGCCGGGGTTCCTCAAGGAAATGCGCGACACGGCCGCCCAGATGGCCCGTGAGGGGTGGACGGCCGGGCACGACGGCCTCGGCGAGGAGGAGGGCGCCCGGCCCGACTGGGAGCGGGCGGAGATCCAGATGGATGTCCGGTGGCAGGTGAGCGACGCGATCGCCGAGTTCGCGGAGCCGCTGCGGATCGCGGGCGCGGGCACGTTCTCGAGCTCGGCCGCCGCCGTCGCCTGGCTGACCCGCCGCGAGTTCAACCCGCGGTGGACGACGACCCCGGACCCGGCCGATCTGGTTCGCGTGCTGGCCGTCCGACCTGACGACTGGCAGGCCGACGTGGCGGTCCGGCTCTCCGAGAAGATCCGTACGGCGGGCGACCGCATCGCCCCACTGGTGCTCGCCCTGTTGCGGGCCTCCGGTTGCGAGCCGCCCAAGCACGACCCGCTCGTGGTCGCCTGGCTCTCCACCGAGGTGGTACGCGACGACCCGCTGGTCGGGCCGCTGCTTTCCAGGATCTTCGAGGCGGAGGGAGCGGGCCGCGCTCTGCGCGACGAACGGCTGACCCCCGCGCCCACGCCCTGGCTCGCTCTGTTCCGGCTGCTCCTGGGGGCCGGCCGGGTGTCGCGCGAGGAAGTCCTCGACGGCTGCATAAGCCGCTTCCTGCGTGGAGGCGACGCCATCGACCTGCGCTTCTTCGTACGGCTGCACGACCTGATCGATCCCACACCGCAGGAGGCGGCAGCGCGGGCGCGTGACTATCTGCGGCTGCTCCCCGCCGCCCCCGGCACGGTCGCGGAGCTGGCGCTCGCCCAGGTGCGCCGTACCGGCCCTCACGATGCCGCCGACGTCGCCGAGGCGATCGGCGCGCTGACCTTCCGCGCCGAAGCCAAACCGGCCCGGGCGGGCCTGAGCTGGCTGGACGAGGAGGTGCGGCGCTCGCCCGCGGGCGCATGCGAGCTGGCACCCGCGCTGGTCACGGCGTTCGCGCACACGTCCTACGAGGTTCAACGGCGCGCGGCCAAGCTCGCTGTCAAACACGCCACCGCGTTCGACACGGGTTCCGCATTGATCGCCGACGCCGTACCGATGCTTCCCGCCGACCTCGGCGCGCAGGTGGCCGCGACGTTCGGGGGCGAGGTGGCGGTGGAGGAGGCGCCGGAGCCGTTCACTCCTGTGGCGTTGCCCGAACTCGCGGAGCCCGGCCTGTTCCCCGCACACACCCTGAACCTCGGCACGCGGGATCTCCACGGCTGGGCGGCGTGCGAGTGGTGGCTCGCCGACTTCGTCCGGCAGGCGTGGAGCGACCGTGAGGCTTTGCGGGAGACGCTGATGCCCACCTTCCGCGACTCCTTCTCCTATCTCTACGAGACCGAGCCCTGGCACAACCCCGATGCCTGGATCGCCGCCCTGGCCAAGGAGATCATCGGTCCGGGCACCGATCCCGGCGTGCCGGATCCGGAGCCGGTCGATCCCTGGGCGGGAGCGAGCTTCTCGGTGCACGTCACCGCCGCAACGGCTGAAGAGCTGGAAGAGGATCAGGGGGAAGAGCCGGAAGACGATTCCGAGCCCGGGCGGGCGTTCGGCGACCTACCCGAGCATGTTCGGGAGGAGATCTTCCGCCAGATCGCGGAGATCGGAGTCTCCGCCGACCGGGTGGCGGCGATGCGCGACGGGCTGCCCGTGCCCCCGCTCGTCCCCGGCGAACCGGGGTTCCGCGTGGGGATCTCCTACATGGGCTACCGGCCACTGTTCGAAAAGCCTGCAGAGCCCGATCCCGCGGTGGAGTTCCGTAGGCGACGCCGGTTGCCGGAGCCGCAGCGAGTCTCGCCGCCGCACATGTTCCTGCTGCACCGGCTCAGCGAGCTGTACGTGGCGCTGCGGGAGCGGACGCTGCCACCCGTCCTCCTGGCGACGCCCACGGTGATGACCGGGCACCTGGACCCTGACGTGCTGGTGGACCGACTGGAGACGTGCGCGGCCGCGGGTGTCGAACCGCCGGCCGCGGACCTGCAGCAGGCACTGCTGCGGCTGCCGAGAGGAACCCATCCCGACGCCGCAGAACGCGCCACGCGTATAGGCTCACGGGCGGCGTCGGCGGCCGCCGTCTGGCTGGCCGGTGGTGGCCTGCCCGACCCGGTGACAGGCCTGAAGTGGGGCTACGTCGAGGACGCCAGCGCGTACCTCTTCGACGAACGCGCACCGCGACACGTCGGCGAGGTCCATCTGGTGCCGGTGCTGCGAGCGGAGCCGACCGGACACCGTCTCATCGACGAACTGCTGCACGAGCCATTGAAATGGCGATGGGAGGATCACGGCCACGCCATGGGGTGGTGGTCGGCGGTTCTGCCGTCACACCGCGAGGTCGTCTCCGTCAACTACCTGCCCCACCTGCTTTACCAGTGGAACGCGCCGGGGGTCTACCCGTCTTATCTCGCGGCCCTGTCCGAGACGGACGGCCCACTCGGGGACGCGACCGCGCTCATCCTGGCCTACTTCCTGGCCGGACGGCATCCAGAGGCGGTGCCGCTGCTGCTGCGGATGGCGGCCAGGGGAGATCTGCCCACCGAAGCGGTCGGCCACCAGCTCGCACTCCTGATCCGCCGAACCTGGTTCGAGACCCGTCCGGTCCTCGCCTCCCTGACCGAGGCCGCCCACCAAGGGGGACACCGGCAGGTCTGGGAAATCCTCCGGAGCATGCTGCCGGTCCTGCTGCCCGCTGAGGGTGAGCGGCCGACCGCCACCCACTCCGAGGCGGTGGCGCTCGCCGTCGACGTGGCAGCCTGGGTGAAGGCCCGCGGCGAGATCCCAGGCGTGTCAGCCTTCGCGGACAGCGGCCGCGCCACCCGCTTCGCCCGAGAGTGCGCCCGACTACGCGACCAACTCCACTGACCGCGGCCCGGCCGTTCACATCCATGCCCTGGCCACCGACCATCGCCGCCGGGAGCGTCGTCCAGCACGCCACGGAACGGGCGGAAGGCACCCCGCCCGTCCAATGCCCGGAACAGCCGCTCCCGCAGTCGCTCCTCCGGCAGGTCGGCGGCGACCTTAAGCATGTCCCTGCCCTCGCCGCTTCGCGGGCGGAACATCAGCCGGTAGATGGGGCGTCGAGTCCAGCGCGGTTGAAACGGTCGATGAGGGAGGGCTTGCGCAGGTGCTCCTGGCGTAGGGCTGCGAAGCGCCGTGCGAACCCGTCGAGACGGTCGGCGCGCTGAGCCACCGCCCGCAGATCCGTGAGCAGTTCTACGGCCGCGTCGTACCCATCTGGCCTCTTGGCGGCGATCAACGCGCTCACTCTCGACCAGGCCGCATCTTCGTCGCGGGCGAGCGCGTCCAGCCTCTTTTCACGGGCCAGCGCCCGCTCCCGCTCGCGGTGAGCCTCTTCCTGGGCACGCTTGGCCGCCGCGCGGCGTTCGCGTTCTTGACGGTGTTCCGCCGCGGCGTCCAGCAGTTCGGCCACGGTACGCCTGGGAACTTCACCAGCGTCGATTTTGGGTTCGCCGCGGAACCGGCGCATCAGTTCCATCCGTACCTGGGCCGCCTGGTCCTGGACGACGACCCGCATTAGCGACTCGTCCTTCTCGTCCTGGGGGAGTTTCGTGAGCCATACGGCCAGCTCTCGCGGATCGTCCTGGACGATGGCCTGGAGCGGACTCCCCTCGGCCGCGACCGCGAGCAGATCGGGGTCGAGACGCAGGAAGTCGGCCAGGGCCCGCTGTGGCGCGCTCAGCGTGCCGAGCCCCGGCGGCACCTGCGGTTCGAGCGCGTCCTCTTCTTCGTCGTCGAAGGCGTCCTCGTCGCGTTCCCACGCGCCGTAGGCCGACAGCCAGGCCAGGTAGAGTGGCCGCAGATCCCCTGCGGCGAGTTCGGCGCGGACGCCGACGATGGCCGACAGTGCGTCCTCGGCGTCCTCTACCCACTCGCCCTCCTCGTCCTCGCTGGTCAGGTCAAGGATGAGGTGTTCGCCGGAGGTCCAAGCCGTCACCTGGTCTCCTGCGCAGTACCGCTCGGAGACGTCCAGGTCGAGGAGCGTTCGGGGCAGACGGAGCATCACCCGATGGGTGCCCCAGTTGGCCAGGTACAGGTGGGCGTCGTAGTAGCGCTCCATCATCCGGTTCGGGTCGCCGCGGAAATCACCCCAGTGGTACTCGTTGGTGAAGCTGATGGCGGTGATCCGGGCACGGGTGGACAGCGCCCGGACCTCCGCCTGCTGACCGGCGTCCAGCGGACGGTCGACCGCGAGGAACTCGTAGTACTGGTACTCACTCATCGGTCACGGCCCCCAGTGCCGGTAGGCGTCAATCCATTCAGAGCCTTCGGGTGGTGGCGTGGGCAGCGGAAGGTCGAGGATGCCGATCGCCTGCCGGTGCGGCCCGCGGGTGCAGATCGCGACGATCCCGCTGCCCGGGAGCAAGTCGATCTTCTTGACCGTCACCTCGACGCCGAGGACCGTCGTCTCGAACGGCACGGCCAAGTGCTCCTCCAGCATCGCGTGAAAGCCGGAGACCTGCTCGTTCTCGTCATAGGCGTCGACGATGGCCTGCTCGGCCAGCGCATCCAGTTCGGCCTTGCTCAGTCCAGCCATGGCGAGCAAGCGTAACCAAGATCGAGCGTGCCGTAATCATCTTCCGCGGACACGGCTGGCTCGCTTGGCTAGGCTGAGGCGGCCGGCCCGGAACCGAAACGGTCAACGGCGCACGAGAAGAGCCGTACGGCGGGCGACCGCCGCCCCACTGGGTGGCCATGGCGCTGGGCCGGTCGCCGACACCGCCGGATTTGTTCCGCTCGACTGTGTGGACACGGCTGGTGGTCCCTTCGCCCAGCGGGAATTGCTAGACGTCCGAAGTGCCCGCCCGGTCTGGCCTGGCCCGCTCAGGAGGCCGACTGGTCGGGCTCCATGCCCGGCGAGTGGGAGCTGCCGCCGGAGGTGACCGCGGTCCACGAGGCGATCCTCACCGTGACGCGCGACCTGACCCCGACCGAGATCTCGCTCAAGCAGTCCACCTCCCGGCTGACCAAGGCGCTGGACGACCTCCAGGCGCAGCTCACGGCCGCCGGTCAGGACTACCGGCCGGAGTGGGACGGAGCGGACGGGGTGATCGTGGTCCGCGTGGCGGACGAGGATGGGCCGCTGCCTGTGGGCGCGTTCGCCACGAAGATGACCTCCAGCCGCAAGGACCAGCAGCAGCTGCTCAGCGAGTCTGGAGGACGCGCTGCTCACCCGGCTCGGCCCAGACGAGCTGAGCCGGATGCGCCACCACTTCGCCACCCAGATCAAGAACGCCCGGGCCAGCGAACGGGAGCTGCCCTACCGGGAGCTGCTCACGAAGGTGCTCGACTACCGCCGGTGGCGGCAGTTCACCTTCCAGCTCGTCCGGCCCGGCGGTGCCGAGGAACGCCTCACCCGCGCCAAGCACAGCCGGCTGTCCGGCGGCGAGCAATCGGTGTCGCTGCACCTGCCGCTGTTCGCCGCCGCGCACGCCATGCTCAACTCGGCGCGGCCCGACGCGCCACGGCTGCTCGCGCTGGGTGACGGTCTGACATACGGGCGCGGTACTACGCCTCGTCGGTGGGGTCGGTGATGCGGTAGCCCACGCCGGGGGTCGTGGTGATGATCGACGGGGTTCCCAGCTTGCGGCGGAGTCGTCCGACGGTCACGGTGACGGTGTTGGTGAACGGGTCGGCGTTCTCGTCCCAGACCTGTTCGAGGAGGTCCTCGGTGCTGAGGAAGGCGGGGCTGGCGCGCAGGAGGGCCTCGAGGACCGCGAACTCCTTGACCGACAGCTCCAGTCGCCGGCCGTCGCGGGTGGCCGTGCGACGGACCGGGTCCAGCTCGATCCCGGCCGCGCGCAGCGTCCGTGCGCGGGCGGACGGACGCCGGCGCGCCAGGGCGCGGACGCGTAGGACCAGTTCCGGGAAGTGGAACGGCTTGGCGAGGTAGTCGTCGGCTCCCAGTGTGAGGCCGCTGACCCGGTCTCCCGGCGAGCCCGCCGCGGTCAGCATGAGGACCATCGCGCGGTCGTCGCGCTCGGTGATCATCTGGCAGAGGGTGTCGCCGTGGATGCCGGGCAGGTCACGGTCGAGGACGACGACGTCGTAGGGGTTGAGGTCGAGTTTGACGGTGGCGGCCAGGCCGTCGTGGGCGATGTCGACGGCCATGCCCTGGTCGCGCAGGCCCTCGGCCAGCACCTCGGCGAGCGACCGCGCGTCCTCCACCACCAGAACCCTCATTCCGCGCCACCCTCCGCCTCGACCGCCCGCGGCGCGACGCCATCCGCCGCACCGGCCCGCGGCGACTTGAGACCTTCCTCCCCAACCGTCCGCGGCGACGTGACACCTTCCACCTCGACCGCCCGCGGTAGCGTGACGCCGTCCGCCGCGCCGGTTCGCGGCGCCGTGACACCTTCCGCACCCGCCCGCGGTAGCGTGACGCCGTCCGCCGCACCGGTTCGCGGCGCCGTGACGCCTTCCGCACTCGCCCGCGGCGCGCCCGCTCGCGGTAGTGCGATGGTGACGCGGAGGCCGCCTTCGGGCCGGGCGTGTAGGTCGAGGCGGCCGCCGTGCGCGCCGGCGATGGCCGCGACGATCGACAGGCCGAGGCCGGAGCCGGTCTCGGAACCGGTCCGGTCGGCGGCGAGTCGCTGGAAGGGCTCGGTGAGCCGGGCGACCTGCGCCGGATCGAGAACCGGCCCGCCCGTCTCCACGACCAGCCGCGCCGAGCCGTCCTCCGTCCCGGTCGCGACTCGGATCCAGCCGCCGTGCCGGTTGTGGACGACCGCGTTGTCGATCACGTTGCTCACCATGCGGGACAGCAGGGCCGGGCCGCCCTCGGTCCGTGCCGCGTCCTGGGTGTCGGCCTCGATGGTCAGGTCCTTCTCCGCGATCTCGGTGGCGTGGGCGGCCAGTATTTCGGACGCCAGGTCGCCGAGTGAGACGGGCACGCGCCCGCGGAGCGCGCCGTGCTGCGCGCGGGCGAGGTCGAGGAAGCCTTCGAGAAGGCTGTCGACCCGGTCGAGTTCGGTGCGCAGCCGGTCGGCGAGCGCGAGCGTCTGCGGCGGCGCCGGCTGCGGCTTGGCCACGGCCACGTCCAGCGACGCGCGCATGGTCGTCAGCGGTGTCCGCAGCTCGTGGGAGGCGTTGGCGACGAACCGGCGCTGGGCGGCGAAGGACGCCTCCAGGCGTTCCAGCAGCCCGTCGATGGTGTCGGCGAGGTCCTTGACCTCGTCCGCGGGTCCCGGCACGGCCAGCCGTTCGTGCAGGTTCTCGGCCGAGATCCGCCGTGTCGCCGCGGTGATCGTCCGCAGAGGGCGCAGCACCCGGCCCGCCACGACCTTGCCCAGCACGACCGAGATCGCCGCCATCACGACCAGCGCGATCACCGACCCAATCAGGAGCTGTCGCGACTGACCCGCATGGATGTCCGCGAGCTGGGCCTGGAGCTGGTGGATGCGCTCCTGGGCCTGGGCGAGACTGGGCTGCTCGGCGGGAGGGTTCTGACCGGGCACGGCCCGGGAGACGCTCGTACCGGCCAGCACATTGGTCAGGGCCAGGAGCACTAAGCCGGATGCCAAGAACAGAGCGGCGTACAAGGTGGTGAAACGCTGCCGAATCGTCCAACTCGGTAGCGCGGGGCGTCGCGGCTTGGCCATCGGTCCTCTCCCGTTCGCGTGCAGACCTCCAGGATGCGGTGCTCGACCTAACAGGGATGTGACAGCAGTGGTTCGAGCGGTGTTATGGCGTGATCCGTAGAACCGACCCCATGCCGAAGACCAGCGAAACCACCACTCGGCCCCCCTTCGCCGCCCTTGTGCGCCAGGAATGGATCGGCTTCCGAAGCCGTGGCCGGATGATCGCCATGACCGCCGTTCCGGTGGTCACCATCCTGCTCGGACTGCTCCTCGCCTTCGGGCTCGGTGGCGGCTCCTCTTGCAGCGAGGGCCCCGTGGAGGTCCCCTGCCCCACCGATCCGGTAGGGCCGGACGGACAGCCGGTGCGCGACACGTTCTACTTCGTCCACCGGCCCATGGGCGAGAACGGCAGCATCACCGTCCGCGTGACCTCCATGAACGGGATCATCACCTACCCGCCGCCCGACCACGACGAGATCGTCCCCGGCCTCGTGCCCTGGGCGAAGGCCGGCATCATCGTCAAGAACGGCACCGACCAGGGATCCTCCTACGCGGCGCTCATGCTCACGGGCACGCACGGCGTTCGGATGCAGTACGACTTCACCCACGACACGGCCGGCCGCCCGGGTGGCGTCTCGGCGAAGGCGCCGCGCTGGCTGCGCCTGACCCGCTCCGGCGACACCATCACCGGCCACGAGTCGGCCGACGGCACGCGGTGGACGGAGGTCGGCGTCGCCCACCTCACCGGGCTTCCCAAGACGGTGCAGGTCGGACTCTTCGCCGCTTCCCCTGGGGACCTGACACTCAGGCCTGTCGCCCTCGGCGCGAGCCTCCCGGAGATGCGCTTCACCCAGACCACCGCCACCTTCGACCACATCAGCCTGGACGGCGCTCCGGCCGGCGAGTGGAGCCGCGGCAGCGTCGGCGAAATGGGCCGTACCGACTGGGAGAAGTACCACCGGGCCCCCGGCCTCGTCGAGTCGAACGGCGCGTTCACCGTCACCGGCACCGGCGACATCAGCCCGATGGGCGTAGAGGCCGGCCTCACGGTGGAAAGCAACCTCCTCGGCCTCCCCATCAGCCTGATCATCCTGGTCGCCGTGGCAGCACGCTTTCCAATGGCCCCGCGCCCCACCGCCCCCGAAACAGCGCCGTCCTCTCACCGCACGCCGGCGAAGGCCGTCGAAACAGTGCCGTCCGCCCGCCGGACGCTGGCGGCGAAGGCCGTGGTGGTCGGCGCGGTGGCCTTCCTCGCCGGACTGGTCTCCGCGGCGATCGTGGTCCCGGCCGGCACGATGATGCTGCGCGCGAACGGGACCAACGTCGTTCCGGTGCCGGTCCTCACCGAGTTGCGGGTCGTCGTCGGTGTCGCGGCCGTGCTCGCCGTGGCCGCCGTCTTCACGCTCGCCCTCCGCGCCCTGCTACGGCGGACCTGGGCGGCGATCCTCGTCGCGATCGCGACCCTCGTCCTCCCGTACCTCCTGGCGGTCGTACCACTCCTGCCCGACGACGTGTCGAAGTGGCTGCTACGCCTCACCCCGGCCGCCGGCTTCGCCGTCGAGCAGACCCTCCCCGAATACCCGCAGGTGCTCGCCCACTACGCCCCCTCGGAGGGCTACTTCCCCCTCCCATGGTGGGCCGCCCTCACCGTCCTCTGCACCTACACCGCGACCACCCTCACCCTGGCCCTCCGGCGACAGCGGCGAGTTGCGGCCCCACAATCACGGTGGAGGTAGCCCTTGCGGAAGCGCGGCCCGAAACGGAAGGACCTCACCTCGCCGACACCCCCGTCACCGGCAGGACCTCCAGGTCGCGGCGACTCCGACGAGGTAGCGCATTCGGCCTTACCGCCGAAGGCAGCGGCACCGGGCCCCCGGTGCCGCTGCACCAGCCGGCGCTGCGGCGACCGTCAGGGCTGGCCGACGAAGTTGACCGTCACCGCGGCCGGGCGGGCGGTGGGGCTTGTGGGCGTGGGCACGAATTCCAGGACGCCGCTGCCGTAACAGGGCAGGTTGAGCGTGGTGGGGATCTCCGCGGTGACCCCGTAGTACCGCAGGACGATGGGCGGTGTGGCGCTGTGGCCACGTGGCGAGAGTCTATGTTCCGTGGCGGCGTGGCCTGGGACGTTTGGACGCGGCAGGTGCTCTGGTCCGGGAGACTAGGGGTATGGCCTTTCCGTCTCAGGAGCATCAGCCCTTCGCGCACCTGAGCGCGCCGAACGCCGCCCACTATCGCGAGATCCTGCGGGTGTTCGCCCGGGCGAAGGAACGGTTCATCGTGCATCTGCGGCCCGAGGATGTGGCGGCGGAGTTGCGGCGGGAGAGTGACGACGCGCTTGGGCAGGCGCTGGAGAAGCTGCGGGAGTGGGGCAATCTGCGGGCCGACGCCGACACCGGCAGGGTCACCTCCGTGGAGGACTTCCACCGCAAGCGTTTCCTGTTCCAGCTCACTCCGGCCGGTCAGGCCGCCGAGCAGGCGATCGCGTTCTACGAGGAGGCGATCGGGCGGCGCGGCGCGCTGCAGTCGGTGGCGCTGGGCGACATCGCCGAGCAGTTGCAGTCGCTGGCCGTCCTGGCCCGCGAGCGGGACCCCGACCCGGCCCGGGTCCATCTGCTCCTGCTGTCGCTGGCCGAGCGGTTCTCCTCCCTGGCCGACAACGCGCAGGCGTTCATGGCGTCGCTGCGCCGCGCGATCGATTTCTCCGACGGCGACGTCGCGGGGTTCATCGCCTACAAGGAACGGCTGATCGACTACATCAACCGTTTCATCGCCGACCTGGCCAACTCCGGCGCGCGCATCGCCACATTGCTCATCCAACTGGAGGCGCGCGACCACGAGAGGCTGCTGCGGCTGGCCGCGCGGCGGGAGGCAGCCGACGCCGTCCCCGACTCCGAGGAGGGCTCGGACGCCTACGGCAGAGCCGAAGAGGCGGCGTTCGCCTCCTGGCTGAACCGCTGGCGGGGCCTTCGCGACTGGTTCGTCTCCACCGACGCGACCAGGCAGTCGCAGGCCCGGCTGCTGCGCCAGTCGGCGATCACGGCGATCAAGCAGCTCATCGACGCCGTGGGTCTGCTCAACGAGCGTCGCTCCGGCCGTTCCGACCGGTCGGCCGACTTCCGCGCCCTGGCCCGCTGGTTCGCCGAGGCACCGGACGAGGCGGCTGCGCACCGGCTGTGGCGGGCGGCGTTCGGGCTGACCCCCGCCCGCCATCTCACGGTGACGCTCGCCACCCTGGACGAATGGCGGGAGGTCGGCTCCGGCACCTCCTGGGAGGCGGCCCCGCCGATCAGGATCTCCCCCCAGCTCCGACGCACTGGCTCCTACGAACGCCGCGGCAAGCCGAACAAGGTCGCCGACCGCACCCAGGCCCGCAGGCTGCTGCTGGAGCAGGCCGAACGCGAGGCCACCGAGACCGCCGCCGCCCGCGCCGCCCTGCGCACCGACGGCCCGGTGCTGCTGTCGGAGCTGGACGTGCTCGACCCGCGCGCGTTCCGGCTGTTCCTCGGCCTGCTGGGCGACGCCCTGGCGGCCCGCAGCCCGGGTGAGACCGAGATCAAAACGGTGACGGGCGACGGCTCCATGGAGGTACGGCTCACCCTCGTCCCGGACGGCGATACCGTCCACGTCCGCACCGAGGACGGGGTGTTGACCGGCCCGGAGCACCTGATCGAGATCACCGACCTGATGGCGGCCCGGTGACGCCGGAGGAGGAGCAGGCCCAGTGTCGCACCGCGCTGCGCGCCCTGCTCGCCAAGCCGCTGCTGACCGCAGAGAACGACGCCGCGGCGCTGGTGCTGGTCCGCCGCCACCTGACCGAGCTGCGCGAGTGGCTCACCCGAGAGACCGGCTGGCGGCTCACGGTCGACTCCGGCTCGGCGCGGCTGTTCAAGACCGCGTCCGACACCCGCGACGCCACCCACCCGGCGCGCGGCAAGGCAGGCGAGCCGTACGGCAGGCGCCGGTACGTCCTGCTGTGCCTGGCGCTGGCCGTGCTCGAACGCGCCGACGCGCAGACCACGCTCGGACGCCTGGCGGAGGAGGTGCTGGCGGCCGCCGCCGAGCCCGAGCTGGACTTCGCCTTCACCCTCGACACCCGCCCCGAGCGCGCCGACCTGGTCGCCGTGGTGCGCACGCTGCTCGACTGGGGCGTGCTGCGCCGGGTCGCCGGCGACGAGGACGCCTACCTGTCCGCGACCGGCGACGTCCTGTACGACGTGCGCAGGCCGGTGCTGGCCGCGCTGCTCACCGGCACCCGCGGCCCGTCCACGATCACCGCGACCTCGTTCGAGGACCGGCTGGCCGAACTGACCGCCGAACCGGTCGCCGACACCGACGACCTGCGCAACCAGGCGCTGCGCCGCAGGCTGACCCGCAGGCTGCTGGACGACCCGGTGGTCTACTTCGCCGACCTCGACGACGCCGAACGGGCCTACCTGGTCTCCCAGCGGCACGCCATCGTCCGCCGTATCGAGGAGGCCACCGGCCTGGTGGCCGAGGTCCGCGCCGAGGGCATCGCCATGGTCGACCCCGACGACGAGCTGACCGACGTACGCATGCCCGAGCAGCGCACCGACGGCCACGTCACCCTGCTGGTCGCCGAGCACCTGGCCACCCGCGGCGAGACCAGCATGGCCGAGCTTCGGGCGTTCGTCCGGCAGGCCGCCCGTGACCACGCCTCGTTCTGGCGCAAGGGCGTGACCGACCCGGGCGCCGAGGACGGCCTGCTGGCCACCGCCCTGGCCAAGCTCGCGGCGCTGCGGCTGGTCCGCGTCACCGGCGACACGGCCGCCGGACTCCCCGCCATCGCGCGTTACGCAGTCGACGCACCCGTCATCAAAGGAAAGTAGATGCTGCCGTCTCCGACCTCCGAGCGCTGGAAGCCGCTGCGCGCCGGGCTCGTCGACATGTTCTACTACGACGTCGAGGAGTTCCACTTCCACGACGGCCGGCTGCTGCTGCGCGGCAACAACGGCACCGGCAAGTCCAAGGTGCTGGCCCTGACCCTGCCGTTCCTGCTCGACGGCGAACTGGCCCCGCACCGGGTCGAACCCGACGGCGACCGGCAGAAGCGCATGGAGTGGAACCTGCTGCTGGGCGGCAAGCACCCGCACCCCGAACGGCTCGGCTACGCGTGGCTGGAGTTCGGCCGCCGCGCGGCCGACGGCGCCGAGGAGTTCCGCACCATCGGCTGCGGCCTGAAGGCGGTCAAGGACCGCGGCATCGTCCGGCACTGGTTCTTCGTCACCCCCCAGCGCCCCGGCGCCGAGTTGCGCCTGCTGTCCGGCACCGGAGTGGTGCTCACCAGGGAGAAGCTGCGCGAAGCCGTCGAGGGCCACGGCATGGTGTACGACCGGGCCGCCGACTACCGCAGGGCGGTGGACGAGGCGCTGTTCGGCCTGGGGGAGCACCGCTACGAGGCGCTGGTGAACCTGCTCATCCAACTGCGCCAGCCGCAACTGTCCAAGAAACCGGACGAGAAGCTGCTGTCGCGCGCCCTCACCGAGGCGCTGCCGCCGCTCAGCCCTGCGCTGACCGCCACCGTCGCCGACGCGTTCCGCGGCCTGGATGAGGAACGCGACGCGCTACGCGGCCTGGAGGAGGCCCGCAAGGCCGCGACCGACTTCCTGCACCATTACCGCCGGTACGCCGCGATCGCGGCCAAGCGCAAGGCCGCTGTCCCGCGCCTGGCGCACAGCCGGTACGAGCACCTCGGCCGCGACCTGGGGGAGGCCGAGGCCCGCCACGCGGCGGCCGAGGAAGAACTGGCCGCGGCCCGGCAACTGCTGGAGGAGTTGGCCGCCCAGCGCAACGTCCTGGAGGCGCGCAGGGAGGCGCTGCGGCAGAGCCCCGAGATGCGCGACGCGGAACGGCTCAAGCAGACGGGCGAGGAGGCCGGCCGGCTGGCCGGCCACGCGCAACGCTGCGAACAGGAACGCGACCGCCTCGCAGCCGAAACCCAGCGCCACGAGCAGCGCGCCCGCACCGCCTTGGACAAGGCCGACCAGGCCGCCCGCGAACTCGACCAGGCCCGCCACCAGGTGCTCGACTCCGCGCGCGCGGCGGCGTTCGAACCCGCCCACCTGGCCATCGCCGACTGGCACGCCCCGGAGGACCCGGTCAGGGCCCGCCGGGAGGCCGAGGCGCTGGCCACCCGGCACGAGCAGGCGATCGGCGAACTGCAACGGCTCATCGACGCCCTCGGCCACGCCCGGTCCCGGCTTGAGGCGGCCCGCGCGGAGGTCGACCGGCTGACCGGCGAGCTGCAGGCCGCCGCCGAACGCATCGCCACCGCCGAGCAGGCCACCGGCGCCGCCACCGCCGCCCTGGTCAACGCCTACGCCCTCTACCTGGCCGACCTGACCGAGCTGCGGCTGGACGACCCCGACGAGGTCCTCGCCGCACTGGAGAGCTGGGCCGTCTCCGCTGACGGCCCCAACCCCGCCGCGATCGCCGTCGACGACGCCGCCAGGAACGCCACCGACACGCTCGGCCGGCTGGGCGCCGAACTGGAGGCCGAGTTGCGCGCGGCGCGGCAGACCGCCGCGTCCCTGACCGACGAGATGGCCCGGCTCGAAGCCGGCGGCCACGACGCCCCGCCCGCCCCGCACACCCGCGCCGCCGACACCCGGGTCGGCCGCCCCGGGGCTCCGCTGTGGAAGGTCGTGGACTTCGCCGCGGCCGTGCCGCCCGACCACCGGGCCGGCCTGGAGGCCGCGCTGGAGGCGGCGGGCATCCTCGACGCCTGGATCACCCCCGCGGGCACGCTGCTCGCCGAGGACGACACCGCCATCGTGGCCGGCGAGCCGCTGCCGGGGCCGTCGTGCGCCACTGTCCTGCGCCCCGCCGTCGACCGCGCCGACCCCCAGGCCGCCGCCCTGTCCGACGCGGCCGTCCAAGCCGTCCTCGCCGGCATCGGCCTCGGCTCCGGCGGTGCCACGTGGGTGGCCGTGGACGGCCGGTGGGCCAACGGCGTGCTCGCCGGATCATGGCGCAAGGACGCCGCCCACCACATCGGCGAAGGGGCACGCGAGGCCGCCCGCCGCGCCCGGCTGGCCGCGCTCCGCGCGGAACTCGACCAGGTCAGCCAGCGCATCGACCGCCTCGGCGCCGACCTCGACGCCCTCGCCGAACGACGTCGGCAGCTCGCCGCCGAACACCGCGCCCTGCCCGCGGACGCGCCGCTGCGCGAGGCGCACGTCAAACTGGCCACCGAGCACGAGCGCCGCCGCGAGATCGACGCCCAGCACACCCGCGCCGGCCGCGTGGTGCTCGAACGCCAGGGCGACCTGGAGGCCGCCGACGCCCGGGTCGCCGAGTTCGCCGGCGACGTCGGCCTGCCCGCCGACCCCGCCGCCCTGGCCGAGGTCAAGAACGCGGTGGCCGGCTACCGGCTGGCCCTCGCCCGGTTCTGGCCCGCCGAGCAGGCCCAGCGAACCGCGCGCGAGGCGGCCGGCGAGGCCGCCGACGACCTCGACCGCACCCGCGCCCGGCTCGGCGACGCCGCCGAACTCGCGGGCACTGCACGGGCGGAGGCCGACGCCGCCGCCGAGACGTACCGCGCCCTGGCCGAGACCGCGGGCGCCGCCGTCGAGGAACTGTTCCGCCGCCTCGACCAGGTGGACCTCGAGCTACGTGAACGCGCCTCCGCCGAGGGCACGGCCCGCCGCGACGAGCAGACCGCCCTGGAGAAACGCGGCAAGGCCGAGGGCAAACGCGACACGCTGCGCGAGCAGATCAAGGACGCCACCACCGACCGCGAAGTCGCCGTACGCGAATTCCAGGCGTTCGCCGCCACCGGCCTGCTCCGCGTCGCCCTCCCTGACCTGGAGGTGCCCGACACCGACGGCGAGTGGGCGGCCACCCCAACGGTGCTCCTGGCCCGGACGGTCAACGCCGAGCTGGAAAGCGTGGACGACGCCGACGGCCCCTGGGACCGGGTACAGAAGAAGGTCGCGGAAGAGCACAAACTCCTGTCCGACGCCATGGCCCGGCACGGCCACAGCGTCGGCCTCACCCTGCGCGACGGCATCATGATCGTCGACGTGGTCTTCCAGGGCCACAGCAGAGACGTCCCCGGCCTCGCCGCGGCCCTCGCCGAAGAGACCGAACAGCGCGCCGCGCTCCTGTCGGCCCGCGAACGCGAAATCCTGGAAAACCACCTGCTCAACGAGGTCGCCGGCACCCTGCACGAGCTCATCGCCCGAGCCGAGTCCGAGGTACGGGAGATGAACTCCGAGCTGGAGTCCCGCCCCACCTCCACCGGCATGCGGCTGCGCCTCGTCTGGAAGACCGCCAAGAACGCCCCAGAAGGGCTCGAACGCGTCCGCGACAAGCTCCGGCAGACCGTCGACGCCTGGTCCCTCGACGACCGATCCGCCGTCGGCGCGTTCCTTCAGGACCGGATCGCCCGCGAACACGCCGACAACCCCGCCGCCGGCTGGACCGAGGCGCTCACCAAGGCCCTGGACTACCGGGCCTGGCACGAGTTCGCCATCCAACGCCTGCAGGACGGGCAATGGCGCGCCGCCACCGGCCCGGCCTCCGGCGGCGAACGCGTGCTCGCCGCCTCGGTGCCGCTGTTCGCCGCCGCCTCGGCCCACTACAAGTCCGCGGGCAACCCGCACGCGCCCCGGTTGGTCGCCCTGGACGAGGCGTTCGCGGGCGTCGACGACGACTCCCGCGCCAAGTGCCTCGGCCTGCTGGCCACGTTCGACATGGACGTGGTGATGACCAGCGAACGCGAATGGGGCTGCTACCCGCAGGTACCCGGCCTGGCGATCTGCCAGCTCTCCCGCCGCGACGGCATCGACGCCGTCCTGGTCACCCCCTGGCGCTGGGACGGCCACGAACGCCACCGCACCCCCCGCCCCATCACCACCCCACCCGCCTCCGACCCGCCCGCTCCCGACGCCCCCATCCGCCAGGACGGTTTGTTCGCATGAGCACACCCCCGGACGAGCGACTGCGTCGACCGCCCGCCGTCTCGGACGCGCCCGCTCCCGACGCCCCCGTCCGCCAGGACGGTTTGTTCGCATGAGCACACCCCCCGACGAGCGACTGCGTCGACTGCCCGCCCCGCCCACGTGCGACGTGCTGCTCGGCCACGGAATAGGCACCTTCGACGAGCGGTTGGCGGGCGGCGACCGGACCGCCTCCTTTGGCTGGCACGTGCACTTCAGCACTCTCGGCGAGCGGTCGCCGGCCCCGCCCACGTCTCATGCAGTCTTGGCGTTCGCATGAGCGCTCTTGAGGAGCGGTTGCGGCGGTTGCTGGGTGGCGACGAGACCGCTGGCGGGCACTTGAGCACTCTCGGCGAGCGGTTGCCGGTCCCACCCGCGTCTCATGCAGTCTTGGCGTTCGCATGAGCGCTCTTGAGGAGCGGTTGCGGCGGCTGCTGGGTGGCGACGAGACCGCCTGGCTCGTCGAGCGGGCGCGGCGGCGCCTGGAACAGGGCAGGCCGCTGGCCGGCACCGTCACACTCGCCGCCGCCACCCCGGCCCAGCGCCGCGCCGTCGAAACCCTGCTCGGCCGCCGCGCCGGCACCGGCACCTCGCTGTCGGTCTCCCTCACGGACCTGGACCAGGTGCTGCGCACCAGCGGCGTCGCCCCCGACGGGCTGCGCGAGGCCGTCATCCGCCTGGGCGGCCCGATCCGCGACCTCGCCGCGGAGCGAACGGCCCTGGAGACGGCCTGGCAACAGGCGTTCGCCCGCCTCGACTCCCTCCTCGCCGAGCGGCCGGAGCTGTCCGGCTGGCGTTCCTGGCTGGAGCGCACCGGGGTGGTCAGAAGGCTCGCATCCACCGCCGAGGAGGCACGCCGGCTGCTGGACCCGCTCACCGAGGTCATCACCCGGCTACCGTCACCCGGCCTGCCGCTCGGCCGCCTGGCCGCCGAGACCTGCGGGGATGCCCACGCCCTCGACGAGGGACGCCCGCTGGCGACGCTTGCCCTGTCCGCGGCCCGCGCCCTCGCCGGCCTGCCGTACGCGAGCGAGGGCGGCGCGGACGCCCGCCGCGCGGCCTGGGCCGGGGTCGGCGTCCACCTCGACGACGTGTCCTCCCTCGTCCTCTGCCTGGGACTGCCCGGCGACGACCACACCCCCACCGGACGCGTCCTGAAGGCCGCCACCTCCGCTGGCGAGCCGTCCGTCCTCACCCTGCGCCAGCTGCGCCGCCACGAGACGCCGATCGCCGCCGGCCTGGTCAGGATCTGCGAGAACCCTGTGGTGATCGCCGCCGCGGCCGACGACCTCGGCCCCGCCTGCCCGCCACTGATCTGCGTCGGCGGCCGGCCCTCGGCGGCGGCCTGGCGGCTGCTGGACCTCCTCGCCGCCGGGGGAGCGACGTTCGCCTACCACGGCGACTTCGACTGGGGCGGCATCGCCATCGCCGCCGCCATCCACGCCCGCCACGGCTTCCAACCATGGCGCTTCGACACCCAAGCCTACGAAGCCGCGGCATCCTGCGCGCCGCTCACCGGCCGGCCCTGCGCCACCCCTTGGGATCCGGAACTGGCCCAGGGGATGGAACGGCGCGCCGTACGGGTAGAGGAGGAACTCGTCCTCTCCCACCTCCTCACCGACCTGGCCACGAACACGTAGCGCGTCAAGGGCTGCTGCCCCTGCGCTCGACGAGGGCGCCTGCTCAGGACAGCACGGCAGATCAGACACAACGCCTGCGCGGGCCTACTCCTCGGCTATGGTGGGCAGGTAGATCGTGGTGCCCGATGCTCGTGCGGCCAGCGCGGCCGGAACGCGGGCTGCGACCGTGGAGGAGAGCCGGGCCGCTGCTTCTACGGGGGCGACGAAGGCGTAGTCGTCGAGTTCGTCGTGTTGCAGCGTGAGGTGCAGAGTGTGCGGGGTGCCGCCGTCGAACAGGAAGTAGATGATGGGGCGGCTGCGCGAGCCGTAGGCCGGTGCCCAGTCCACGACCAGGAGCCGGCCGATCTGGAGGTCGAGGCCGAGTTCTTCCTTCAGTTCCCGGGCGCAGGCGACGTCGGGACGTTCCCCGTCATCGACCATCCCGCCGGGCACGAGCCAGTGCGGCCGGTAGTTGGGCTTGACGATGAGGACACGACCTGCCGGGTCGGTGATGAGCGCACCCGTGGCCGCATGCACGGTGGCGAGCCGGGAGTAGTAGATCTCCGGCTCGACGAACGTGGTACGGCGACTGGCCTCAGGTTGATCCGTCATCAACTCGTCAGTAGAAGGTGTGCCTCCTCAGTGTAGTCGCGGACACATGGCGCGTCCCGGTGCGCTTGCAGGCGGCGGCTGAAGTCACGCAGCCGTGGCGCACGACAGCAAGGGCGTGGCGCGGTTCCGCTCGACGAGGACGCCAGCTCGGGTGAGCAGATGGCGATGCGGTGTCGGCTCAGGAGGCCGGCGATCGGCCAGGTACGGCGCATTTGGGCGCGGCGAACTGAGCGCGCCCGCCCTGACGCGCCTTGCGGTGAGAGGTTGTGGGGTTAGGTGCCCGTGCCCGGGCCGGTGACCGGCCAGGTTGCGGGATCGATGAGCGGAAGCTGCTCGGCGCTGCTGGGGGACGGCGGTGACGCGGGACTGCCCTCGCGGATGCCGAACGGGTCGCTGCGGTTGCGGCGCCGCCGGCCGAGCAGCCACCCGCCGATGGCGTCGGCCTGGGCGGCGATAGTGGGGCATGTCGTCAGGGTTGATCCGGAAAAATCCCGTGGCGAGAAGTTTAGCCAGGTCGAACGCCGGAGGCGCATGCATGACCTTGTCGAAGTCGATGAAGCCGAATCCGCCGTTACTGCCCGCGACGACGTTGTCTCAGTGCAGGTCGCCGTGGATGGGCTGAGGATGTAGGAGCTCCTCCTGCCGGCTGGCGAACGTCGGGTAGGTCCGGTCACGCCACAGGTGGCGGGCGACGTACCAGGCGGGCAGCTGCTTGGCCGGGGCCTGCTGCTGCCCTAGCCCGCCGCACTGATCGCGCGCAAGGTGAGTCCGTAAAGCCAGCCAGAACGGGAGCCCCTCGATGGGCCAGGACGTCATCGTGGCGAGCATCCGTCTGCGCGACGATGGTGCCGATGACGCGCGTGCGCCCTTACGCCCTTACGCCGTGGTGGGATGATCCGGAATTGTGGGACCGCTTGCGTCTCTGAGAGGCTGTGCCGGGACTTTACGAGCACGGAGAATATGTATGCCTAACAGGAGTCTTGTGATGGCCACACATGGATTGTGTGTGGGGCTGAAGGGTAACCGCTTGCGATCTTCGAGCCAAATGCCTACGCGCATCAGCATCAGGATGGATGATGTGCTGCCGGCACAGAAGACTGTGACGTAAGAAATAATCGAGGTGTGACTTGCCAAATAGCTTCCTATCGAAGCCCCTGTCGTGAGCATGAGTACTGTCCAATTCCCTCTGCGGATGAGCGTGCGCAAGAGCATGATCGCCACTTCCTCCCGGTTCTGACTGGTTTGAATCCTTTCTCACGCTAGGTCGACCTCTTGGCCTGCGCCAAGCTCTTTGCTCGTCGTTGCTCATGCATCCCACCGGACATACGACCGCAGCATCCTTCTGAGAAAACTTGAGCAAACCTCTTGAAGTGCTCCTCGCCGCGAATCACACTCAGTTCATCACGCCATCCTTCAGGGAGGGACTACATGACACTTAGGTTCATCGGTAAAGATCCGAGCAGCCCTAACGGTGATTCCCCAACCGTCTGGGAAGATACAGAAGCTCAGGAGTACATACTGCAGGGGTATATCGTCACGTCCAGCGCAGCTCTGTACGAGATCGGTGAGGTCCCCGCAGGGGAGTGTGTCATCCGGTTTCCTAAGCGGATGATGCAATTCTTCCCGGAAGTGAATGGGGCAAGTGAAGCTGACAATTGAGCAGTATCTGCAGACCTGTACGGTGTCTGCGGTACATCTCGAGATGCGCGACGGATACATGCAGAACGACCCGGACTACGACGCGTGGAAGAATGGATATCACATCGACCCAGGGGACCGTCGTTCATGGTGGCGTCCGTGGCTTCAGAACATAGTGGACGCAACTTCCCGCGGTGTCAAAGTTCGGCGAGTCAGAATTGTTTCCGAGCCGCTCAGTCAATACATTAGATACGAGTATGACGTCACATTTCCCAATATTCGGGCGGGCGAAGAAATCAGGTGGCTGTCGCGTCGTAAAACCTCGGACCTGGCGTTGCCTGGAAACGACTTCTGGCTCTTCGATGAAAGGTTGCTCCTTATCACGCACTTCAGCGGCGAGGGAGACGTAGTCGACCGAGAGTTGAGCACAGATGTTGGGCTGATCAAGCACGCATCTGATGCCTTCGAGAGCGTCTGGAGACGTGCGGTGCCACACGAGAAGTACAGGCCGGCCCAGTAATTAGTCTTTATGGCGCAGCCTCAATCGTCGGTTATAATGGTCGGGGCTGCGCCATTTTTACTTAAGAGGTCTACCTGTGCCGTCGTCGTCATCTAGTGCAAGGCAGGCGTTAGACACGCTCGCCTTCCGGTTACGTGGGCTTCGTCTTGACGCCGGTCTCACCGGAAGAGACCTGGCAACGCTAGCCAACTGGCACTCGTCGAAGGTTAGCAAAATTGAGCATTCTCGACAGACTCCCTCTGCCGAAGATATACGTCTATGGTGTTTATCGTGTAATGCGGTTGACCAGATCGATGAGCTGGTTCATGCCTTACAGACTGCTGAAGGCATGTTTGTTCAATGGCAGCAACTGGAACGCGACGGCCTTCGACGAGCACAGGAAAGCGTGCTGCCTATATGGGAGAGGACTATGCATTTCAGGATATACTCGTCATGGCTCATACCGGGCCCCCTGCAAACGCAATCATACATCAGGGCCATATTGGGCAGGGTAAAGCATATGCGACATCTTGATGATGATATCGAAGATGCCATACGGGTGCGCTTGGACAAGCAGGCGGTTATTCACCAAAAGCAACGACGCTTTGCGATTATTCTTGAAGAGAGTGTATTGCAATACCCGATAGGTGGCAGTCGGGTCATGGTGGACCAATTGGGCTATTTGCTTTCGGTTGCAACATTGCCTGCGGTCTCCCTTGGAATAATACCTCTGGGGGCGGATCGGTCTCTTGTTGGTCCAGCCGAAGGGTTTTGGATGTTCGACGACAAAGAGGTCACTGTGGAGTTGGTTTCAGGGCATCTCACTGTTACGCAGTCCAGAGAAGTGGCAGCGTATGGTCATCGATTTTCTGCCCTAGCTTCGCTGGCAGTATACGGAAATAAGGCTCGACCACTCATTGCGAGAGCCCTCAGTCTTCTGGAAAGTTAGTCTAGAGCGTTGATGGTCAGCTACGGAGGTTGGAAGTTCAGGCCGGTCTTGGCGGAGAAGCCGTTGCCGGGCGATCTCAGCCCAGAACGCCTCTCCAGCCCGGTAGCCGCTTCCAGAGAACCGCCACTCTCCCACCATCACCGTCGGCCCCTCGCCTGGATCGGGCAGGCCCCGCCGATGCCGAGACTGCTCAGCCTGGTGGTCGGCGCGAACCTGGCAAAGCGCGCCGAGGGTTGTCGAGACCACCGCCACTACACCAGCGAAATGCCGCCGATCCATCTTCATTTCAGGATTGGTGACCGCGAAATCATCGACCGCCACGGACTTACCCGTGATCAACGGCAGCAGGGCATGGCGCGGCATTCCGATGGCATCGGCGAACCAGCACAGCGCGTCGAGCCTTAGTCGCGTGCTGGGGGCAGGCTGTAGCGGCTGACGGCCAGGTACGTCTCCGGCGTCGCCGCTTCAAGGAGCCCCTCGTCGCCTTCCAGGTCGAGTTCTGGCTCCTGGGGACGGCGCAGCAGATCACTCCAGTCGCTTGTCGCTCCCCGCTCGTAGGCGTCGCGGAGCAGGGGACGCAGCCGGGGGCGGGCTTCCTCCTGCAGCTCGCGGAAGATCCGCCGCTGGGTGAGTCGCTGTTCTTCCTGAGCGACGTCGCTGAGTTCCTGGTCATCGGCCGACTGGTCCTGGGCGCGCAACCCCGGGGTGCGCTGGGCGATGGCGAGGTCTTCCTCGTGGAGGCGCTCGCAGGCGGCGAACAGCTTCCGGGACATGCCGAGGTGAACCTCGGTTCCGGGGATGCGGCAGGTGAGGAAATCGTCGAGGCCCATGGAACGGATCCTGGCGCGCAAGGTGTGCCGCTCGGTGTAGGTCGTTGCTCCGCGGGCTTCGGCCCGCATGGCGAGGGTGAGGTCGTCGCCTTCCAGGGGCGTGGTCAGCCCGGAGCGCCGATGACGGGATGCGCGGTGGGCGGGAACGGGCACGGTGCGCAGTTGCGAGGCGGGAGCGGAGCGCAGCGCCAGGTAGGCGAGCATTTGGGCGCGGGCCGCGCCGATGAGCGCGTCGTCGCTGTCGCCGAGACGGTCTTCGAGGTTGCCTGGGCCGACCGCTGACTCCTCGTCGATGTCGAATCCGGCTGGGGTGAGCGGCGGCTGTCCGGGGTGCAGGTCGTGGTCGATGGTGAGGAAGAGGTCGTCTCCGGGTCGCACGGACGCTCCGACCAGGACGGTGCGGTGGGCGTACGAGCTGAGGATCTTGCTGCCGGCGGCCAGTTGCGCCCACCCCTTGCGGAGCGTGCTGAGGCCCACGTCGCCCCCCTTGGCCTCGATCAGCCAGTACAGGCCCTCTGCCTGGTGCTGCCCCCATAGGTCGGGCAGCTTCTCCTTCGGATCCTTGAACGTGTTGAGCAGGGCGGGGATCGGGCCACCAAGTTCGAGGTGCTCGGTCTGACCGAGGCCCAGCAGTGAGCGGCAGGCCCACTCGGTCATCGTCATACCCAGCCGGTAGGCGGCTGCGTTCTTCGCGCTGCGCTCGGTGCCGTGCGCGTACACCGGGTTCAGGGTCAGGCGCCGGCCCTTGGTGCCTCGTACGGGGTGCTGAGGCTTGACGGAGTGCGTGCCGAGATAGGCGTACAGCGGGGAAACCCGGGCGACGAGTTCCCCGTGCGCATACCGCGGCTGATTCTGCAAGTGCGGGGTGACGTCGCGGCCGACCTCAATGGCGGCCTTGATGATCTCCCGCCAGGTGGTGGTCGAGACGTACCAGCCGTCGGTCGCCGGGAACCCGCCCGACCCCGCCCACGGCTTGTGCTTGGCCGTCCGCCACTGCCTCCTGGGCTTCTTCGCAGGCCCGTTACGGAAAAGGACCGGTACGTCGAAGCTGTCGGCGTAGGTGAGCGGTGGCTCATCGGGGACGTGTGCGGGGATCATGCGGATCACTCTGGCACGATTGGATCGCTTCTGGCACGGGATATGGAGTTGCTGGCCGGTTCCCAGGAGGAGCCATTCGGTTGGCCTCGGGAGCGGGTGTGGGGTACTTCAAGCGCAGACCCCTTCGTCCGGTGGGAGGAAGGGCTCTGGGGCACCGAATGGCTGGTCCGGGTCACCTGGGATCACCATCGCATTCCTCGCGGGAAAGCGCGTTGGGCGGTGTCGGACGCGCCACCTCAGACCGCTTTTCTTCCGGCGCCATCCTTCCTCCGCATGACCAGCGTTCACCATCCCCACCCGTGGCGATCTGGGGGAGAGCGACGCCCGATCGCGATGACGGGGGAGTGACCCTCCGTGTGCCGGTTATGCGGCCAGCTTGTGGTCGTATAGTTCGGCGAACTCCGAGGAGTCTCCGGCGGCGCGGCGGAGTGGAGCCAGCTCCTCCAGCGTCCTGCGCGAGCCGCTCACCCTCGCCAGCAACTCCATCCCCTCCGCCAGGGCATCGGCGGTCTCTCCCGAGGCGAGCAGCGCGTTCGCCAGGCATGACCGGTAGTAGAGACGGTTCCGTTCCCCGAGCGACGGATCGGCGAGCAGACGTTGGAAGCGGTCGACGGCGACCAGCGGTCTGCCGAGGACCATCGTGGTCACCCCCTCGAAGTAGGTCAGCACGTTGGGCGTCAGGAACCCGGTCCACTCCGGGTCGTCGTCGTGGCCGCTGCGCTCGATCTCCCGCCAGGCCGTCGCGATCGCCCTGCGGCACGGCAGATGCTCGCCCAGCGCCGCCTGGGCGGTGGCCTCCCGTATCGCCAACAGCGCGTACACCCGAGGCGTCGCCCAGCCGCGCGCCGCGTCCCTTCCCACCGCGACCATCCGCAACGCCTCACGCGCCCGGCCGGGATGACGCCGTGCGTCCCGCACGGCCTGCATGGCCAGATAGGACGCGACGTTCACCCGAAGCTGCTCATCACCCGCCTGGCCCGAATACAGATAAGCCTCGCCGTACAACTGCCGGGCAGCGTCCGGATGTCCGGAGTCGTAGGCGAGCCATCCCGCGCAGAGACACAGCTCCCCGGCCATGGACAACAGCCGGTGCCCGACCGATTCGGTGTAGTCGGCTTCGTCGAGCATGCGCCGTACGCGTGCGAGCCGGCGAAGCGCGGGACCGAGCAGAACGCCACCGCCGATCTGCTGGTCCTGGACCCAGAGACGCCGAATCGTCGCCTCCAGGAATTTGAGATGCGCCACGTCGACCCTGGGTGGAATCTCTGCCGAGCCCCAGCCCATCCCTACGACGAGACCACCGGCCAACACGCCGGCGAAATGCCGCCGATCCATCTCCATATCAGGATTGGTGCCCGCAAAGTCATCGATAGCCACGGGCTTGCCCATGATCAACGGCAGCAGGGCATGGCGGGGCATGTCGATGGCATCGGCGAACCGCACCAGTTCCCGGACGTCGTACAACGTGCCGCGCTCGCCGCGTTCGATGCGGTTGACGGTGCTCTGCGACCAGCCGACCAGGCTCGCCAGCTCCAGCTGGCTCAGCCCCATGGCCGCGCGGACCAGCGCGACGAACGCCGGCAGGTCGCCGCGGGCCAGCACCTCGCGCATCGGGGCCGAGTCCCACAGCCACGCCGGGTTGGCCGGACGGACGCCCCGGCTCGCCCGTAGGCACGGCGCGCACACCGGGTCACGGCTGTACCGGCTCAACCTGGTCCCCCGGCACCCTGGACACAGCCGCACGCTCATCGGCCACCCCTCCACCACCGTCCCAGGCAGGTCACCGTACGGCGGACCAGCCACCACCACCATGCCAACCTGGCATAACCCTGTGTGTTGTGTCGATGACTTTCCGAGGTTGGGTTTCGGCTCCTGCTCCCCGACGCTGGCAGCCGCCCGCGACAGCGGCTCCACAGCCCGGCAGAGGGGATCGGCATGCAGCAACGCATCACCCACGTCTTCACCGTCGTCTCGACCGTGGACCAGGTACCGGTGGCCAGACACGAGACGGTCAAGACGCTCGCCACCTGGGGGATTGACGAGGAGAACGCGTACACCGCGAGCCTGATCGTCACCGAACTGGTCGCCAACGTCGCCGAGCACGCCGCGGCCCACTCGCCCACCGCCACCGTGCTGCTCGCCGCCGACGCCTACTGGCTCACCATCGCCGTGCACGACACCCACCCGCGACTGCCCCGCATACCAGCGGCCCCACACGACGACGGCGGCCGCGGGCTGCTCATGGTCATGCTGCTGACCGAGGAGGCCGGCGGTCGGCACACCATCGAACCGACACCCGAGGGCGGCAAACACATCGTCGTCCACCTGCCGCGCCCTATCGTTCGAGCAGACCTGCGCGAACCTGGTGGCGTGGCGGCAGATGGCCGGGTCGAAACGCACAATGCTGGGCGGTAAGCCGACCCTGCACCCCGGTACGAGAACACCATCTGCCTGGCCGAGGCGATGGAACAGCGTGCCGTACGAGTAGAGGAGGGACTCGTCCTCTCCACCCTCCTCACCGACGTGGCCACGAACACGTAGCGCGTCAAGGACTGCTACCGCTGCGCTCGACGAGAGGGCGCGGCTCAGGACGACACGGAAGATCAGGTGGTGTCGCCTCAGGAGGCGAGCTCGCCGGGCCGGCACCGTCAGCCTCGCCGGGAAGGTCGTGCTGGCCGCGGAGATGCTCAACGGCCGGCGGGTCACCGACCGCATCGAGGAACGCACCCTGATGTTCTTCGACCCGGTCACCCGCCAGCTGCTGCGCACCCGGCCCAACCCGATCCCCTGGGACCGGGTCCGCTATCTGCGTGACGCCCGTCCGGCCGGGCCGCCGCCGCGCCCGTCCCGTGAGCCGATCACCGTGCAGCGGGTCGCGAGCAACAGCGGCGTGATCATGGTGGCGGGGCAGAAGGTGGCCCTGGGCCGGATCCACGCCCGCCGGATCGTCACCGTTCACGTCAGCGACACCACCCTGGCCATCGAACTGCCCGACGACGTCCGCATCGTCCGGCGCACCACCACCCAGGCCGTCCGCAACATCAAAGCCGCAGCCCGGCTCAGGAAGGTCACCTATGTTTTCTAGGCCACCTGTCAAGCATGTGCTGGGACAGAACCGTCAAGCATCTCGTGGGACTCGACATTGGGCTCGATATTGGATCCGACGCGCTGGGCCCGGTACAGATGGGGCCCGACACTCGGATTTCCCCTCGCGTTCGACATCAGCTTTGACGACAAGAGTCGGATAGCGGACGCGCAGGAAGCGTTTAGGCCATGATCTAACTTTGGCTCCGGGATGACTCGCTGGGCGGCGGCTTCGGAACTGGCATCACGCCGGGGCAGGAGAGCTGCACCTGGTGCTGCCGCCGAGCCGCACGCCGCAGGCCAGCTCGACTGCAGCCTTTGCCTGATTTCAATGCAGGTAGAGCCGATCAGCGAAGGCTCCACGCTGAGCGCGTTTTGCCTCCCCAACCTGCTCGACGTCCTGCCATGAGTGTCCATGGACGTCCGCGATAGCGCGAAGCACCTCGAGGACATCGGCGAGCTCTTCGAGGTGCTTCGCGCCGGTAGCCTCAGCGAGTTCGGCAGCTTCCTCCGCCAGCTTGGCCTGAAGAGCTTTGAGGTAGGCATCTTCGCCGAGAACTGAGACCTTCGGCTCTCTGCCATCTCGAGGGATGTTGTCAGGAATCCTGTCACGTACTAACTTGCCCACGGTCAATCCCTCCCGCGTGGATCCGGCCGACGGCACCTAAGCTCGACGGAGGCGGTTGGACCCAGGGCCGCTCGTACTGATCGACTCATCAGCTGTCGGCTGAGACACCGATGCCCCAGCGGGGCGATCGGCCCTATCCCACTGCCGACGCGTGAACGCGTGTATCCACAGACCCGGCCAACCTACGGCCCGTGGACAGTGTCGACCAGCTACGCGACCAGTAACCCGCGAGGCGGGTCAGATGCGTTGGGGCGCGGGTGTAGCCGTCCTGTCCGCACCTACTACCTGACACCTACACCGAGTCGCGGACACGAAGACCAGTTAGCGTAATTCGACGCTAGGCAGGCGCTGGGCAAGGTCGTCGGGAGTGACGGGGTAGCGGCTATTCTTGAGTTGGCGATAGGACCTTATAGCGCGCTCAATCTGCGCGCGGGAGCTTGGAGCCAAGTGAACCAAGAGTAGTTCATATAGCAGTTGGGCGTTCTCTTTTGCCGTGATCATCTTGCCCTTGCGAGCTCCGTCGGGCGTTTCGAGCCAAACAGATGAGAAAGGCGCAGCTATTATGCGCCAATCTAACCGCTCGAGGCGATCCAGCAGAGTAGGCCAATTGATTAGATTTTGCTCGATAATGTGGCGAGCGGCCTTAACGACCTGCATCTGTACGACCGGGCGCATGAAGGCATGACCCTCACCATCGCGTCCTTTAGGCGCGCGAAGTTCGCGCGGCGCAGAGCTTGCCAGATAACGGTTACGCAAGTCGCCGCATACAGCTAGGAGCTCATCGACGCGTTGAACGATGATGTCGTAACTTTCGTCGAGTACTTCATCTGTTGCGCGTTGGGAGATATGATTCATGCTCGAATCCAGACCGAAGCCGAGCTCGGTGAGAAAATCATATAGCACGCCAATTGTCGTCCACGCAGTGCCATTGACACCCACCGAGCGGCCGGCTAGGCGTAGCTCACCATCGCTGCCCTGCTTGCTGAAGACTTGCACGACATCATCACGCTTGAGGAACGCATGTTCATCTAGCAGGCGCCGAGTAAGTATCGCGAAGCCGTCATCCTCGTCCAGAGCGATGTTCTCTCCTGCAGTCGTCTTGACGGCATTGCGATTAATATTGGTGAAGAGTCGCCGTGTGCGGCGCCGCCCTTCTGCATCGTCGAAGTGCGGAACGACAATTACGTTGATATCCTCCCGGCCAAGCTCGGGATCACGCTTTACGGCATCTTTGATGGCGCGGAGCCGATGCTGGCCGTCGAGTGCGAAAAATTGGTGCGTTCCATCGAATGTTAGAACTCCAAAATTTCTGTCCATGCCATCAAGGACTCCGAGATTCTCAACGCTCTTCTCTATTTCAACGGGTATATAGTTTGGTTCACCGCCCCATACCGCCACGATAATTGCACCAAGAAAACGGTTTTTGTTCGTAAGAAGATAGTTAGTGATCTCCGTTGTGCGAACGCCGACGCCCCGCTGGATCATGGTTCCGAGGTCTTTGTTCCCTCCGAGCTCATGGGCGAAGTTGATTTCGCGAGCAACTGCGGCATAGCTCATGAGGCATGAGTAGTAGGTCCAGTTGCCCACTCGCGCCTGAAATGCCGGGACTACAGTCTTGGACGGCATGGCTGCTTCCTTTTTCTGACGTGCCGAGTTGGTCAGGATGCCCAGGCTGAGCGAGCGGAACCCATGCGTGCTCGGATCTTCGGGCGCCCGCGGTCATTGAGCGGAGGGTTGAACAAACGGATGAGCCGCTTTTCCAGGTGTTCAATCTTGTCGCGGTTATCGACTATTGCACACCAGAACTCCAGCGGTCGGAGAGACAGATAACGACTCAAACGTTCTGGCCGCGTGACTGGTTCAGGTCTAGTCCAGAGCTCTTCAGGGTTACCGCGCATATGCGGGCGGTAGTCCTTGTAACGCTGACGGATAGTGTTACTTCGGCTATTGGCGCCGCCGGCCTGCCCGATATAGAGGACTTGAGGGAGATTTCCTTGCCCGGGGCGATCGGCAACGTCGAACTTGAACGATGGCTGCCATACAAACATGTACAGCCCGGGCATGGGCGGCAAGGCGTCAGCGAGGCCATCTGTCGCGGTGAAAACTTCCCAAGGCTTAGCGTATTGCCGAAGGTCCTCCTGAAGGACCTTGCACGCTTCTCCGTCGAGCATGCGCAGCAGTCCCCACTCCAGTTGCAGTGCCGGACTGTCCTCCTCGCGGTATCGCTGGACGATCTTGTTGAAGGCAGCCAGAGACGTCATGCGTCGGTCCCCATGCGCAGGCTATGGCGCGTGGAGACCGTGTCGCAGGCATTGCCGACGGAGAGTTTTCCCATGGTCACAAAATGCCCGATCCGCAGCACTTTGTCCATCCGATTCAAGCATCTTGGCCGAGGACGTTTTGTCTATAAGATGCTCAAAGGTGACATACCACGCAGGCGGCAGAGTCCTCATCCTCATCGAGAGCGTCTGAGAGGACCTCTATGAGAGGCAAGTTAGGCCTGGAGCGCTTGGCCGCACGTTCCAAGGCGGCCTCGTGCTTGGCCTCGATCTCCCCTCTGCGAGCCAGTAGCTCGTGAAGCGATTCGCCCTGGGACCATGTGTAGTCGCGGCCCTGCATCGCCGTGTGCTGATAGCGCACTTTCTCCTCGTACTCGACGGCGCGTTGGAACAGGTCGGGGTGGCGGTCCGCTAGACCTACCCATTCGTGCTTGCGCTGGAAGAAGCAGAAGTAACAACCGGATCGGGTTCGCCATTCATAGTACGCCGGAAGACCAGTGCCAGCTTCGTCCAGAATTCGATTGACGCCTTCTCGGTCGATTCCGTCCTCACGGAAAGGGAAAACCGCTTTGATGTTGGGCTTGGTGCTCACGTAACCGAGTCGATTCTCGTCGGACCGAATTGCGACGTAAGATATAGCCGGCTCTTCGCCCAGCCATTCTTCTAACGGTTTGATCTTTAGGTTCTTAGTACACCAGCGCATCTGTGGGCTCGGCAGCGTGCCTTGGTATACCTCCATCCAGTGATCAAAGTCGCGGCTCGCGTTGAGGCGAACGATCCCCTTGCCGAGGGCGGCTTCGAGAAGGTTTAGGTAGTCGTATGTCTCGGGCAGCTCGGCGCCCGTGTCGCAGAAGAAGTACTCCATTTCCGGAACTCGATCACGCATGTAAATGGCCAAGGCGGAGGAATCTTTTCCGCCGGAGAGACCCAGAACGTGTCGGGCACCGCCGGATATGTTGGAGGGTGCTGTGGCTGTCACGAAATTACCTTCAGGTTAGGGGTAGCCTGGCTCAGTTGTCGATAACGGAATCTTGCGCCCCAGAGTGAACTAGGCTTTGGGCTAGTGCGGCGAGCAGAACCCGCCCGCCATCGGGGCCTAGCTCGGAATTAGCCTGTCTCAAAATTGCGTCGGTGAAGGATCTGACCGTCTCCTGAAGGCCATCTGGTATGTAGGCTAAGACCCTATTCTCGTATCCCTCTGGGGTTGTTACGGTAACAAGTTGCGTTTGTGCTGTTCCGGTGTCATCGCCAAGGTGAGCTGCTTGATACAGATGACTGACGCGATCGAGTGAACGTGCCGTCTCTAGAGCTTGACGCTTAAATGCATCAGCTTGCGCGTCTGTCCAATTATTCAGAGCGGTCCCCGAAATGCGGATAACTAGAGGGTCTAGCCAGTCTTCGTCCGTCAGTACGTCATTGAGGGCAATCGAAACTAGTCCCTTAAGCTGAGATTCCAGCATAGTGTCTGCGAAGCCGCGGGCGCGGGCGGCCAGGTCCTTCCGTAACGTAGGCAGATCGGCCGAAAGGCGAAAGGACTCAGCCAGGTTCGCGATGACCCCTGCTCGCAAATCATTCGTGATGGCGGACAGCTCCGTCAGGCTTGAACTGAGGCGTTGTACGTAATCCTTGGCGCGCGTCTCATCACGCGGTTCGTTCAGGGTGATGGGACTCAGACCGACGGCTTTCGGCAAGGCAGAGAAGACCATGTCGTCGGGATCACGCGTGCGAATGAGCGCGTCGCGTACGGCTGCTGCTTGTTGACTAATGTTCCTTGTTTGCCGCCCATACGGCGTCAGGATTCTTGCGTAATCCAAGAGGCCTCGAGCCAGCGACAGAAGTGCGATGTTTCGACGACTGCCGCGAGAGGGGGATTTAGGGCTCGGGATGGAAAGTGCCTCTGCGAGTTCGCTGAGCACGAGCTGGCGCTGACCTGTTGTGCTCGGGGTCGCCTTGACGGAGAAGCGGCTGGGTGCCTTGATAAGTCGCTCGACGATATCTGCCGTGAGCCGAGGGCGGTAAGTACCTTCCTCGAAGACGGCGATGTCTTGAGAGCGAAGTAGGAGAGCTGTAGTAACCACGAGGGGAACTACGCCTGCCTTGATGCCATAGGGCGGCGCCATCAAGATTCGCAAGACCTCGTCTAGGGATGTCTCATTCGACGCTATGGAAAGGCTTTCGTTTAGGGCATCCCAAGCCGGCGCTAAAGGGTCCTCGGAGCTGGGTTGGATGAAGCCGAATTGAACCAGTTCCGTCTCGCTGGTGCTGGTGTAGGGACCGTGCAGTCCCATATAGGCAAGGGCGCCGCTGTACATCGCCCGTTCAGGGCCGTAGCCCTCGATGCCGAGGAATTCCTCACCTGGGTGCGCGACCATAGCAAGGAGCAGCTCTCGGCGTGCTTTGGCGCCCTGGCTGGTCAACTGATGGCGACCGAGCATCTCATTGCGGACATGGGGGGTGTGGTCGTAGACCGACTCGCACACCAAAGAGACCACTCCGGCAAGGCTACGCGCGGTTAAGGGCACGTCCTCGCGTATCAAGTATGGGTGCCCGGCTTGTGGCCGCATCAGGTGCCAAGTGGTGCCGGCGCGAGTGGGAGTGAACGCTTCGGAGATAGTGGAGGCAAGGTGGGCGGCTGCCTGTCCGGTGCGTTCGATGACTTCTCGGCGAGCGACGGCGTCGAGGGTCCGATTGCCAAGGAGCTCCTCCAGAGCGAGTAGCTCCTTCCCAGCCTCCAGGACGGCCTCAGCCTGGTCGGTCATACCGATGGCTGCTGGTAAGGACGATTTGATGGAGGGAACGCTGGAAGCCTCGCCGAGGTGGAACAGAAGCAAGCCGTCTGCCGGATCTTCGATCTGCGGGCCACTCACATCCTTAGAATTGGCTGTGGAGACAGTAGTGACGAAGTGGCGTAGCATGCCTGTTTGCTGACTATGCCGACCCGCAACTACCGCTCCAGGAATTCGGCGGGTGAGGAGTTGGATAACTGCATTATCAGTGCACTGGTCCCGAATCTCATCGAGTCGCGTCTTGAGATCAATATCTGTGCCCTGCCAGATGCGATATTCATCGCTGAAGTCTCGATAAACTAGAAAGCCTTTATCGACGAGTTCATCTATGCGTTCTAATAACGGCAGCCGCTTGTTGGTGTCCTGAGTGTCGGCAGGGTCGGTGAGCGCGAAGAGCACCATGTCGGCGCTGGCGCGTAGCGCGCCGGATGAATCAATCAGATTAAGGAGGCCCACGGTCTTTAGGACCTGCTTATCCTCATTGGAAAGGCCGTGGGCTTCGCTGATTCGAAGATCTATTTCGATCCACCGGCTGGCATTGGCTGAGGCGAGGACTGTTGTTCGACCAGATGCCAGGAAGTAATCGTATAGATGAAATAGTCGAACAGTGGACGCTTTAGTTGCGACGTGCGCGCTATGGGTCGTTAGGAACCGGCGAACTGTGTGAGGTTCGTCGCCCGCGAGGAAGCCGGAGAGGCTGCGATCGTTCTGTCCGACCTGGGCGGCCAGCAAAGGTGCAGCAAGCGCAGTCAACGGATGCAATGGGTAGAGACTCGCGAATAGTTGCGAGTCGCCTGGCAGGACCCCTTGAAGCCCACGATCCGGCCATAATGAATGAGCGGCTGCTGCCTGCTTTTCAATCAAGCCCATTCCACTGGCGGACACGTCGCTCTGGATGAGACTTTGTGTAATGAGATGGACAGCATCGCCGAGGTGGGTGTTGAAAGTAATATCCTCGAATCGGCCTTGGATCTTAGCCCATTCGCGACTTTGTAAGGTAGTCGACCGTGATGCGTAATCTAGAAACGACAGATGCTGTAGTGTAACAATGTGCAGCGGTAGACCTGACGTGCCAGCTCCAAGCTCTGCGAGCTCCTGAAGCAGGAACAGATCATCGTTGGCGTTGGCGAAGTCTCTGTGACTAGCCAAATGTTCTAAGGTTTTGCCGAATTCATCAATTATTATTAGGAGCGGCTGCTTTGCTGAGCAGAGCGCTTTGACGACATCGAGCAGTTCTGCGCTGCTGCTACCTGGCGTGCTCAAAGCGTCCATCGCGGTGGACACGCGTGCGGGTATCTTGCGCGAAGGCCAGCGCCGGTCAATCCCTGCGCGTAGTGCACGTGTCAACGTGGTAACCAATGCCTCGCGCCGGGCGGTTGCTACCGCACCGATGAATCCTTGAGGAGCGCGGTCTTCTCTAGCTTTCTCTAACCGGCGAGCCAATGATGGATTCGCGGACTCTACGAGGTTGACCGCTTGCTCTCGCCTTTTCGTGTTTACGCCGAGGAGAGCGTCGAGGAGGAGCGCTAGGGTAGATTTACCCGAGCCGTATGGTCCCGTTAGTGACCAAGCGCGTGTGCGCCTTGTGTCTTCAAGAGCTGCGAGTATCCGTTCAAGGGTGTCTGTCGCCCTAGCGCCAACGTATAGGTCGGGCAGTTGCGGTTCTTCCAGGTCGCGCTCAAGATTGGTAGAGCGCAATGGTGGAATGGCAAGCCGAATGCCAGTGGGTACCTGCACTTCGGCTACGCCTTGGCTGGTCACGCGATCTCCTCCGTGAGAACAAGCTGGTCAGACGGCCGGCGTCCCTTATTTAGGACCTTGGCCAACGCGGGGTACTGGGTGCGCCACTCTGACGGCGTAGGGAAATCGCCTCTAACGCGGATCCCGCCGTAGTGTGCGTCAAGGATGTCCCACGCCAGGTTGCTCGGGTCGGAGGAGAAGACAAGGCTGCGTTGCCCGACCGCGTTGGTAATTTTAAGTTGTGGATTTAGTGCGCAGGCCTCTTCGAGCACCGAAGTGAGGGCGGGTTCCCCCATTCGGAACGCCCGTCCTGGGCCGCCTGGTTCGTTGGCGAGGCGAGCGAGAGACACCGTGCGTGCGGTTGGATCATAGCGAGCGGCGTAGTCCAGGCATGCATAAGCAGCTACACGAGCTGGCAACGACGTGCGGGCATTGCTGGTGAATCTCCATGTACGAGGAGAACCCGGTGATGATTCCACCGACTCCAGCAGCCCGAGTTCCCGAAACGGGCAATCCAGCAAGTCTTCGAAGCTTCCGGGCGACCCGGATGCGGCTTTGCGGGGAGCGTACATTTTGGTGAGGCAGTCGACGTCCTTAGCGATGGAGGCAAGAGCCGGCACCTCCCAGCCAGCGTTGCGCACCAAGCCCACGACGAGGTCTGTTAGTTCTGCTTCAGTGAACCGTGAGTTCGGTAGAGCATGGAAGGCCACCCACCAAGTAGGAGCCAGACAATCAGGAGACAGAAGCCACCAGTGGAGGAGCCATAGGCTACCCGGATCTTCAAGGTAGGGGTCAGCTCCGTCCTCATCCAGCAGCCAACGAGCCTCCCACGTCGGTGAGGCTGCGTTGGCTCGTGAAGTCCCTCCTGCGGCATGCTCCGCGGTAAGTTTGAAGGCCTGCGCCCAGTATCGAATTGCGTTGACCATATTCTTGCCCACGCCGAGTGTCACGGGCGCTTCCTTATGCAAGAAGACTCTCGAATCATTGCTTACTTGGCTGTAAGCCTTGTGAAGCCAGCCGAACCGCGGGGCAAAGGTTTCGTGTCTTGCGAACGAGAACACTGCTGCATCCGCAAGCTTGGTCTCTGACATTGTTATTAACCCTTCGGCACCAGGCTTCGACTGTGCATGCTACGTGGATGTGCTGTCATGCTGGAGCTGAGGGAACGTGTAACGCAGTCTGAACACGCTGCACGGCACCGACGGTAGCTGCAATGGCGTAGTCGATATGCTCGTTAGTAGTCGCGTAACCCAGCGAGAATCGTAAGGTGCTTTCGGCGTCGGCGTAGCTGAGCCCCATGGCCAGTAAGACGTGGCTTGGCCCCGGAGCTCCAGAGGAACAGGCGCTGCCATCAGAAACGGCTACATCCGGCATGGAGGATATCAATGCGTCAGCAGGGGCGCCCGGAAAGGTGATACTAGTGACGCCGGGAAGCCGATGCTTCCTGTCGCCGTTAACCCGGCTGCCAGGGATTTTCGCGAGTAAGCTAGCTTCAAGTCGATTTCGAAGCGCTGCAGTTCGCGCTACTTCGGCAGTAAGTTCAGTTGCTGCAGAGGCAGCCGCCGCGCCCATACCGACTACTCCAGCGACATTTAGAGTACCTGCTCGCCACCCTTTTTCTTGGCCTCCGCCAATTAATAGGGGTGTGTACGGCAGCGAGATCCCTCGTCGGATAAAGAGTGCGCCGACACCTTGAGGTCCGCCAAATTTATGTGCGGACAGGGATAGTAAGTCCACGCCTAGATCTGATAGATCGATTGATAATCGGCCCACCATCTGCGTGGCGTCAGTGTGGACCAACGCTCCCGCCTGGTGAGCGAGCTCGATAACTTCTGATAGATCAGATAGGACCCCAGTCTCGTTGTTGGCGGCCATGACCGACACCACTGAGACTGGCCCTCGCCGAAGGGCTGAGCTTAGTGTGGGCAAGTCAATCCGACCCGCGCTGTCCACCGGCAGGATCGTCAAGCCCGCCCCGGATGAGGCAGAGACCGCCCGTGCAGCCTCAAGTACTGCCGGGTGTTCGGTTGCGCCGGTGACCATCTGACCACCACGTCCGGCCGTTGCTCCGAGCGCAAGGTTGTTGGCCTCGGTTGCACCAGACGTGAAAATGATTTCCCCTGGCGAGCAGCCGATCAAATCAGCAAGCTGACGCCTAGCTATGTCGACGGCCCGCGCTGCTCGCTGCCCGAGTGCATGCGGGCTTGAGGAGTTGCCTACTCCTTGCAAGATTGGCAGCATGGCGGCAAGAGCTTCTGGGCGGAGAGGCGCCGTGGCGTTGTAGTCAAGATAGACCACAGACGTGCTAGCCTCTGCCTCTCGCGTCTCCATCGCCCCTCCTATGATAGCTGAGCTGATCATAGTGCTACTCCTGGCGGAATGAGGGCAATTCGCGTATCGCCCTCCAGGAGCAGGCTCCGCTTCTGTACTCGAACATGTGCGCCCATAGAAGGATTGCTGGTCACAGCCTTCTCCGGCGCCATCGGCATCCCGGTGAGGGTGGTGGAAGCGGTCAACCTCTTGCCTGACTCCTCCAAGGCGCTTACGAGCTGCTGTAGGCGCCCGGGCTGCGCGCGCCCAGACCTGCCGAAGAGCCGCAGCAGGCGCGCCAGCCGACTGGTGCGCATGGCGGGCCACCGTAGGCGGCAGATCTGTGGATAGTTCCTTGACGGCTGTTTCTGAGGGCTTCAAAGCGGGATCGGGCGATGGCCCCTTGGAGGATGCGGTGATGTTCCCGTGTACGTCGGTGATGTTGGGCGGTAACTTCGCTGTGTGGCTACCGGTGGATCGTGCATGGTGAGCGGCTGGTCTATGACAACCGGCACGGCCCCGGCGTATTGAGGATGTGTTCGCCGGTGGGCGATTCGGGGTTCATAGGTGGAACAGGGTGAGCAGGCGTCGGGCGTCGTTTCGGTAGTGTCGTCGGGCGTGGGCCATGTTGGCGTGTCCGGCATGTCGAAACGCGCCGATCGCGAGGTTTCTGCACGTCGCCATCACCTGGGGGGAGCGCGCCGGTGCGGATCTGGGAGGCGTCTTCGCGGAAGGTGACATCCCGGATGTAATGCTCGCGGGTCTCTATGCCCCAGTGCTGACGAACGTAGGCGTTCAGCTGGGCGGGTCCGGCCAGGCTGGGGGCAGGCTGGTGATTGCGTAGGCGACCTCTTTACTGATGGCGGCCCCGTTCAGGTCCCCGGCGTGGCGGACGATCCGCAGGATTTGGGCGGCCCGGGGGAAGTCGATGCCGTCGGCGGGGGCGGTGCGGATGGCGCGTCGTTCGGTGCGGCTATGGCCCCGGTCGGTCTCAGTGTGCCCGGTACCGGCGCGCTCGTGGTCCAGGTCGGTCCCGGCGAGCAGGTGGCGCATCACCGGCGCCGCGATCGCGGGTTGGTTGCCCTTGAGCACCAGGACGTAATGCGCGCCCGCGTCTTCGACCAGATGCCGTGCGGTTTCGCGGACCGTGTGAAGCGCATCCGCAGTGATCACCATCCCCGTCGCGTCCATCTGCCCGATCAGCGCCTTCAACGCGGGAACCTCGCTGGTCTTGGCGTCGACCGCACGCTGGGCCAGGGTGCGATGCCGGCGTTGGCAGATCAACGACAGCAGGTGGGGACGGGTGCCGTCATCGCGGCGGGCTCCGCGGATCGTCTTGCCGTCCGCCCCGGCGGCGGGCAGCAACCCCGGCACGGCCGGGCGTTCGCGTTCACGTTGACGAACACGACGAGCCTGGCGTTCCCGCGGCAAAGCCACAACGCTTTCCTGCGCCCGGTCATCGCCGAGGTGGTGAGCGCCCTGCGCCGGCACCGCGCCGGACGATGCACCCTGCTCGGACAGATACACGCACACCTGATGGTCCAGCGCGTCACCGTCCAACTCGGCCAGGACCCGGCGAAAGGTCCGTTCACTGGGCGGCACATGCCGTCCTGTGAACGGATCACGCCACACCCCGAGTTCGGCCAGTACCTCCTGGGGACAGCCATCAGCGGCCCAATGCCAGACCGCGGCGATCGAATCACCACCGGCCACCGCCACCCCACACGCCGCCAGCGCCAGAATCGAGGACAGCGAATGCCGGAAGGCTCCTGGCCGACCGGTGATCGCAAATCCGGCCGAACCTGGCCGGCAGTCCCTCACGTGCAAACCGATCAGGGACACATCCCCTCGTCTGCCCGTCCTCCGCGGGACTGATCAGCGATGATAGAGGCACGGGCACGGCTTCCTCCGAGGATCGTACGGCGTCAGATACCGCCGATCCTCAGAAGCCGTGCCCTTCCTCGTGCCCGATTTTGGCGAGCAATTACCGACCTTGAACTGTAATCCTGACCGCGCGCTCAACACCCAGAGAAACCAAACCCCATCAAATCCTCAACATGCCGGGGCCGTGGGGCCGCTGGCCTCGCGGCAAGACCTTTGATGACGCTACCGCCGCATATGTCTCGGCTCTCGACGATGGCGAGTAAGCGACACGCCACATCCTCCGCGAGTAGATCGACGGCGCCACCGGCCGATGACGATGCTCCCGCCATCAGCTCCGGAAGAGGTACTCGAGCGCGATACCGGCGAAGATCACCATGCCGACGTAGTTGTTGTTCGTAAACGCTTTCAAACATTCCGTACGGCCTCGGCGGCGAATGAGGAACTGCTGGTGCAACGCGAACAGGGCGGCGGCTGTCACGCCACCCGCATACCACGCTCCGAGGTGCAGTTCCCGGCCGGCCAGCCAGATGGTGATCAGCATCGCCGCCTGCATGATGCCGACGACGAGGCGATCAGCGTCGCCGAACAGGATCGCGGTCGAACGGATGCCGAGGGCGCGGTCGTCGTCGCGGTCGACCATCGCATACATGGTGTCGTACGCCACCGTCCACAGCAGCCCGGCGGCGAACAGGAGCCAGGCCGCCCGTGGCATTCCGCCGTTGTGCGCCGCGAAGGCCATGGGAACCGACCAGGTGAAGGCAGCGCCGAGGTACAGTTGCGGCGCCGGGAAGAAGCGCTTCATGAGCGGATAGGTCAGCAGCAGCACACCGCCGGCCAGCGCCAGCACCTGCGTCTGCCGATTCAGCGTGGATACGAGTCCGAGCGCTGCGACGCCCAGGACGCAACACAGCCCGACCGCCTCGGCCGGCCTCACCTCGCCGGTGACCAGGGGACGGCCCTTGGTGCGCGCCACGTGCCCGTCGTACTGACGATCCGCGAAGTCGTTGATCGCACAGCCCGCCGAACGTGTCAGCACCGTCCCGGCAACGAACACGAGGAATACGCGCTCGTCCGGGTCGCCGTTGGACGACAGCCATAGCGCCCACAGCGTCGGCCACATCAACAGCCAGATGCCGATGGGCCTGTCCAGCCGGACCAAGCGCGCGTAGGCGCCGAGCCGGGCGATCGCTCGATGTATCATCGCCACCAAATGATGATCCCGTTGCCCACCATGGCGCCTCGGCAAGGATTGCCTATTTGTCATGAACCGTGACATTGGTGTGTTCGGGCCCGACTCGGTGAGCTGGAAGGTTTTCGGCGAGCCGATCGTCGCGCTGGGCGGCTTGCGCAGCCTGTACCTGCAGGCGCTGCATCCGCGTGCGGTCGCGGGGGTCGCGCAGAACTCCTCGTATCGGACCGACCCGTGGCGCCGGCTCATTCGCACCTGGGTCTACCTGCGAACCATCCTGTACGGCACGACCGCCGAGGCGGAGGCCGCCGCGAGCCGGGTCCGGCGCCTGCACGCCGGGATGCGGGCAACGGACCCGCGTACCGGCGAGGTGTTCCATATCGACGAGCCCGACCTGCTGCGCTGGGTCCACGTGACCGAGGTCGAGTCGTTCGTGACCACGGTTCGCCGCGCCGGCCTCCGACTGACCGACGCCGAGGTCGACCGTTACTACACCGAACAGCGCCGGAGCGCCGCGCTGATCGGCCTCGACCCCGCCTCGGTCCCTGGCACCGCGGCGGATGTGGCGGCCTACTATGAGGCCGTTCGTTCGCAACTGAGCCTGACGACGGAAGCGGCCGACATCGCGGCCTTCCTGGCCACCTGCCCGCCCGTGCCCGCGGAATGGAACAGACCGGCTCTTCGGCGCGCGCTCGCCAGCGGTCCATCGCGCGGGCTCTACCGGGTCCTGGCCGCGACCGCTGCCGGCCTCCTACCGCCGTGGGCCCGCCGACTCTACGGCGGTCGGGGCGGTCCGGCGACCGACGTCATCGCCGGACTGTCGGCCCGGGGAACCCGGCTTCTGGTCCGGGCGGCTCTACCGCCGAAATATCGCGTCCCACCCATGCGTCGAGCGGCGCTGGAACGAGCCGGCCGCAGCTGACGGCCGCGGACACAGCACCGACTCCACGACCTCCGCCACGGCGCCGCCTCGCTGAGCATCCGGCCCCGCCCTCGCCGCCTTCTTGCAGCGAGGGGGCGGGGCCGCCGCTCTTCATAGGTACCGAATGGATCTTGGTGTGTGCGGGGTCGGTGCACGCGAGCACGCACGGAGCACGAAACCGCCAGAAGAAAATTCTAGAACGCATCCGATCCCGCATCACCGCAGGTCAGAGTCATGGTCGAAGCGCGCCCTGCAGGATTCGAACCTGCGACCGTCGGATTAGAAGCCAGATCCTTTAGTGCCGCGCAGTCCCGATTGATGGTAGCTCGTGCCGCCTCCGCCTACATCGCGTGTCAGGCGGTGCCGGGCCCTGACGACACGTGAGGGGGCGTACGGGCACGCACCTGTCAACGCTTCCCGGGGCGTGACCGCAGACAGGATATGCGTCGCGACTCCGGGCTGAGAGAGTCGCCGACCTGCCGGGGCGCTGTCGCGTGCTGGGGAACCACCCTCGCTTCGGCAAAGGCCCCGCGTCGGCGTAGAGCGCGATGTCGCGACGCGGGTCGTAGGGCTCGAAGGAGCGGAACGGGTCACTTCGCGTGCTCCGTCCGCCAGGCTCCGCCTCCACCGGCACATCCTCGAAGAGGCGTCCAGCGGGATCCCGAACGTGTGGACGACTCCTGCGGATCGACGAGCACCGCCGCCAGGCAAAAGGCGCGTGGCACCTAAGTGACGTCAAGGATACGGCCGATTTCCTCTTGTTGTGACGCCATCATGATGTCATATTGGCGTCATGGACCTTGCGCCGTATGTCGATCACCTTCGCCGCGAGCTCGCGATCGCCGCGGGCGCAGGCGGCGAAGAAGCTCGCGCGCTGGCGGAGCGGCTTGCCGCGACTCTGGAGTCGGCCACCCGGCTCGCGCTGCTCGAAGCCCTGTCGGCCGCCGCCGACGAGATCACCCAGGACCTCGCACCGGGCTCGGTCGAGGTGCGCCTGCGCGGCCGCGACCCCGCCTTCGTCGTGACCCCGCCACCGACCGCCCAGACGTACGAGGAGGAAAGGCCGTCCGCGCCGCCGCCCCCGGACGTCGACGACGGAGGCACGTCCCGTATCTCCCTGCGAGTTCCCGAGCACCTCAAGCCGCGCATCGACGAGGCGGCCGCCCGCGACGGGCTGTCGGTCAACGCCTGGCTGGTGCGCGCCGTCTCCGCCGCGCTCGACCCCGGCGACGCCGCCCGCCGCTCCGGCAGGCGTCCACCTCAGCAGACCGGCAACCGTTACAGCGGCTGGGTGCGCTGATGTCCACGCCAACCCACGACAAGGGAAGCGGAATGCCGACCTTCGACACTCCCGAACCGATCTCCGCCATTTTCGCCATGGCGCACGCCACCATCCGGGTCGAGGCGAGCGCCCGCGCCGACACCGTCGTCGAGATCCGTCCGACCGACGAGCACAACGACGCCGACGTGCGGACCGCCGAGCGCACCGAGGTCGAGTACGCCGACGGCAGGCTCGTGGTGCGGGGCGAGAACGAGCAGCCCGGTTCGACCGCCGGCTGGGGGCTGTCGCTTGGCAGGCTCGTGGAGTCGCCCGCGAGCTGGGCGCGTTCGCTGCTGCTCGGCCCGGGCTCGGTCGAGGTGACGGTCGGCCTCCCGGCGGGTTCCCGCGTCGACGTCACGTCGGCGGGGAGCCTGCGCTGCCGGGGTCCGCTCGGCGAGGTGGCGTGTACCACGTCCTACGGCGCCATTCGCGTCGAGCAGGCCGGCATGCTGCGGCTGAAGAGCACCCACGGCGACATCTCGGTCACCCGCGCGTCCGGTCACGCCGAGGTGACCACGACGCACGGCGGCATCCTCATCGGCCGGATCGACGGCACCGCCGCCGTCAAGACCGCCCACGGGAGCGTCCGCATCCGCGAGGTGACCGGCGAGCTGCGGCTGAACAGCGCGCACGGCGACCTCACCGTGGACCGCGCCCTGGCCGGCGTCACCGCCAAGACCGCGTACGCAAGCCTGCAGATCGGTGAGGTGACCTGCGGCTCGGTCGTCCTGGAGACCAACGGCGGCGGGCTGGACGTCGGCATCCGCGAAGGCACCGCCGCCTGGCTGGACGTGAGCTCCACGTACGGCACCGTGGATGTCTCCCTCGACCCCAGCGACGTCCCCGGTGGAAGAGATCGGACCGTCGAGGTGCGGGCCCACACCACTCACGGCGACATCCTCGTCCACCGTTCCTGACCACCAAGGAGATTTCTCATGCCAGATGCGATCGTGGCCGAGGGCCTGGTCAAGAAGTACGGCGCCGTCACCGCCCTCGACGGCTTGGAGTTACGCGTCCCCGAGGGGACGGTGCTGGGGCTGCTCGGCCCGAACGGCGCCGGCAAGACAACCACCGTGCGCATCCTCACCACGCTGCTCGTACCGGACGCCGGGCACGCCAGCGTCGCTGGGTTCGACGTCGTCCGGGACGCGAGCCGGCTGCGCGCGCACATCGGCGCCTCCGGCCAGTACGCCGCCGTCGACGACCACCTCACCGGCGCCGAGAACCTGGAGATGGTCGGCCGCCTCTACCACCTCGGCGCCAAGCGCAGCCGGCAGCGCGCCCGCGAGCTGCTGGAGCGCTTCGACCTCACCGACGCGGCCGACCGCCCCGTGCAGGGCTACTCCGGAGGCATGCGGCGCCGGCTCGACCTGGCCGGCGCGCTAGTCGCCGACCCGCCCGTGCTGTTCCTCGACGAGCCCACCACCGGCCTGGACCCCCGGGCCCGCATCGGCCTGTGGGAGGTCATCTCCGAGCTCGTCGCGGCGGGCACGACCGTGCTGCTCACCACCCAGTACCTGGAGGAGGCCGACCGCCTCGCCGACCGCATCGCCGTGGTCGACCACGGGCGCGTGATCGCGCTCGGCACCGCCGACGAGCTGAAAGGCCAGGTCGGCGGCGACCGCATCGAGCTGTCGGTCGCCACCGCGGCGAACCTGGAGACCGCCGCGCGGACGCTGGCGCCGCTGGCCGCCGGTGACCTGCGGGTCGACGCCGCCGCGCTGCGGGTGACGATCCCCGTGTCCGACGGCGCGGCCACGCTGACCAGCGCCCTCGGCCGGCTGGCCGCCGAGCGGATCACCGTACGCGACGTCGGCCTGCGCCGGCCGACCCTGGACGACGTGTTCCTGACCCTCACCGGACACCAGGCCGACGACAAGACCAAGGAGCCCAGCCGATGAACGCCGTGCAGCTGGCCGTCGCCGACGGCCTGACGATCGCCAAGCGCAACGCCCTGAAGATCCGTAGAGCGCCCGACCTGCTGGGCGGCGTGGTGATGCTCCCGATCGTGTTCGTCCTGCTGTTCACCTACGTCTTCGGCAGCATGATCAGCCTGCCCGGCATGTCGTACGGCGAGTACATGCTCCCGGGGATCTTCGTCCTGACCATCGTCACCAGCGCGCAGATCACCGGCTACACGCTCACGCAGGACCTGCAGAAGGGCATCTTCGACCGGTTCCGCACGCTGCCGATGTCCCCCTCGGCGGTGCTGACCGGCCAGACCATCAGCGACGTGATCATGAACCTGGCCAGTGTCGTCACGATGGCGCTCGTCGGCCTGCTCGTCGGCTGGCACATCCGCAGCTCGCCGCTGGAGGCCCTGCTCGGGTTCGCGATGCTGCTGCTGTTCGCCTACGCCTTCTCCTGGGTGACGGCGACCGTGGCGCTGGCGCTGCGCACGCCCGAGGTCTTCAACAACATCGTCACCATCGTGTCGTTCCCGCTGGTCTTCCTGTCCAACGCCTTCGTCGACAGCACCCGCTTGCCCGGCCCGCTGGGGCCGATCGCCGAATGGAACCCGGTCTCCACGCTGGTCCAGGCCGCGCGCGAGCTGTTCGGCAACACCACCCCGGCCATGCCCGCGCCCAGCGCCTGGCCGCTGCGGCACGCGGTGCCGGTGTCGCTGCTGTGGTCGGTCGTGCTCCTGGTCGTGTTCGTGCCGCTGGCCACCCGGCTATACAAGAAGGCGGTGAGCCGATGAACCAGGCACCCGTCTGCGACCGCGATCGGGACAGGGCGGTGGAACTGGTCCAGCAGGCCTACGCGGACGGCCGGCTCAGCTCCACCGAGCTGGAACTTCGGCTCGAACGGGCGCTCACCGCCACCTCCGCGCACGAACTGCAGCCGGTCGTCGCCGACCTGCCGGACGAGACGGTCCGGCTGTGGTCCATCGGCGGGCGCCTCACCCGGACGGGCGACTGGCAGGTCCCGCGCCGGCTGCGGGTCGACTCCGAGTACGGCAGGGTGCGCCTCGACCTGTCCCGCGCCCACATCCCGCACCCGCGCGTCGACATCGAACTCCGCCTCACCTACGGCCACGCCACGATCATCCTGCCGGTCGGCGCCGGCGCGAACATCGACGGAGTCCAGGCGGCCTGGGGCCGCGTAACCTGCAAGTCCCCAGCTCGCCCCCATCCGGGCGGCCTCCACGTCCACATCACCGGCAACCTCCCCTACGGCCACCTGACCATCCGCACCTCACGTAAGTGACATGGCGGATCTCGGCCGGGGCCGCGGGCGCCGGCCGAAGAGGCCGTGGTTCGCATGGCGATACGGTCACGGCGATGGCGCTGAGCTCGATTTATGCAGCTCCGGGCCGCATACTGGCACAGATGAGACGTAACCCAGCCGCAATCCGGCGAGCCCTGCCCGGAAGCCCCTTCAATGTTCCGGTGACCCCTCCACCCCCTCTTGAGCGCTTCGCCGTACAGGATCTGGTGAGCCACGACAGATACGGCCTCGGCCGGGTCGTCGGAGTCGACGACGATGTCGCTGTCCTCGTCGACTTCGGGACGGAGACGTACCGCATCCACGCTCCCTACCCCAAGCTCGTCAAGCTCTGAACCCGCTGCACGGGCCCCGCAGGGCTGTACGGGATGGGGTGATCGTCCGACCCTCCGTCCTCGGCCCTGACAACCGGATGGCAGGGCTGGGCACCCGTTGCAGGAGCCGATGCCCGGCCAGCTGCCGAAGCGTTCCCATGCAGGTCGGAGGGCAGTTGGGCTGGTGGTCGGCGTTCCACTTCCGACGCGACGGTCACAGGTTCGGGTCAATCGCCGGTCTGCTGCGGGAGTCCGCCGTTGCGGAGGCCGTTCATGAGGAGGGTGAGCAGGCGGTTGGCTTGAGCTGAGGGGTTCAGGGCGTCTTGGGCGGCCCAGGCGATGGCGCCGGTCATCTTCAGCACGTCCGTGTCGTCCGCATCGGCGATGATCGACCCTGATTGCCGGGCCCGCGCCAGCAAGGCGCCCCCTGCCTCGAATATCTCTGTGTGCCAGGTCGATACCAGGTCCTTCTCGCGGTCGAGCGCCGAGTTCATCACCGCGGCGGCCAGGCCTCGATAGGTCAGGGCATGGGTGACCACGGCACGCAACCAGGTGGACAAAGCGTCGAGTTCGTCCTCGGCCGTCAGTAGCGTGCGGCCGAGGTCGACCAGCCCGGCTATCTGCTCGGCGAGCACCGCCTCTATGAGGTCAAGCCGGGTGGGGAAATGCCGGTACAGCGTTCCGCTCGCCACCCCTGCCCGTCGGGCGATGTCGTCCAGGGAGGCGTCCACGCCGAACTCGGCGAACGCGAGTTTGGCCTGCTCGACCAGCTGCTCGTAGTTACGTCGAGCGTCCGCGCGCATCGGACGCCCGGCGCGCGAGCGCGTCTCGTGACCTGGCAGTGCGATCACACATCCTTGCTAACCGGGGACACAGTCCGTTACGGTGCCCATCTAACCGGACCATGCCTCACGTTAGTGGCATGGGCGCCCAACTCGTGGAGGGCCGTCCCTATGGTGCTGTCGGAACAGGACCGGATCGACATCAACGACCTGATCAATCTCCACGGCCACCTCGTCGACGCCGGCGAGCTGGATCGAGCGTTTGAGCTGCTCACCCCGGATGTCACGTACGACATGGAAGACTTCGGCCGCGACTCGTTGCACGGGATCGCCGCCATCCGTGAGGCCGCGCTCGCGTTGGGCGACGCCAACCCGGTCGGCCATCACGTCACCAATATCGTGATCACTGGGATCGACGATCAGTCGGCGAGGGTCCGATCCAAGGGAATCGGCATCATGGCCAACGGAACGGCCGGCAGCGTCGTCTACGACGACATCGTCGTGCGGCTGCCCGACGGCTGGAGGCTCGGCTACCGCAAGGTGAGCGCCAGGCGAGCGGCACTCGGCAAGCGAGAAGACGGTCCACGTGAGGTTCTGCAGCGTCTCCGGCAAGCCGCTATCGACCAGTCCGCCGAGGACATGAGCCGCGTGTACGCAGTCGACGCGGTTCATGAGTTCCCGTTCACGCTCCCAGGCGTGCCGTCACGGCTCGAAGGCCGGGACGAGATCGTGAACTGGATAGCCGCAGGGTGGAAGGCTCAGTCGCTGAAGTACGAGCGGTACCGGACCCTTGCCCTCCACGACACCAAGGACCCTGGAACGATCATCGTCGAGCAGGAAGCCATCGGGACCAGCGCGTCCACCGGCGAGTTCGCGCTGCCCAGCATCGTTGTGCTCACCGTCCGCAACGGGCAGATCGCCCATCTGCGTGACTACGTCAACGTCCTGGCCGCCGCAGCCGCCATGGGACGCGACACGTGAACGCGCCGGACCGCTTCCTGGAGAGATCGCCTTCGAGGGCCGCCTGTCCGTCTCCCGCAAGTAGAACCCACAAAAATCATGCCGGGGCATGATGGGGGCGTGCTGATTCGTATCGAAGGGCGTGACCTGCCGGGGCGGGATTGCCCGCAGGCGCCGAACTTTCCTGGGTACCGCAATATCCATGTGGGTGTGCAGCGGAGGGATCGCCCTGGCGAGCTGCTCGGTCTTCACCCGGGAGACGCGCCGGACGTGGTCTGGGAGCTGGAGGTGACCGCGACCCGCACGGAGTCCGGCTGGGACTTTCGCGGCCCGTATGTGCAGGGTCGGCCGGGCGGCCGGTTCGTGTACCTGTCGTGGGGGACGGTCGATGACGCCGGAGCATTCTCGACCTTCCGGCGAGCGAAGCTGTGCTTCGACGGCATCCCCGAGGCCGTACTGAACGCCAGGACGAACGGCGCCCGGCTCGTAGCGCGACTCCGCCTGACCGACTCCCACGGTCAGCCCCTGTGCGCAGCCGTACGCCCACCTCTCATCGAATGGTCGGCCACCTCCGCCTGACCGGAAACTCCGCGAGCATCACGGAGCCGAAGGCCCGCACCGTAGGGGCGTCCTTCCGTACGATCCGAGGGTGATGGATCAAGAAGCCGGGGGAGTTTCGGCGGCGAAGCGAGTGGTGACCGTCAGCGCGGTTGTGGTCGGAGACCTGCTTCTTCTGTTGCTGGCGACGTCACTTGCAGGCAACGTTCACCTGCTAGGGGAACAGGTCTGTGATGGCGCCACCGTGTGGTGTGACGGACGAGGAGACCTGACCCACGCGGAATGGCTGGCGATAATGAATTTCCGCGCCGGTGTTGTCTACACGTTATCGGCGGTCGTGGCGTTGATTCTGCTGGTGGTCGCCGCCGTGGCGTGGAGGCACCGCCGAAGGGACATTGCCTGGATGCAGGTATTTCCGCTCCTGCTGGTCGCCGTGTTCGCCGCCACCTGGACGCCGTACGTGCATGTTTGACAGTTCCCCGATTGAAGCCGAAGGCCGGGCTTTCTCCGGAGACCGCGGTGACCTGCGAGGGCATCGACGACGTCAGGCTCTGGCAGGGGAGCGCTTGCCACGGCTGTCGGAGGAGGCTGTCAGACTGCGGCCATGACGCGTCAGGGTGTTCCAGTGTTCCTCCAGGTCACGGATGCACGTGAGCTGTCCCCCGAAATGTGGCGGGAGCTGATCGAGTGCTGGGCCGCGGTGAGCAACGCTGGGGGAGCGGTCGGCTTCCCGTTTCCTCCTGTCGGCTTTGACGAGGTGGCTGTGGTGGCCGACCGGCTCATCACCGGCCTCGACCCCGAACGCAGCAGGCTCCTGCTGGCCCTGGTCGACGGGACGCTCGCCGGCTGGCTGAACGTCCGCAAGAACGCCGACCCGCTGATCGCGCACTGGGGGACGGTCCATCACGTTCAGACCCATACCGGCTTCCGTGGCAGGGCCATCGGAGTCGCGCTGATGCACGAGCTGTGCCGCCTCGCGCGCGAAGAGATGGCGCTGGAACAACTCCGCCTCGCCGCCCGAGGCGGAGCAGGACTCGAAGCCTTCTACGAGCGACTGGGCTGGAAAGAGATCGGCCGCTGGCCCGGCGCACTCCGCTTCGGCCCCGGCGACGATCGCGACGACATCCTGATGATGATCGAACTCTGACTACGTCTGGCGTCGGCGCGGCGTACGGCGGGCGTGGCGACCCGGTTCACATGGCTGCGCGACAATCCCGCCTCGCCGACGCCCGCCTGCCGGTCTCACTCCTAGAGGCTGACCTGTCGCTCTGAGTGGCGGGCGATGATGGCCGCGATCGTGCTGTCGACGGCAGGTAGATCTAAGGCGGGCGTGTTGGTCGGGTGGACCATGATGCGTAGTTCGTCGGTTATGCGGCCGGAGGACTGGGCGGACATGAAGGTCTCGGTGATGAGCATGATGAGCGACATGTGATCGACGTCCCTGATGCGGGCCAGGCCTGAGCCGACGACGGCGATGGACACCGGGCGGTGCTGGGCCTTCTCGCGGACCTCTGTCCAAAGGCGGTTCAGGGCCTCGCGAAGCAGCGGGAGGGTCGACGTCGCGTGCACGCCATGCTCGTTGACCCTGCTGTAGGCCACGGCGAAGAGGCGGCGGCCGGAGTGCGGGATGACGGCGACGGTGCCGATCGGGTACCGGCGGAGCTTGCCGTAGCGCTTCGTCGCGCGGGTCTCGGCCGTGTACGGCCTGCCGTTGAGGGCGGTGCGGAGACCGCGGTCCAGCGCCCGGTGATCGCCGGAATAGAGGCGCTGGACGAGCTGCCCCTGAATGCTGCGGCGGGCGACCAGGAAATCGTCCTTGGTGTTGGTCTCGAAGGTGTCGCTGAAACCGATGACGAGGTGGGTGTCGTCCTGGTCGTAGAGGTCGCCGATGCGGACGGTGAGCCGGCCTCCCGACCAGCCGGTCGGATGAGAGATCGCGGGGGCCTCGCGGATCTGGGTGGCGAGGCTGTCGACGCGCTCGCGTAGCGCGGTGTCGCCGGGGTGGTCGGTGACCAGGGCACGGCCGATCTTCAACGCCTCAGCCGGATGGCCCAGCACCCCGTACAGGTCGAGGAGCCGCCGACGGGCGTCGTGCCATGCCTTGGTGAGCGCGACGATGCGCGGCTGCGCCCACGCGAGATGCTCGACGTCGATGAGCGGCCGGCCCTGCCACAGGTCCAGAGCCTGCCGGAGCAGGAGGGTCGTACGCAGCGGCGAGTCGTCTGCTCCTTCCGAGACGAGCCTTTCGAAGCGGACCAGATCGATGGACTCGGGTGGGAGTTCCAGCCGATATCCGGAGTTGCGGCCCGGGTCACGAACCAGGAGGACCGAAGCATCGCCCGGACGATCCGGGTCGAGGGCCGTCCGCAGCGTCGAGATGCACTGGTAGACGGCCACTCGGCTTTCCCGTGGCACCTTCGCTCGCCACGCCCCTGCGCCGGGTGCGTCGATCATCGCCTCCCTGGTCAGGTCCTCGAGGCGGACGCTGCGGCCGAGGTTCAGGGCGAGACGGATGAGAACGGCCATGACCCGCGGTTCCAGCTTGACCGGAGTCCCATCACGCAGCAGCGTGGCTCGGCCCATCAGCGTCAATGTGATCGCCATGCACCTCATTGAAGGGAAGCCGCGACGCGGTTAACAAGCGAGCTTCTGCATCAAACCTGAATCATTTCGGTGCTCTTATCTTCAGCCCCACCCCTGCTGTTCTGGGTTACATGACCGATTCATCCGAGAAACCGCCCCCGGGTTACGGCCTGGCGCTCTGGAAATGGCTGCGTGCCCAGCTGGTCTCCCTCTTCCGGGCGGCCTTTGGACGCCTGATGGCCAAGGACGTCCTCACGTTCGAGGAGGTCGCGACCTATCTCAGGGAGAACGCGAAGCGGGCGCAGGCGGCGCGTGCCGCATTGCTGCGCCGTCCCCGCCCCGGCGGCTGGACGTTCCGGATCGTCTTCCTGGACGACACCAACGAACCTGTGGTGGACCCCGCGACCGGCCGGCCTCTGGGCCGGGTCGTTCTGGCCGACGACTGTGACGACGAACTACGCCGGCTGTTCGCCGGCAAGGAAATGATCCTCTTCGACTGACCGAAAGGAACGCCCAATGCTGGAGATCATCTTGCTCAGCCTCGCGGTAATCGTGTTCGAGGCGATCGTGACGTTCGTCGTGCTGGCGATGGCGGAAATCCTCGACTGGTTTCTGAAGTTCGAGCAGGAGCTCGACGAGACGACGTTGCCCTTCACCATTCGCAACCAGCTGGAGAACGGCGAGTACACCGTCTACCAGGGGCTGTTCGACGCGACCAGGAACGAAGTGCGGAAAGCCCGCAAGATCGGTGCCAAGCGCCTGGACGACCGACTTCGCGAGCTGCACAGCCGCGACGAGCTCGCCATCTACGAGTAGAGAGAACGTTTCATGGAATTCCTCATCGGCGCGGTCGTCCTCGCCGTGATCCTCTTCTTTCTCGTTCCCACCGATCGGCCGAAGCGCCGGACCCCTTCGGCCGGAAGTCTGATCGTGGGAGGGATCGTCGCCGGAGCCGCCATCGCGGCCGTATTCGCGGTGATCGCTTGGCGGGACGTCCTGGCCTGGTTCCAGCCAAGGATGAACGAGGGCGACATCGGCGAGCTGATCCGAAACAAGCTCGATAGCGGCGACTACGCGAAGGCCTCGCTCAAGGGCGAGATCCGCGACGCCCGCGACGGCACCCTCAAGTACTCGAAGACCTGGGAAGGCACGCTCGACGACGACCTGAAGCGGAGGTTCGGTAACAGTGACAAGATCACCATCGCCGGGTAGGTACCGTTTGTGGGTTGACGGCCTTCCCAGCGGGCCGGCGGCTGAACGGTTCCGGGTTCGGCTGGGCGGCGCCGCCCGGGAGCTGTTCGACGAGACCGGTATGCACAACCTCGACCTGGTGGTACGCCGCGATGGTCCTGCCGGATCCTCCGAGCAGCGGGCGGCGGACACGGCGGGCGGCGGAGAACTTGATCTCGAAGGCCGGATGTCGTTCTTCGTTCCCGTCAAGCCGCTGTACGACATGTCCCAGCTGGTCCTCCCGGCCGCGACGATCGAGGAACTGCACATCGCCGTCGACACCGTCCGGCTGCGCGGCCTGGTGTTCGACACATGGGGGCTGCGTGCGATCGAGCCGCACCCACGTTCGGCGATCAGTCTGCACGGCGGGCCGGGCACGGGGAAGACGATGACGGCGCACGCACTCGCCCATCTGCTCGGACGTCCGATCCTGCTCGCGCGGACGTCCCAACTGGAGAGCAAGTACCACGGGGAGGGCGGCAAGTACCTGGCCGCTCTGTTCGAGGCGGCCCGTCGCGCCGACGCGGTGCTGTTCATCGATGAGGCCGAGTCGCTGCTGTCGCGCCGTTTCGAGAGCGTCAGCCAGGGATCCGAGCATGCGGTGAACACGCTTCGTGCGGAGCTGATCCAGCATCTGGACGTCTTCGAGGGAATCGCCGTCTTCGTCACCAACCTCGTGACCAGCTACGACCCGGCGATCAGCAGCCGCCTGCACCATGTGCGCATTCCCGAACCGGACCACGCCGCCCGGCGGGCGATCTGGGCGGCCCATCTCCCGCCCGGGCTACCGCTCGCCACGGACGTCTCCGTAGACGAGTTGGCCGAGACCGAGGGCGTCGTCGGCCGGGACGTCAAACGCGCCGTCATCAATGCCGCCGTGACCGTGGCCAGGGAGGGCCGCGGGCAGATCACCCACGCCGACCTCGCCCGGTCCCTGGCGAACATCATCGCCGCACGGCCCGCCGCCGCGCCCGACGACGGAGAGGTCTCCGAGGCGGAACGGGACTCCCTCAACGGGGTGATCCGGGGACGTCTCGCGAGGGATCCGCAGGACGGTTGACCCCGGACAGGAGCCGTCCCACCTGCTAGGGCGGTGGGATGGCTTCCGTCCGTCAGGAACCTGGAGGCTCCCGGGTATAGGCGGTGATCGAAGAGAAGCGGGTCGGGTTCCGCCAGTCCATCCCGGTGTCGTCCACCGCGCACCCTGCGGCCTTCAACGCCTCCACGATCTTGCCCAACGCCGTCGCCGATCCATCGAACCGCAGGTATGTGCGGCCGTTGAGGTCGGCGATCGGCTTGTGCCGCCCAACATGGACGATCACCGTACGGTCGGGGTAGGAGCCGAGGGCGATCCCCAGTTCGATCAGCACGTTCGGGCGGGGCTGGCAGGTCGGCCGTACTTCGAAGGGGTCCTCGTCCGCCTTGTGGAGCTCTGGGTGCAGGCTCACCACGTCGTCAGGCGAGAGCAGGACGAGCGCCGCCTGCGTATGGTCGGGCGCTCGCACCACGACCTCCCCGAGGAAAGGGGACGCGTCGCCGCTGAGCCGTACCAGCTGGTTCCACTCCAGCGGACGCAGGTCGAGGGCGCGTAGGAAGTCGAAGAACGCATCACGCAGGCGCCGGTCCCTGCCGTGCACGACGAACACGTTGTGCCGTTTTCCGGCTGGGGGGTCATCGTGTGCCCGCGTGCCGTCCGGCTCGGCCAGAGGACGGCGGGCGGTTCCCGTGAGCTCCTCGATGACGCGCTCGGTCCGTTCCCGTCCGGCCTTGATGGCCTCGAGGTCGGCGTCGAGGTGCCGCAGGAACCACTCGGCGCGTTTCAGATCGGCCTGGACCGGCCCGGTCGAGCGTTCGCGTGGCACGGCGGCGACGATGTTGTCGGCCGACCGGCGCACCGCCGTGCGCATCACGGCGAGGTCGTCGGCGGTGGCGATGAGATCCGCTCGGCCCCGCCGCAGACGTTCCAGCCGAGTACCGCCCGGGACCTCGCCGACGAGATCCTCGGTCATGCGCTCGACACGGGTGCGCGGGCGGTGTGACGACTCCCACAGCCGGAGTTGCTGGCGGATCTTCGCGGCGTTCAGCAGGTACCGGGCGAAGGGCGGGGGCTGCGGACCGCCGTCCGACCACAGCCAGGCGCTGACCTCCCTGTCGCGGTGGGCTCCCGCGGCCACGAGGAAGTCGCGATGGGCGTCGCCCCCGCGCTCGGCGGTCGGCTCCCACAGGTGGAATCCGTCAGCGGTGCGCGTCCCCTGGCCGAACCAGCCGGCGCCGGGGAGGCCGCACAGCGCCGCGAGGTCCCGGGCGGTCTCGGCGGACGGGGCGGCGCCGAGACCGGTGAGCCGCGCGAGGTGGATGCGAACAGAACCGAGAAGACCGTCGGCGTTCCTTGCGGACGCCTCCTGCCACAGCCGCGTCGCTTCCTCCCACGCCTGCGGTTCTGTTCCCGAGAGCGCGAGTGACAGGTTGGGGAATCCGCCGATGACCCGCAGGACGCACTGGCGTGAGCCTGTCGTGTCCTGCCGGGCGGCGAGCGTCGTGTCGGCCGCTGGGCCGGGCTTGCCGGGCGGCGGGTCGGAGGGGAGCCCGGCGTCGGCGATCGGGCTGGTCATGCCGAGCCGGTGTGCGCATGCGTCCCAAAGGCTGAGGATCCGGAGCAGATCCCGTTCGTCCTCGGGCAGGGCGAACAGATGGACGATGAAGTCCCAGCCTTCCATCAGCGGCCGCCGGAGCCGTCCTCGGCGAGGCCCAGCCGCCTGGCGAGATCGGTCCGCTCCTCTTCGTGGTCGGGTCGAGGCTCGTCGGACGGTTCCTTAGGTCCGATGCGCGTCACCCGCAGGCCGATGATGATCTTCAGGTCCTCAACGGCCTCGAACAAGGCGACGGCATCGTTCCGATCAAGAGCGTCGGCCGCGGCACGGAGCGCGGGACCGACCTGCCTGGCGCGGTCGGGTGGCAGTTCAGCGGTGGACAGTTCACGCAGCACCGCCCGCAGGTCCTCACGGAGATCGTGCGACACACCTGGAGTCTACGGGCCGACATGGACATATGCCGCCCAAACAAAGGGCCTCTGTACCCGGGTGATGCCGTCCGGGAGGTCGTCTCCGTCCCGCATCGCCCGGACCGCCGCGTGCAGCGCCTCCGCCGATCGCGCCGAGTCCGGGCCGCCGTCCGTGCTCACCCGTGTGTAGAAGCCCTCGGTGACGGTGGCCGTGTCGGGGCCGACCGGCCAGAGCGTGCCGATGACGTGCGTGAATCCCGCGAGATGCAGCGCCCCGGTGAGATGCGCCGCCTCATCGGCGTTGCCGAAGGGCTGCGAGGCCGTCTCGCACGCTGACAGGTACGCCAGACGGGCCCGCCCGAGATCGAGGGCCGCGAGGTCCGCCACCCGCAGCCAGCCGGATGGATCGTCCCGCAGGACGAGGTGGCTGAAGGACGGGTGTGCTGCGGCGCTCGCCGCGTGGCAGGCGAAATGCGCGATAGAGCAGTCACGCAGAACCGACAGGACGGTCTCCTTCGTGGGGGGATCCGTGCCGTCCGCGTTGAGGACGAGCGCGCCCGGCAGATGACGGCGGAGCACGGCGGTCTCAGCGTCGACCGAGCCGAGCCTGACATATCCCGATGTCGAGGGCATCGCCACCACGACGGCCGCGTTCGGATCCGATGGCGCGGCGTCGGCCGACTCCCGCTCGCGAGCCCGCAGAAGCGTCCGCAACGTCGGACTGTAGGAGGGGATCACCCGGTCGAGCATGTTCCGGTTCCGGTCGGCGTGATAGCCCGCCGCATGCAACGGGAGGCGCGCGAACGGGCCGCACGGGACGAGCCACAGGCGAGACGCCACCGGCGCCCTGAGTTCTGTGAGGACGGGTTCCATGATCTCGTCCCACATCCGGCCGAGCAGATCGGTGAGCCGACGCTGCCCGTCCCGGCGTTCCTCCACTCCGGGACCTTCGGTGATCTTGGATATGGCTTGGTCATGCAGGTCGGCGAGGTTTTGGAGGGCGTCGCGGGTGAGTCCACGCAAAGGAAGGCAGGTGACACCCTCGGCGGTGACGAGCAGGGCATCGGTGCGGTGGCGGCTCGCTGTCAGCACCACGACCGGGCCATGCCTGCCGGCGGTCAGCAGCGTGTGCGGATCGGGCGGCCGGGCGAAGCCGTCGAAACCGGGGAGTGCTCTGATCTTGTCGAGTACCGCTTCGAGTTCCCGTGCGGCCTGGTGCCGGGCATGGACATCGCGGGCGTCGCCGTCGACGTCCCAGCCCGACGTGGTCGATTCGAGGTAGGCGCGCAGGCGCGTCAGCCGGTCCGCCAGTCCTGGGTCGCGCGCCCGCAGTGGGGAGAGGTCTTCTCGCAGGTCGAGCACCTGGCCCAGGAGCACGCCGCGGCCGGACTCCAACACGGCCAGTGCCTCCTCCGGCGGCCGTCCTGCGGCCAGAGCCAGCGCGGCGGCGTCGGCGGCCAGGCCGTCGTGCTGGACTATCGCGGCGAACTGGTCGGCCTGCCGCAGTTGCCGGGGAGCGCGCTGCACGAGCATGGCGACGGCGTCGCGCAGAAGGTCGGCCGCGCGACCCGGATCGTCCGCGGCCAGCAGCATGCTGAGCTTCGCCGCCGCCTCGATGCGCAGCAGCAGGGCGGTCGGCTCGGAGGCGACGATCTCCTCCAGCGTTCTCACGGCCTCGGCCATGTCCTCCCTGACGCCTTCGGCCAGATAACGGTCCCTCAGGACCTCACCGAGAACATGGCGCACATAGGCGCCGTGGCGGTCGTCCGGGTTGGTCATGGCGACGGCCTCGCGGCAGTACTTCACCCCCTCGTCCCGTTCTATACGCGTTTCGCCCAGATCGATGGTCACATGACCGAGATGCGCGAGTTGCAGGGGGCGGTCCGGCGAATCGTCGCGCATTCCGGCCGTGGCCTCACGCAGGGCGTGGAGCACCGGTATGAGGTCCTCCCGTCGGCCCGTCACCAACATGAGCGCCCGCGAAGCCGCCATCAGCGCGTCGAGACGTGGTGCCGCCAGCGGGTGCCCGGAGTCGGAGCGCTCGACGCTGTCACGGAGTGAACGAACGGCGGCCACACCGTCGTCGATGTCCAAATAGCGCAGGAACCGCTGGTACCGGCAGAGCCCGGCGATGTGCAGGTGCTGGGCGTAGGCGGGCGCGCTGGGCGGGGTCTCCTCCAGCGCGGCCTCCGCCCAGGTCAGGGCCGCAGTGAGATCGCCCTCGTCGGAAAGGAGGGTATAGCGCTTGTAGGCGGCCACGGCGAAGTTGTGGGAAATGAACGCGGAGAAGCCCATGAAGTGGGGGATCTTATCTGCTATCTCCCAGAAGAGGCTGATCGCCGTGTTGAGGTCCTCCGGATCGTCGGTGAACTCGGAGCGGCGGTGAAGACTGTGTGCGAGTTCGGCGGTCACCAGCCAGCGCTGGTCGTCGGGGAGATCCGGCTCCGCGCGGCACGCGGCGAGCAGGTCGATCGTCTCGGATAGCGCGCTGCCGTCCCCGGTGGCCTCAGCGAGTTGGCCGAGCGCGCCGGCGAGCACCATCCGGGCGTCGGCGAGTTGGAAGACGCTCGGGGTGTCCGAGGCGACCGCCTCCCTGAACACGGCCACCGCCTCCTCAAGGTCGGCCAGGTCCCCGGTGTGGCCATACCTGGTCATGAGGGCGCCGCCGAGAGGCAGCCTCGCGAGCTCGACGTCGGCACACCCGCGGAGCAGGGCGATACCCTCCGCCAGGTCGCCGGGATCACCGAACCGCATGTACCTCTGGTGCAGGACCGCATTCAGTCCGATCAGCGCCTCCACGCCTCCTGTTCCGGCCGCTGCCCGCGCGCTCACGATCGCGGTCTCCAAATGGACGGGGTCGGGGTCGCGGTTGGCGAGTCGGCTGGCAAAGCCGGTGAGCACGAAGCACCGCTCCCCGTACTCGGGGTGGGAAGCGGGCGTGGCTTCGACGATCCTGCTCCATATCGCGGTGAGCCTCGTCAGCAGCACCACGTCCTCACTGTCGACGAGCTCGACGGTATGCTGCCTGACCTCGGGCAGCAGGCTCTCGGCGATCATCGTCGCAAGACCGGCCGGCAGCGCCTCGAACTCCTCGAAGAACAACGGTTTCCCGGCCTGGAGCGCGTACCGGAGCGCAATGCCCCGGCCGATCATCAGCCTCTCGGCCCGCAGCCAGTGGAACCATGCGAGCGCCACCCGCACCGGCACATCATCCGGCCGCTTCCGCAACCACTTCTCAAGCCTGGCGGCTTGCCGGTTCACCCGCCACGAAAGCAGTCCATCATGAGACCCCTCGTCCCGAGCGCGATGTACAGCCTCTGCGACCGCAGCCAACGCCTCATCCCGCATATACCTGACCTACCAGTAGATCTCCCTGGATTGGGGGTGTTTTCCTCATCACGGTGGTCATGCTGCGTCCTGGACGTTGCCGGGTCGCCCGAGCCGGTGGTCGTCTGTGACGGGTGATCCAGGTGTCGAAACGGAAGTCCCGCCAGGGAGGCAACGAATTGCCCGAGGCCGTCGCCGTAGAGCAGGATGACCTGCTGTCGGACGGATCTCAGGTGGGTGGCTTGAGTCCGGGATCTTCGGGGGAACTGGTTACTCCGGATGGAACCAAGTGGCGGGCCCGGCAGCGTAATGCCGATCTCCGGATCGTCAAGCGGCTGATAGCCAAACCGGGAGTGCCGTTCGTGGTCGGCGCGGCTGGAGGGTTTCACCGCTCTGTCATCGCTCCCGAAGATCGGGCGCGGGTCTGGGCTGAGCTGCGTCCTTCGTTCGAAGGCCCCGGCGTGAAGAAACCGCCCGCTGAATGGGTGACGTACACGGCTACATGGTTCGTCAACGATGCCGGCGACGAACTGATCTATCTGGAAGAGCACTGTTGACAGAGTTTGCCAGGCGGATGTGGCATGGCGGCTCGGCCAAGGCGGGATGTAGGACTGGAGCGCCGAGTGCCGAGTTCATCGACGGTCAGCAGGAGATCGCCTATCGGCAGATCACTGCTGCTGTCGCTGGATGAGCGTGTCAGTCTCCGTCCAGGTGGAGTTCCAGCGTCGGGTCCGCTGCGCATTCTCGGGCAAGCTCCTCGAATGCCTGGATGACGTGAAGCTCCTCTGGCGTCTTGACCAAGGGCTGGAGGCGGGCCAGCTCTTCGAGGAACTGTGGCATCTCCGCAGAGGACAAGATCACACTCCCGTACGGGTCGTGTGACTGCCGGGTCATCGACCTCGCCGAGGAGCTCGTCGGGGTTGAGACGGGATTGGGGTGGCGTGCCGGCGCGGGCGTCGCGATGGGCTCCCTGCCTACGATGGTGCGTTGACGCCATTCGGCTGACAGCCACCGGGGGATTCGTCCGCAGCTTCAACGGTGACCCTGCCGTGTGAGCTCGCGACAGTGTCCCCCGACCGTCTGCGCCTCGAAACTCACCCCGTGATGTAGGACTCAGCCGAACCCGACAGCCGTCCGGGGCCGGAGCGCCCGGGCACGGAGCGCGGCCAGCGCCGCGGTCCGCCCGGCATCGGTGAGCCGGTCGCCGACCTCGTCCAGACTCCGCTGACGGCGAAGCAGCCCCAGCAGATCCAGACGGCGGTGGACCACCCCGATGAGCCAGCCGACGTCCTCACCGGTGATCGGCTGGCCGGTGGAGGGAGAATGCCAGCCCTCCCCGGCCATCGCCTCGGCCACCGCCGCACACTGTTCCCGGTATCCGACCCTGCCGGTCAGATGGAGCATCAGTGTGATCTCCGCAGCGACGCCTTCGGCCTGATCGGCAGGGATCAACGCGCTCGTCACCGCTGTCCACAGCGTCGAGCCATCGGCTGCGGCGAGCTTCTTCCCCGCCGGGGTGAGCAGCAGGCTGCGCTTGCTACGCCGTACCGCGCTCAGCTCACGGACCAGCTCACGCAGCGTCCACGCCTCCACGATGTCGGACTCCGAACGTGGCCGGCCGGTCAAGGTGAGCCAGCCGAACCGCTGACAACCCTGGCGAGGACCGTACGCGCCAAGTTGTGGTTGGCCGTGAGCGGGACCCCGCCCTCAGCGGCGGCCAGGTCCAGCAGCCACCACCGCACCGGAGCCAGCCGCTCCGCGGCCCCCTCAGGCACCCCCGGCACGGTCTCCAACTGCGGCATGACCGCCTCAGCGAGCCGTTTGCGTGCCGCACCACGCGACATGGCCCACGTCTCCATCCGCTCGCCGTGAATCGCCTCCAGCCAGCTCCCCCCACCCGGTACGGCACACGGCACCGTGAGGCACTCGCGGGTGACCTGCTCGGCAACGGCCCGCCAGCCCCGCGTCCCGGGAACCAGCTCATCCGCGGCGATCGTCGCCTCCAACTGCGCGGCCGCCAACTGGAAAGCGTCGTTCTCGTGCAGGCCCATCACCTTCCCCCAGACGAGCACGCCCTCGACATCGGGCGGCTCCACCCCGGACGCACTCATCGCCTTGTTCAGCGCGGTGAACCCGGACTGGCGGCTCTGGCGCCAGGCCGAGATGACCTGCGTGGTGGTGTCGGACGCGCAGACGGCCGCATAGCGCGGCAACCTCAGATGTTGGAAGAGCGCGCCGAGCGCCGCGGCGATCTGCAGATGTTCGGCCAGATCGGTCCACCATTTCGTGGGCAGCTGATACCACAACCAGTACTGCAGGCCGTACAGAGTGACGCTGTCGAGCCCTGCGCCGAAGGTCAGCGAGCCGAACGCGGACCGGGCCGCTTCGGCCTCGCCCTTGTCCCGGCGCGCCGGCATGGCAAGCGCCTCCTCCACCCGGCTGTCCACGGTCTCGCCCACCACATCCCGTCGTCGCAAGCGCCTCTGCCTGCGGATATCGCTCGTATTCAGTTTCTCATGGCCTCAGGGTCCAGACGCTGGCACGCGCGCCAGGTCCCCCGCCTCATGCCCCGCGACTTCCCCCCTTGGTGACATTGGCCCGCCCGCCACGCTGCGGAACGGAACAGTCGTGATTGGCCGTCCGAGCGGTGCCCGAGAGGCTGGCCGCGATACGGTCTGAGCCATGCCCCAGCAGACCCCCGCGCTCTTTGATCTGCCCGCCCCGGAGATGCCTCCCGTGACCGGGTCTCATGACCCCGGCCGCTCCGGTCAGCGTTGGCGACGGACTATGACCGCGCAGGTTGTCGTCCGCAATCTCGCCGTGCTCCGCGATAAGGCGCTGGACGATTTCGACAGCGGTGCCTTCATCGGGATCGGCGACGCCGACGACGATGATGAGGACCTCCCCGACACTCGGGAGGTGATCGCATCGACCGCAGAAGGAGCACTCGATTGGTTGATCGATCCGACGGCGGGGCTATGGCCGCTGATGGAGAGCGGCGCGATCCGCCTTGAGGCAGCCGAGCACGCGGTCGGACAAGTAGCCGATCGGGAGTTCCAGGTCTCTTGGTCGGTCCAGGTCCAGGTGGGCGACCTCGCCGCACTGCGAACGATCGCCGTGCACAACGCCCCCGACGCCGCGGACGAGATCAGCGGCAGCTTGGCGGCGGCGTGGAACAACGCGGCCGCCCCCGCGGCCCCGCTTACCGGCATCCCGGCGATCACCTGGACCATCACCAGCACCACCGTCGAGCGTGAGACACGCCGGTGAGCTCGACAATTTACGGGCCGGAGGTCTGGAAAGTTGACGATACCGGCGAGTGGTCGTACTGGGACCTGTGGTTCTGCACGCTCTGCCTGGTCGACCACGCCGGAAGCGTCCTGACATCGCCCGAGACCTCCTGAATTCGGTGATCGAGCACACGGGCGACGAACGCGTGCGGACCCGCGCGCAAGAGGTATTGCAGGGCCTACCGGAAGCCTGAGCCGGGCATCTGGGTCAGTGCCTCGTCACTCGTCATCGCCCTCACCCGCCAGAGTCCGTCTTGCCAGCGCCCGATTGATGGCATCCCGGTCGAAGGGCACCGGATCTTCGGGGTACTCCGGGTTGTAGTCCTCGATCGGGTTGTCGCCGCGGCCGTCCACACAGACCGGGGCAGCGAGTTCCTCGGTGACCACCCTCTCCAGGAGAATCTCGTGCTCCCAGCAATCACCGAGATCGTAGGTGTACCGCAGCACCGATCGCGGTGCGGGCAGCACCCGGTTCAACCGGCATAGGTCTTCATCCCCGCACTCCTCCAACGGCCGGAAGGGGTCGCTGAAGTGGCGTTTGCCGACCCTGAACACATGTAGGTGGTGATCCGACCAGCCGAACAGCCTCCGGATGATCTGGTGCAGATCACCCAGCGAGTAGTTCTCCGGAACCAGGACCCGTCGCCACACCCCGGCGGCGGAGATCTTCAGCTGGTAGCCAGGAATCGCCGGTGCCGTCCGTGGCAGGACGGCCAGGAGCCGACCCGCTTCTGGGTGCCTGCTGCCCCCGACTCCTTCATGGAGGTCGCCGCCCATCATGTCCAGCAGGGCATACCGAGCGTCAATTACCCCATAGCGATCAAGCGCCGCAAGCGCGTAGTCGACCGCCCGCCACGCCCGATCCCCTTCAATCTCCGCATCCAGCCACCAGCGGGCATGCGGCCCCAGCAGAGGCAGGTCACGCACCGCCTGCCACAACACCTCGGCATCACCGCGCTCAGCCACGACCTCGACAACACTAAGCCGTCCGGCAGGGGACGCCTCAGCCGCGGCCCGCAACAGTTCGGGGAGCCGATCAACCACCCTGCGTGAGCCCGGTTCGAGATCCTCGATCCGCCACCGCCACAGCAGCTCCGGCACTTCCTCCGGCGGGGCGGTAGCGATCCGGTGCAGTACCTCCGCCGCGCTCAGGTCCGCGGTGATCGGCAGCGGCAACCGTTCCGCCAGTTCTTTGCGAGCGTGTTCGCCCAGCTCCGTGACCATCAACCGGTCGTCGACCGCACCGAGTGCGACCAGGATCGTCAGCAGGTGGTCGACGGGATGCCGGTCGGCCAGCCTGATGAAGCGCCAGTCCCAATCACCACGCTGCCGCATCTCATGCTCCACCGCCTCGCGCAGCGCCTGGCCCAGCGGCGGTGCCTCCTCCGCCAACAGGTCCAGCGTGACCAGGCAGCAGATCCGCGGGTCCACCTCGCAGGGGTCAGTGATCTGCGCTGCGACCACCTGCTCCAGGGCCGCATACCAGGCGTCAGCGCCAGGCGCCGGCGCGGGTTCGGCCCGTACGGCACGCGAGCCCTCGATCGTGACCAACCCTGCCGCCACCGCGGTCAGCCAAGCCCGCTGCACCTCCGGCACATCGCTGAGGCGTCGGACCTTGGCCGGACACGCCACCCCGAGGGCCAGTGCGGCGTCGGGCACCAGTGCCGGTTTGATCGCGATCGATGGCGTGACCGCCCGACCGGTGCCTACCCAGGAGGCCAGGGCGTGGGCGGCTGTGAACACCGGACTCTCGGCGACGGAGGGCATGGCGGCGAGCGTATCGCCTCGCCGATCTCAAGGTGCGGACCCCGGAACACCCCGCAGCGCGTCGCACGTCGTTGAGTGAGGGTGCGTACCGACATACAGGCCCGCACGGCCGAAAACCGCTTGCCTCGCATGGCGGGCTCAGGGAAATGTGGCGTCCATGATGCGCTGACGGACAACACCCCGCTACTCCAAGATGCCACGGCGCCGACTCGCGCCGTAATGCCACCCACCCATACCTGTTCAGCAAAGAGAGCATCTTTGTCCCAGCAACACTCCCAGCAGGAGCTCCTGCCACCGTCCACCCCGGCCACTGGGTCGGCCGGCGTCACCGTGTTCGCCTCCCCCACAAGCTGGATCGAGTCCGATGCCGTCGCGCAGTGCCACCAGGTGGCAGCCCTCGACGGCATGATGCACGTCGCCGCCATGCCGGACCTGCACCCCGGCAAGGGCGCCCCCATCGGCGCGGCCATGGCGTCGACCATCTTGTACCCGTTCCTGGTGGGTTCCGACATTGGCTGCGGCATCGCGGTGTTCCCCGTCAAGCTCAAGCGCGCCGTACCCGAGAAGCTCGCCGCCCGGTTCCCCGATCTCGATCGCGCACTCGACCCCGAGCAGGACGCCGACGATCCCGCCTGGGCCGCTGTGAAGGGCGACATTCCCGCCGGCCACGTCGAGGGTCTCGGGACGGTCGGCCGGGGCAACCACTTCGTCGAGCTGGCGCGAATCGGGACCGTCTTCGAGCCGGACCACGCGAGCCGTCTCGAACTCGCCGCCGGCGACCTCGTTCTCATCGTCCACAGCGGTTCCCGAGGACTGGGCGAGCGGATACTGAGGGCACACACCGAGGTCCACGGCGCGGGCCCCGCCCCTGATCCCGGCGCCTACCTGGCCATGCATGACGACGCCGTACGCTGGGGATCACTCAACCGGCGGCTGCTGGCCGCCCGGGTCGCCCACGCGCTGGGGACCGAACCCACCGAGCCGATCGTCGACCAGTGCCACAACCTGGTCGAGATCCGCGACGGGATCTACCTGCACCGCAAGGGGGCGGCGCCGGGTGACGGCCGCGACGTGCTCATCGCCGGTACGCGAGGCACCCCTTCCTACCTCGTGGCCGCCCACGCCGGGCCGCACGCCAACCACTCCGTGGCGCACGGCGCGGGCCGCAAGATGTCGCGCGCGGACGCCCTGCGCCGGGGCCGGGCCAAGCACACGGTCGAAGAGCTGCGCCGCACACCGATGGGATCACTGGTGGTGTGCGGCGACCGCCAGCTCCTCTTCGAGGAGGCGCCGACGGCCTACAAGCGCATCGAGCAGGTCATCGCCGACCTCGTCGACCATGACCTGGCCACGCCCGTGGCCACCACCATCCCGCTGGTCACCTACAAGACGCCCGACCTCGGGTCCACGCCCCAAGGGGACCACCGGGACCACCGCCGCAAGCGAGGCCGGCCGTGAGCGTCCACCTGCTCCTGTCGGCCGGGCGCGGCCCGCAGGAGTGTGCCTGGGCCTTGGCCCAGCTGCTGCACCGCCTGGAAGCCGACGCCACCCGGCAGAACCTGGACACCCACCGGATCCACAACGTTCCCGGTGACCGGCCCGGCACCTACCGATCGGTCCTCATCCGAATCACCGGAGTCGGCGCCGAGACGTTCGCCGCCTCGTGGACCGGAACCCTGTGCTGGCAAGCCTCCAGCCCATACCGGACCAGTACCGGCCGAAAGAACTGGTACGTCATCGCCCAACCGTGCCAGGTCGACACCCCGCGCACGACGTTCGCGGAAGCAGACGTCGACATCGTCGCCTGCCGCACCGGCGGCCCCGGCGGTCAACATCGAAACAAGGCCAGCACGGCGGTACGGGCGACCCACCGGCCCACGGGGATCGTCGTCGTGGTCGACACCGAGCGGCAGTTCAGCCTCAACCGCCGCATCGCCATGCGGCTGCTGCGACAGCGCATCGAGCACGGCGACGAGGCGGCAGAGCGCGCTGTCACCACCGCCCGCTGGCGCATTCACGACGAGCTCGTACGCGGCAACCCCACCCGCATCGAACGTCCGGCAACGTCGAATCAGGACCTGGCCCCGCAGAAGTAGACGCGCCGCCGGACGCGTTTCACCCTCTCCCGCATCCACAGCGTCACGCCCGGGCAGGGGTAAGACAGTATCGATAGCGATAGTATCTCTATCGATACTGTCGGCTACGGGGGTGTCATGCGTCGTTTCATCGGGCGGGACCGGGAGCTGAACGTGCTCCGCAACGCCTTCCAAGCGGTTCACGATGCCGCCGGGTCGGCCAGGCCAGGTCAATGCATCCTCATGCGGGGAAAGGCGGCGGGTCGGCAAGTCGAGCCTCGTTGAGGAGTTCCTCCGGCGCACAGAGACGCCGAACCTCTTCTTCACCGCGGCGGGCGGCACGGCGGAGGACGAACTGACGGAGCTGCTCGATGCCGTCGCCAGATCCACGCTGCCGGAGCGAGGACTGTTCTCGGAGGAGACCCCTCACCGCCTGATCACGAATAAGCCACCAGGGTCACCCCGGGTACGGGCGCCGGACATCGCCGAGCGGGCCGGACACAGTATGGACGTGCTGCTCCGGGTGTACGCGAAGTGCATCGACGGGCAGCGCGACATGGCGAACAAGCGGACAGCCGAGGCGCTGTCGGCGTGAAGACGATCTACCACCGGAGGGTCGCGGTCATCCCGTGGCCCTCCGATTTTGTGCCTCTGATCTGGGAAAACGGCCTCGGATCCATCCCGCGTACATCCCGTGGTCACCGACTGGGGGCTGCTTCTGGTGGCATTCGGCTGCTGCTGGTGTCACTCGCCGATCAACGTAAAAGACCAGGTCAGGCGGTGGGTGACCTGCTCTGGCGGGCGCGCCCTGCAGGATTCGAACCTGCGACCGTCGGATTAGAAGTCCGGTGCTCTGTCCAGCTGAGCTAAGGGCGCTCTCGGATAATTGTGCCTGATGCTGGGATGTCTGCGTACCGCTCGGGGGTGAGTCGGCTGGGGCATGTGATCTCGTGACACCAGATGGGAGGGTGAGAGGGATGTCGGGGCATGCGCGAAAGGGGGATAGCGGAGGGCAAGCAGTAGACCCCTCCACCGGATGCGACGAGTTTGCCGCGATGGCCTGCCCTACGCTGCGGTCGAGATGTACACGCGCCACCGTCTCTTTTGAGTGTGACCGGGGGTTGAGCGTGACCGGGCGCGGCCCGCCATTGTCTCCAGGGGCGCGCTGAGCGCGTCGCCCCACTGCGCGACGATCTGCACGTGCCGGGCGAGGTTCTGTGGGACCGGGGTCGCCCTGCCACCAGGTGCCAGGTCAGCGGTGGCAGGCCGGGGAGCCGGGCGCGTAGTCCGGGTGACGGCGCGGCGGTGAACCGATTCAGGCGGGGAGAATTAGAAGTCCGGTGCTCTATCCGGCTGAGCTGAGGGTGCTCTTGGACGGTGCGCAGGTGGTTGGAAGGGTCAGGCGGTCGGACACGGTGTAGCGGCCACCTCGTCGGAGGAGGCCGCTTTGTGCCCGAGAGCTACCTTTCGCAGACGATGCCGTCGCCGTCGCGGTCCCGGTACCAGTGGTACTCGGGGTCGCGGTCGCGGTAGTACGGTCCGTAGCCGTTCCTGTTGGCTTCCGCGCAGGTGCTGAACCGGGGGTCGTTCCCTGACGGTGGGTCGGACGGCGAAGGCGTCGGCTTGGGAGTGGGTTTCGGCGTCGGGGTCGGCTTGGGGGTGGGCTTGAGAGTCGGGCGGGAACCGCTGTCGCAGCGGCCTGACCAGATGCGCAGCCGTGCGGCCTTGGCTGCGGCCTGGTCGTCAAGCAACTCCTTGATGTACGCGGCGTTCGCCCCCACCTGGACCGCCCTGGCGTACCCGTATCGGACCAGATTGCGGTTCACGAACACCCCGGCGCTGTTCCAGGCGTAGAAGAGGTAGCGGCCGGCGGAGTCCCGCGCGGTCTTGTCGCGAAGCAGCTTGACGGTCTTCCCGGCGGCGAGCAGCGTCGCTGTGCGCGTGGTCGCGGCAGCCGCCCAGCACTGGCCCTTGTCCGGGGCGTTCACATCCAGCAGGCGGACACGGAGCGTCTTTCCCTTGTAGGCGACGTCTACGGTGTCCCCATCGACCACCTTACTCACCTTCGCGGCGATGGCCCCTTGGGGAACGGGGGCGGCGTCGGCGGGTAAGGAGGGAACGACAAGGCCGCCGGCCAACAGGGTTCCGGCGGCTAAGAGGCGGGTGCGCAAGGAGGCTCCTCTTGTGAGTGAAGTGACGCAAGGGGAGACGGGAAGTGGAGTCCACGGGTTGTCGTCGTGTCCGGATCCGGACAACCCGCGCTGACGAACGCGCAGGGCGACCAGGAACATGCAGGGCGATCAGCCGGGGATGGGACGCCTGCCGTTGAGAGGAATTGGGCGGGTATTCGGGTCAGAGCACGCCGCGGAGGGGGAGGCCGGCCTTTTCGTAGATTGCGTCGATTACGGACATGTTGGCGATGGCGTCCTCGGGTGGGGTGAGGGGTGTGGTGCCGTCGTGGATGGCCGTGCGGAAGGCGCGGAGCTGGTAGGCGTACGTCGGCTCGCCCGGCACGCGCTCGCGGCGGCGGACGCCATCGACCGTCACGGTGAGGCGGTGGAAGTAGTGCGGGGCGACGAAGTTGGTGATGTGCAGCGTGCCGTACTCGCCCTCCACCCGCGCGGCGATCTTGAGCAGGTGCCCGCCGGACCACATCGAGGCGTTGATACGGCCCGTGGCGCCCGTCGGGAAGCGCAGGTCGGCGGCCATGGCGCGGTCGACGCCCGGGGATCGCAGCAGGGCGGCGGCGGAGACCACAGACGGTTCGCCGGGCCCGAGGGCGCGCAGGCAGTGGACGGCGTAGCAGCCCGCGTCCATGAGCGCCCCGCCGCCGAGCTCCAGGGAGTACCGGATGTCGGAGAAGCGGGGGAGTGGGAAGCACATCCAGGTCTCGACGTGCCGGACCTCGCCCAGTTCGGTGTGCACGATCTCCAGCGCGCGTTCCATCAGCGGGTGGTAGCGGTAGTGGAACGCCTCCATGACGACGAGACGGGACCGCCGCGCGGCCTCCGCCACGCTCGTCGCCTCGTCGGCGTTGGAGGTGAAGGGCTTCTCGCACAGGACGTGCTTGCCCGCCTCGATCGCGCGCAGCGTCCACGCGGCGTGCAGGGCGTTCGGCAGCGGGTTGTAGATCGCGTCGATCGAGGGGTCGGAGATGAGGGCCTCGTACGACCGGTGGACCACGGGGATGCGGTGCTTCGCGGCGAACCGTTCCGCACGGGAGCGGTCACGCGCGGCGACGGCCACGACGTCCACGCCGGGGATGGACCGGGCAGGCCTGACGAGCGCGGTGGGGGTGATGCGTGCCGCGCCGAGAGTGCCGATACGCATGATCAAATCATGCCAGAGGGTGTCGGGTGGTTGGCGCGGGGGAGTGCGGCCAACCGCCGGCTTCGGCGTTGTTTCGGGTTCGGGTGCTCGGGGGCGCTTGGGCTTCTGGGAAAGTGCTGGGGTTTTGGGGAAGGCTCCCGTGGATCCTGGGGGCGCGACTAAACTGTTACGTCATGTTCGTCAGCGCGGCCTTTCCTGAAATATCGCTGGATGGCGGTGATGTGACGGAGGGAGTCGTCCGCGTCGGCGACACGGTGCGCCGGCCGATGCGTCCGTACAGCCCCTCCGTTCACGCGTTGCTCCGCCACTTGGAAGCGGCCGGTTTCGACGGCGCCCCGCGGGCGCTCGGGGTCGACGAGCGTGGCAGGGAGATCCTCTCGTACGTCCCCGGCCGGGCGGCGATGTTCCCGCTGGCCCCGCACGTGATGACCGACGAGACGCTGGCCGCGCTGGCCCGGCTCGTGAGGCGCTTTCATGACGCGGTCGCCGGGTTCGTCCCGCCCGCTGGCGCCGTCTGGGAGGGTGGCTCGTGGGACGACGCCGAGCCCGAGCTGGTGGGCCATTGCGACATCACCCCTCAAAACGTGATTTTTCGCGACAACGTGCCCTGTGCGCTCATCGACTTCGACACGGCCCGCCCGACGACCCGGCTGTTCGACATCGTCACGACCCTGCGCCACTGGGTGCCGATCGCCGACCCCGTCGACCGGGAGCCCGCGCAGCGGATGTGCGACGTCGGCGCGCGGATCCGCCTCTTCTGCGACGCTTACGGCCTGTCCGCGCGCGAGCGTCGCCGGCTGCTCGACCTGACCAGGCTGCGCTTCGACCGTTCGTACGTCGCCATGCGCACGCGGGCGCTGGAGGATGGCGGCGGCTGGGCACGCATGTGGGAGGACGGCGCGGGCGAGCGCATCCGCAGAGCCGCCGCGTGGCTCGACGACAACTGGGACGAGCTGGACGCCCACCTGCGTTAGCCGATTCACTGGCACTCCTGGACAATCTCGAATTCGGTGGGTCGCGGATCCGGAGTCGTGGTCCACCATGCGTCTGGGATGTCCGGAAACCGGGAGTGGGGTCGAGTGAAGCGGGCGGGTATGAGGTCGGCGTACGAGAGCGGGCAGGCGTCGCGTGCGGGGCGGGAGATGGCGGCACGCGGGACGCGGGCCCCGGGAACGGCGGCTCAGAGAACGGCGGCCCGCGGAACGGTAGGGCAGGGGACCGTGGGGCGGGCGCGGGCTCTTGGGCTGGCCGCCGGGTTCGTCCTGGATTCGGTCTTCGCCGATCCGCGCAACTCGGCGCATCCCGTGGCGCTGTTCGGCCGTGCCGCCGGTCTGCTGGAGCGCCGCTTGTACGGACGATCGCGTGCGCGAGGTGCCGTGTACGTCGCCGCGTGCGTCGGTTCGGCGGCGGCCTTGGGGGTGGTGGCCGAGCGGCTCACCCGGCGCAGCCCTGCGGCTCGTACGGCCGTCACCGCCGTCGCCACCTGGGCGGTGCTGGGCGGGACGAGCCTGGGCCGTGAGGGGGCGTACATGTCGGCCGCGCTCGAACGAGGGGACGTGACGGCGGCGCGGGCGCGGCTGCCGCACCTGTGCGGGCGGGATCCGTCGGCTTTGTCCTCTGGGGAACTGGCGCGGGCGACGGTTGAGTCCATCGCCGAGAACACCTCGGACGCCGTGGTCGCGCCGCTGGTCTGGGGAGCGGTGGCGGGCGTGCCGGGGCTGCTGGCGTACCGGGCGGTCAACACGCTGGACGCGATGGTCGGCCACCGGTCGGCGCGGTACGAGATGTTCGGCTGGGCCGCGGCGCGACTGGACGACGTGGCGAACTTCGTGCCCGCGCGGATCACCGGCGTTCTGGCGTCGCTGCTCGCCCCTCTCGTCGGCGGGTCGTCCCGGCAGGCGGCGGCCATGCTGCGCAGGGACGGTCACCGGCATCCGAGCCCCAACTCCGGCCGGTGCGAGGCGGCGTTCGCGGGGGCGCTCGGCGTGCGGCTGGGAGGTCGTAACGACTACGGCGGCAGGATCGAACACCGGCCCGAGATGGGCGACGGGGACCCGCCCGCAGTGACGGATATTTCGCGATCTGTACGCCTGGCGCGCGCCGTGAACCTCGCGTCCGCCGCGCTCGCCTCCGCCGGGGCGTGGGCCGTACACAGGCGGCGGCGCCGGTAGCAGCCACCGCCCGATAGCGGGCGTTGCCGCCTGAGGCGTGGCCGAGTCGCACCCGGCCGCGCTTCCCGAGCCGGCGTGGCTGTTCGTGGTGGGTTGTGGCCGTATGCAGAATTGGTGGGCTCTGGCATCTTTGGGGGGTGCCTACAGGGATGTTGCTCGTGGCGGGGACCACCTCGGACGCGGGGAAGAGCGTCGTCACGGCGGGGATCTGCCGCTGGCTGGCGCGCCAGGGCGTGCGGGTGGCGCCGTTCAAGGCCCAGAACATGTCGCTCAATTCGTACGTGACCGCCGACGGCGCCGAGATCGGGCGCGCCCAGGTCGCCCAGGCGCAGGCGGCGGGGGTGGAGCCGGTCGCGGACATGAACCCGATCCTGCTCAAGCCGGGCAGTGATCGGCGCAGCCAGGTGGTCGTGCTCGGCAGGCCGCTCGCCGAGGTGGACGCCATGGAGTACGGCGCCTACAAGGACCGCCTCAGAGCGGTCGCGCTGGAGTCCTTGGAGCGGCTGCGCGCGTCGTACGACGTGGTGGTGTGCGAGGGCGCGGGCAGCCCGACGGAGATCAACCTGCGCCGGGGGGACATCGCCAACATGGGCCTCGCCCGAGCGGCGGGAATGCCGGTGGTCGTCGTGGGGGACATCGACCGCGGCGGGGTGTTCGCCTCGCTGTACGGCACGCTGGCGTTGCTGGAGGCAGAAGATCAGGCACTCATCAGCGGCTTTCTGATCAACAAGTTCCGGGGCGCGCGCGAGCTGCTCGACCCCGGCCTGGACACGCTGTACAAGCTCACCGGGCGTCCGGTGTACGGCGTGCTGCCGTGGCTGGACGGGCTCTGGATGGACCTGGAGGACTCGCTCGCCCTCGACTCCCGGCGCGGCACACTGCCGGAGAACGCGGGCACCGGGCAGAGCCTTCGCGTCGTGGTGGTGCGGTATCCGAGGATCTCCAACTTCACCGACATGGACGCGCTCGCCGCCGAGCCCGGGGTCGTGCTCCGCTTCGTCTCCTCGGCCGCCGGAGCCGGGGAGATCCGCGAGGCCGACCTGGTCGTCCTGCCCGGTTCGCGGGCCACCGTCTCCGACCTGGACTGGCTTCGCCGCACGGGCCTGGCCGCCGCGCTGCTGGAGCGGCGCGGCCCGATTCTCGGCATCTGCGGCGGCTACCAGATGCTCGCGCGGTCGATCCGCGACGAGGTCGAGTCCGGCGCCGGGACGGTGGACGGGCTCGGACTGCTACCGGCGACCGTCGAGTTCGCCCGCGAGAAGACGCTCGCGCGGCCGATCGGCGAGGCGTACGGGCACCGGGTCGAGGCGTACGAGATCCACCACGGGGTGGTCACCATTGACCGCGAGGCGGAGCCTTTCCTGGACGGGTGTCGGGTGGGCGCCGTCTGGGGCACCACCTGGCACGGGGCGCTGGAGAACGACGGCTTCCGCGGTGCCTTCCTTACTGACGTCGCCGCCGTGGCGGGCCGCGATTTCGTCCCCGCGCCCGGTGTCTCGTTCGCGGCGCTGCGGGAGGAGCACCTCGACGCGCTCGGCGACATGATCGAGCGGCACGTGGACACCGCCGCGCTGCTGTCCCTGATCGAGAACGGCGCGCCACCCAGCCTCCCCGCCCTCCCTCCTGGCGCCCGCACAATGTAGTCCGCCCCGTCTGGGGGGAGGCGTCGAACGTGATAACGCAACAAAGCCACTGGCATGGGTCGATCAGCTATAACGTCTCGCCATGTTTCTTGGCGTGTGGTAGCCGTCGAGGAGTCAATCGAATGGAAGGTCGCTCCGAAGAAGAAAAACCCACCAGCTCGAAGGTTGCCTGGTATGTTGAAGTTATTTCTATACCGGCGCTTGTGGATCACATTAGCAAGAATCCACACAGTTGGATTAGATGGCTGATCGCAGGGCCTGCTGCAGCTTGCTGTGTGGTAGATCTCGTCCGGCGCATGGTCGGTTATTTTGGCAGTAAGTTGCGCCAAAATAAAGATAGAGGCAGTGAGTCCCCTGAGCGATCTTGATGGCGGTCGGCTCGAACAGCGTGCTGCCGAACCCCCTGCGTTGGACTGGATGAGCGACACGCGGCGGGCGAGCCGTTCCCGGGGGACGTGAAGTGGCCTGGCATGTGGGCGGCGGTCGAGACGCGGGCGTGGCCTTACCGCCGCCGAGGGGCGTCCGGGCCGTGCTCCGTGGGTGCCGGTCGCCGGAGCGGGCGCGAGGGCCTATGGGAGAATCGTGCCGTGCTGGTCTACGACGGGGACTGCGGGTTCTGCCAGCGATGCGTGGACTTCGGTCGTGCGCATCTGCCCGCGATGCCTCCCGTGAGCCGTTGGCAGGATCTCGACCTCGCTGAGCACGGTCTGACCCGTGCTCAGGTCACCGAGTCGGTGCAGCTCCTCGGCCCGGACGGGCTGCGCGCCGCGGGCGCCCGTGCCGTCGCCGTGGTGCTGGCCGTGCAACCCCGGATCGGCTGGCGTGCCCTCGGCCGCCTCATGCTCGTGCCTCCGGTCGACTGGATCGCCGAGGCCGTTTACCGGGTGGTGGCGCGCAACCGGCACCGCCTCCCCGGAAGTACAGGCGCCTGCTCGGTCGCCCGCCGCTGAGAGCCGCCCGCGCACGACGGTCGCCTCGCGCACGACGGATCGTCTCCCTGCACGATCGCCATCCCCGCGCACGGTGGCCGCTCCGCGCATGAGGATCGTCCCGCACATGATGGGACCGCGCGCGTGAGGGCCGCCCTGCACGGACACGCCCTGCACAGGTAGTGGTCACTACGCACATGAGGCGACCCCGCGTGTGAGCGCAGCCCCGCGCGGTGAGCGCGCATGTGCGTACGAGGGCGTTGCCGGATTCGGGAAAGGAAGCGTCCCCGAACTGTCCAGGTGTGGTCCTGTCGGGGACGTGCCCGCGCACGCCACCATTCCTCCCATGACAGCAGTGGTGGAGACCGAAGGACTGACCAAGTTCTACGGTAAGCGCCGGGGCCTGGAGGATCTCAGCCTCCAGATTCGTCCCGGCGAGGTTTTCGGGTACCTCGGCCCGAACGGGGCGGGAAAGACGACCACGATCAGGATGCTCCTGGACGTGATCCGTCCCACCCGGGGCGTCGTCCGCGTGTTCGGCGCGTCACCGCGCGACGCGTCCGTCCGCCGCAGGATCGGTTACCTCCCCGGCGAGCTCGCCCTGGAGGGACGCGAGAAGGCGGGCGAGTACCTGCGGTTCCTGGCGGGCGTGCGGGGCGGCGTCACGGCGGGCCGCATCGAGGGGCTGGCCGAGCGGCTGGAGGCCGACCTGTCGGTCACGATGGGCCGGCTCTCGAAGGGCAACAAGCAGAAGGTCGGCCTGATCCAGGCGTTCATGCACGAGCCCGAACTGCTCATCCTCGACGAGCCGACCAGCGGCCTGGACCCGCTCGTCCAGCAGGAGTTCCTGACGATGGTCCGCGAGGCGCGCGCGGCCGGCGGGACGGTGCTCATGTCGTCGCACGTCCTCGCGGAGGTCGAGCACGTGTCCGACCGCGTGGGCATCGTCAGGGCCGGGCGGCTGGTCGCGGTGGAGGACGTCGTCGCGTTGCGCGAGAAGGCCGTGCGGCGGGTGGAGTTCCACTTCGACGCGCCCGTGCCGGAGGAGGCGTTCCGCGACCTGCCGGGCGTGCGCGACCTGAAGGTCGAGGGCGCGAGCGTGAGCTGCACGATCGACGGCCGTCCCGACGCGCTGATCAAGGCGGCGGCGCGGTTCACCGTCGTCCACATGGTGTCGGCCGAGCCCGACCTCGAAGAGATCTTCCTTACCTACTACAGCGAGGACGTGCACCATGCCCGTGTTGGTGCGTAAGGCGCTGCGCGAGTACCAGCGCGCGATCATCGGCTGGACGGTCGGCATCTGCGCGTTCGCCGGGTTGTACATCTCGTTCTTCCCGCAGATGGTCGCGAATCCGGACTTCTACAACCAGGCCGCGCTGGCGAAGTACCCCGACGGCGTCCGCAAGCTCATGGGTGGGCTGGAGAACATCTCCACAGGTGTCGGGTTCCTCCAGGCGGTCGTCTACCAGCTCTTCATCCCGCTGCTGTTCACCATGTGCGCGGTGATCCTCGGCACCAAGGCCATCGCCGGGCCGGAGGAGTCCAGGACGCTGGAGCTCACCCTCACCCTCCCCGTGGACCGCAAGCGGCTCGTGCTGGAACGGTTCGCCGCGCTCGCCGCCGGCCTGCTCGCGGTCGCCGTGCTCTCGCTCGCCGTGATCGCCGTCCTTGGCTCCCTGGTGGACCTGAACGTGCCCTTCGGGCGGATACTGGCGGCGCACACCGGCCTGTACCTGCTTGTTCTCTTCTTCGGTACACTCTCGCTGGCCGTCGGGGCGGCGACCGGGCGCAGGGCGCTCGCGATGGCGGTCGCCGGCGCGTACGCGGTGGCGGGGTACGTCGTGCAGGCGCTCGCCGGGGACGTCGAGGCGATGAAGTGGCTCAGCCACCTGTCGCCGTTCCACTACTACATGGAGGGAAGCCCGCTGGTCAACGGCTTCCAGGTCGGCGACTACCTCGTCCTGCTCGCCGCCGTGGCCGTGCTCGCCATGACCGCTGTCCTTTCGTTCGACCGGCGTGATGTAGGGGTGTGATGGACGTTCTCGCTCACGTGAGCGAGGCCACCGGGGTGCCCGCCGACCTGCTCGGCGGGTATCTTCCGGTCCTCACGGCCGCCGCCGCGACCGGCCGGCTACCCGATCGCGACACCGTCGACGGCCTGCGCGCGTTGGGCGCCGCTGCGGCCGAGCGGGGCGTCCCCGTGCGTGCGCTCGCCGACGCCTGCCTGCTGGCCCGCGAACTGGACGCGCCCCCCGCCGAGGCTCAGGTGCTCGCCGCCGTGCGCCGTGCGCTGGCCGCGTACTACGACGGGTACGAGGAGGCGCAGCACCAGGCCATCCGGCGCGAGGACGAGGCCCGGCGCGAGTTCATCGGCGACCTGTTACAGGGACGGGCCGACCGGCTGGCCGAGCGCGCCGAGCACTTCGGCCTGCGGTTGGCCGAGGGGTACGTCGTCGCGGTGGCCAAGGACGTCGCGCCCGTGAGCGACGGCGACCCGATCGTCCGGCGCGTCGAGGAGGCGCTGGTCACCCGGTTCGGCTCGCACAACATCCTCGTGGCGGCGCGCGACGGCCTGTTGGTGTGCGTCGCGCCGGCCACGCTCACCGCCGCGACCGGCGAGTTCACCCACCACGTGCGGGGCAGCCTCGGCCAGGGCTGGCGCGTGGGCGTCGGCCGCCCCCACCGCGGGCCCGGAGGCGTGGTGACGTCGTTTCGCGAGGCCTGCGACGCGATCAGCCTGGGGGAGCGGCTCGGCCTGCGTCCTCAGGTGCTCAAGGCCGCCGACCTGCTGGTCTTCCCGGTGCTGCTGCGCGACCGCGCCGCGATCGAGGATCTCGTCACGAGCGTGCTCGACCCGTTGCGCGAGGCGCGCGGCGGGCCCGAACCGCTGCTGGAGACCCTGGAGGCGGTGTTCGGCGCGCAGGGCAACCAGGCGGCGGCCGCCCGCAGGCTGGGCATCAGCACCCGCGCGGTCACCTACCGCCTGGAGCGGATCCGCCGCCTCACCGGCTTCTCCCCGGACGACTCGACTCAGCGCTTCACCCTGGAGACGGCCGTCCTCGGCGCCCGCCTTCTGGAGTGGCCGGCACGGGATTGAGGCGCTGAATCCCGTCTTTGTGGTCCTGTCGAAAAAGCGGCGTTTGTCCTACGATACGGAGCGTGATCACCACCCGTGGGCTGGTTTACAGGTCGATCGGGACCTTTATCGGGATGGGCGGGCTCGTTTGCTGCCTGACCCTGCTCTTCCTCGAGTTCCACGCCCTGATGGCCATGCGCGGGGCGTGTTTCGACCGGGTCGTGGGGTGTCCCCAAGACGCCGTGTGGATCATGCCGGTGTCCATTCTGGGCGGCGCGGCGGCGCTCGGAGTGTACGCCCTCGGCCGGCTTCCCGTCGGTCCGAGGCTGAGCCTGCTCGTCTGGCCCGCCCTGTTCCTGAGCCTCGGGTGGGGGTTCATGGAGGCCGCGCTGGCCGGGCCCGGCTTCATGTGGGGCTTTTTGATCTGTGCTGTCCTCTTCACGCTCATGGGGGGAGGGCCGCTGTTCATCCTCGACAGGGAGGCGTTGCGCAAGGTCTTCCTCGGACCGGAGCCCACGCCCGTTCCGGGGGCTTCGGGGCCGAGCGGGGGGAGCGTGCGCTGGACGACGTCCGTGGCGTTGCCTGGTCAGAACGACCTGCCGCGCGACGCCGTGGACCTGGACGACCCTCCGCAGGACCGTCCGACGTACCCGCCCCAGGACCGTCCGGCGTACCCCTCGCAGGGCCGCTCCTCGTACCCCCAGGACGCGCCGTCGTCCGACGCGGTGCCCGACGACCTCGTCGGCCGGCTCGAACGGCTGGCGGTCCTGCACCAGTCCGGCAGGCTGGACGACGACGAGTACGCCGCCGCCAAGGCCCGCCTGCTGAACGGCTCCCGATGACCCCGCCGCGCAGGCGTCCCGGTCCCGACGACGAGAAGGCACGATGAAGAACTGGAAGGCGTTGCGCGCCTGGTCGATCGCGCTGCACGTGATCGCGATCGCGGTGGGCGTCTACCTGGGCGTCCTGTTCTTCGGCCTCGCCACGACACCGGGCTGAGCCCGACGTCGAGGTAAGTCCGACACCGGGCTGAGCCTACGCCGGGCTGAGCTCGACACGGGGGTGAGGCCCACCGCGGCCCGCGATGAGAACGCCCCTACGGGATCAGCAGCAGCTTGCCCGTCGTACGGCGGCCTTCCAGGTCGTCGTGCGCCTGCTTGGCCTCGGCGAGCGGGTACCGGCGGGAGATGTGCACGTCGACCGCCCCCGACTCGACCCAGCCGAGGACGTCCCCGGCCCGCGCGAGCAGTTCCTCCCGCGTGGTGGTGTAGTGCGCCAGCGTGGGCCGGGTCAGGAACAGCGACCCGCCCTGGTTCAACCGCTGCGGGTCGAACGGCGGCACCGGCCCGCTCGCCGCCCCGTACAGCGCCATCATGCCGCGCAGCCCGAGCGAGGCCAGGCTGCCGTCGAAGGTCGCCGCGCCGACGCCGTCGTAGACCACGCGAACGCCGCGCCCGCCGGTCAGCTCGCGCACCGCGTCGGGGAAGCCCTCGTAGCCGATGACGTCGTCGGCCCCCGCCTCCTTGGCGAGCTTCCGCTTCTCGTCGCTGGAGGTCGTGCCGATGACGCGGCCGCCGCGCAGCTTCGTCATCTGCGTGAGCAGCAGCCCCATGCCGCCCGCCGCCGCGTGGACCAGCACGTCGTCCCCGGGCTGCACGGCGTGTACCGAGTGCGTGAGGTAGTGCGCGGTCAGTCCCTGGAGCAGGGAGGCGGCGGCGGACTCGAACGACAGGCCGCCGGGAAGCGGGATCGTCTTGGCGGCCGGGATGACCGCCTTGTCCGCGTACGACCCGATGACGTTCACCCAGCCCACGCGGTCGCCCACCGCGACGTCGGTGACGTCCGGGCCGACGGCCGAGACGGTGCCCGCGCCCTCCGAGCCGGGCACGAACGGCGCCGGGAGCGGGTAGCGGCCCTCGCGGTGGTAGACGTCGATGTAGTTGACGCCGATCGCCGTCACGTCGACGAGCACTTCACCGGGCCCCGGGACCGGGTCCGGCGTCTCGGTGTAGACGAGGGCGTCGGACCCCCCGGGGGTCGTGACCACGATGGCGTGCATGGCGGCGGCTCCTTCGGCGCGGACGGTCTGTTGATCGTCCCCAACCTAACGCGGGCTACTCCTTGTTCCCCGTTCCTCGCCTTGTTTGCCCAAACATTGATTGGTTCCTAGGGTCATGTCCACTGCGCGGGCATGGTCCGCTCCGTGATTAAGTGTTCGAATCGGTGCTGGTACGGGCCGCCGCACCGTTGCTACATCACCGCTTCGCCATGGTTTCACCATGAGGGAACAGACGGGAGGTCATGCGATGACCGCGACGACCATCGCGAACCGGGGACAGACGCTGGCCTTCCCCGCCGGGTTCGTCTGGGGGTCCGCCACCGCCGCCTACCAGGTGGAGGGCGCCGCCCGCGAGGACGGGCGCGGCGACTCGATCTGGGACAGCTTCTGCCGCAGACCCGGCGCGATCGTCGGCGGCCACACCGGCGAGACGGCGTGCGACCACTACCACCGGTACGCCGAGGACGTCCGCCTGATGAAGGCGCTCGGCCTCGCCGCCTACCGGTTCTCGGTCGCCTGGCCCCGCGTCCAGCCGGACGGCTCCGGCCCGATCAACCCCGCCGGGCTCGACTTCTACGAGCGGCTGGTCGACGAGTTGCTCGCGGCGGGCATCGCGCCGTACGCGACGCTCTACCACTGGGACCTGCCCCAGGCCCTGGAGGACCGCGGCGGCTGGACCGCCCGCGACACCGCCTACCGGTTCGCCGAGTACACCGTGGCCGTCCACGACCGGCTCGGCGACCGCGTGAGCACGTGGATGACCGTCAACGAGCCCTGGGTGTCGGCATTCCTCGGGTACGGCATGGGCGTGCACGCCCCGGGACTGACCTCGTCGGTGGACGCCTTCCGCGCCTCCCACCACCTGCTCCTCGCGCACGGCCTCGGCGTCCAGGCGCTGCGCGCCGGGGGAGCCCGCGAGATCGCGCTCACCCTCAACCTCGCCCCCGTGATGACGCCCGCCCAGGTGAACGACCCCGGTCTCGTGCTGTCCCCGGCGGACGCCGAGGCGGTGGGCCGCGTCGACTGCCTGATCAACCGGCAGTTCCTCGACTCGGCCCTGCGCGGGGCGTACCCGGAGCAGCTGCTGAAGATCGTCGACCGGATCGCCGGGCTGGGCCACATCCACGACGGCGACCTCGCCGCGATCCACCAGCCGATCGACCTGCTCGGCATCAACTACTACACCCCGTGTGTGGTGAGGTCCGGGCCCGGCCTGCCCGCCAACCCGGCGTACCCGGGCACCGAGGACATCGAGTTCACCGGCGCTTACGCCCCCACCACCGCGATGGGCTGGCCCATCGTCCCCACAGGCCTGTCCGAGCTGCTCGTCCGCCTGTCGCACGACTACCCCGAGGTCGGGCTCCTCGTCACCGAGAACGGCGCCGCCTTCGACGACACCGTGTCGGGCGACCGCGTCCACGACGCCGACCGCACCGCGTTCCTCGAGGGCCACCTGCGGGCCGCGCACTCCGCCATCGAGGCCGGCGCCGACCTGCGCGGGTACCTCGTCTGGTCGTTGCTGGACAACTTCGAGTGGGCCGAGGGGTACAACAAGCGCTTCGGCATCGTCCACGTCGACTTCGACAGCCAGCGCCGCCTGCTCAAGGACAGCGCGCTGTGGTATCGCGAGGTCGTCCAGCGCAACGGCCTGCGCAAGGAGCGTCCGCGCCGGCCCACCCTGGAGGAGGTCGCCGCCCGCGCCGGGGTGTCCCGGTCGACGGTCTCGCGCGTCATCAACGGGCAGGGGATGGTCAGCGGAGAGGTCCGCGAGACGGTCATGCACGCCGTGAACGAGCTCGGCTACGTGCCGAACTCGGCGGCCCGCAGCCTGGTGACCCGGCGCACCGACACCATAGCCCTGGTCGTCCCCGGCACCCAGGCGACCGGCGAGGACCCGCTGTTCTCCTCCGTCGTCCGCGCGGCCGCCCACGCGCTGGAGGAGGCCGGCAAGCAGGTCACCCTCATGCTGGCCGGGTCGCCGGCGAGCCGCCGGCGCGTCGAGCAGTACGTCTCCGCGGGCCACGTGGACGGCGTCGTGCTCGTCTCCAACCGCGTCGCCGACCACCTGCCGGGCGTGCTGTCCCGCACCGACACCCCGGTCGTGTCGCTCGGACGGCCCGCCGGGGCGGCCGCGCTGCCTTACGCCGCGGGCTCCGCCGCCCTGCCGTACTCGACCGTGGGCGGCGCGCTCTCGTACGTCGACGCCGACAACGCCGGCGGCGCGGTGGCGGCCGTCGAGCACCTGCTCGCGCGGGGACGGCGCAGGGTCGCGATGATCTGCGGCCCCGTCGACAGCGTCGCCGCGCAGGACCGCCTGCAGGGGTACCGCGACGCGCTGCGCCGTGACGACCGCCGCTCGATCGTCGCCGTCGGCGACTACAGCCGGATGTCCGGCATCGAGGCGATGCGCCAGCTCCTGGAGGACGACCCCGCCCTGGACGCCGTCTTCGCCGCCGGAGACCTGATGGCCATGGGCGCCCTGACCGTCCTGTACGAGTCCGGCCGCCGGGTCCCGGACGACGTCGCCGTGGTGGGCTTCGGCGACATCGAGGCCGCCCGCTACGCCATCCCCCCGCTCACGACGGTCCACGCCCCCGCCTCCGACCAGGCCCTGGCCGCCGTCCGCCTCCTGCTCCGCCAAATAGACGGCGGCCCGGTCTCATCGGTCATCCTCCCCACCGAAGTAGTGATCCGCCACTCGTCCTAGTACTCCAGCTGGCGCATCGAGAGATCACGGAGGTGATTGTCCAGCGATCACTACCTGATCGGAAGCTCGTCGTCGCCTTTACTTCTCGATCAGAACATCGGATCTGGCACCCGCCTGTGACCTGCGGCATCACGGTGAAATGGGCTCAGCGAACGGTCACCAGATGGCCGCTGAGGTCGAGGACGACCCGCTCATTCAGCGGATCGGCCAGTGAGAATGATTCTTTTCGGGCCACCGCGTCCGCCGGGCGGACGCAATCCTGCCGAGGCTGCGGGAACGTGAACCGCAGACCTACGGCGACGCTGGCCGGTGATTCGATGACCACCGGTTCTACCTGGGGAGTACCGCCACACCAGTGCCCGGGCAGGGTGACGAACGCGGTGAGGACACGGCCGTCCGCGCTCATACTCGCCTGGCTCATATCGGCGGAGGCTCGTAATTCCCCCAGCCGCCAGAAGGCGTCGGGTGACAGCGCGGGCCATGTCGCGGTTCCCGCCGTCTCGGTGGCGAACCGCCAGGCGGGCAGGTCCACAGGGCCCCGATCCGTCGCGAAGGAACTCGTCGTGTAGGTGGCGGACGTGACTTTCACCGATTGCCCGGCCGGTCTGCCGGTGTGGTCGGCCATGGCGGTGAAAGCCTCCGTTGCCGTGACGACGGGCAGAGTGGCGGGGCCGTCCGGCAGGTTCACCGTGGCCCGGGGAGGGACCTGGGTGGGCAGGGGCCCTGCCGGCTCGAAGCCGCTCCCCATCATCTTTCCGTCACCGAGTAGAGGGAGATCGGATACCAGCACCAGTGGGCGGGGCTTGTGCGCGACGGGAAAGTCGCGCCAGGAATTCAGCGCCGCCCTGTCGTACGTCGGCCCAGCGACGGACTCCTCGATCCCTTTCGCCGGCCCGCATGCCGTCACCCCGAAAAGGAAACCGACGAAGGCACTAACGAGGACCCTCGAATTTCGGCGCATCCATAACTCCTTTACTAGGCAAGACCAAGCATGATTACGCTGGTGCCGGGCGATGTTTCCCTAGGCCGATCGGGGGCACCATCTCGACGGCGAAATCGACTATGACGGCGGCGTGGCCCTATTTGCACGCCGAAGTCGGTCATGACGGTATAGAATTCTTGGAACACCATATAGTCGCCCTCTACTGTGCAACCGCTGATGATGCCCTTCGCGATCAACGGGAGTAGTCGGAATCCAACCCGAACACCGTGCCGCCGCTGTCTCCGTGTCGACATTCAAGAACATGGTCCGCCCGCCTAGCAGCTCTCCGCAAACTCGGCGTTCCGCTCTACCGCCCCGCGTCCAGTTCGTTGCTATCGGCGCTGGACCTTCATAGATTTGGAGTCGTGAAGTCACACATCGTCCAAATCCTCGACCCTCAGCCTTCGGCTTGGTACGAGAACCCGAACAGTACGGCTGCCCGGAGCGGTTGCAGCCAGCACGGCGCTCCTCCATGTGACGATGAAATCGTCAAAAGCGTCATCCTCGCCGATGCTGGGAGCGACCATATCCGGTTGGGCCGTATGCCAACGTGGGCTCCAAGAACTCCAGGCTAACTATTCACTTCCAGATGAGGACACCATCTGATCCGTAGGGAAGGCAGGGGCTTGGTTGGTGAACTGCGGCGCTGCTCGGGTGGTGGATGCGGCGCGGTAACGTGTGATCGCGTACCGCGGTGTTGCTGTATGAACTGCTCTACAGCGGTCAAGCTCAGAGCTCGCTGCCACTGCAGTCATCTGATCCAGAGTTCGGGAGGAATCGGCGTCGATCCTCGCTTCTCGGTCGGCCTCAGACGGATACCGCGCTGAGGCGAGGTCTTCGGCAAGGTCCTCCAGGGTTGCATCGGCGTTCAGCGCGGCGATGACCGCCGACAAGGGCATAGACATGCCGCGCTGCCTCCAGGTCCAGGCAGACCTCGTAGTACTCCTCAGCGAACCGTTGGAACGCCTCCGGTGACGGATCGACGAGCAGCCCGAACAGGTGAGCTGCCCCATCGGGGTCATTCTCGCCGTCCGGGTACTCGATCTTCCCTATCCGCCAATGCTCATCATGCGTCTCGCGCAAGAGGCGGTCACGACCGGCATGCCGTCCTCGTCAGAGAACGCGGGCTCCTCCACACCAGATGACGGAAGACGTCGGCACCGAGTCGAGCACCCCCCGGCCACAGCCCACCGTCCGCGTACGGGCTATCGCCGCCTCGTGGGCGAAGCCCAGATGTACGCACCGGCCGCCGAGAAGACGCTGGAGTATTCATCTCCTGAGCCGTTCTCCATCGAGGCCCTCTCCCAGCTCCAACTCGCATCGAAGGAGTGATAGCGGCTCTCCAATCAGGGCTCAGAATCGCCTCCAGTATGGCCATCGACCGGCAGAGGTCAATGAGAACCGGGATGCTGGGTAGCAAACGGGCAATGTCATGAGCAGCCATGTGCCCAGCACCGTCCAGAATTCTGGATACGGGCCTGGCCCAGCAAGTGCCTATGGATGCCTTCGAAGGCCGGCGGGACAGATTACCGTGAATGCAGACTACGTACGGATCTGGACTATCTCTTATCCAATCTCACTTTGGGCGCGCAAGAGATCGGGATCAACCGCGCCGAACATCTCAGCCTGATTAAAGGCTCCCGCCTCAACAGCTCCGAGCTCCGCCGGATTGTATAACCAGTAATTATTGCCATCTTTCTCAAGGTCTCCCGTTACTCGAAGTAGATCACCATTTTGATGAGCAGAGATTGCTTGTTCGTAATCTGCCCTAGAAAGGCGCACCCTGACACGAGATACAGATGCGCCGTAGATGACGTTAAGCACGATTGTCCCATGTAGACCAAACTTTGGACGACTAAGGTTCGTGACGGTTCCCACGACTACAATCGTACGGCGCGGTTCAGTTGACGCCAGTCGGGTGCTAGCCTTTTCGAGGGCTGGTAGGTCGTCCGGCAAGAATTCCATTGTCCATGCGTCCCCGAATGCCGGGGTCGACCTGCCCACCGGAAACCAGTAGACGGATACTTGCGCGCCATCTGAGCCCGTCACAAGTGAAGCCAGCGCTCGAGTCAATTCATAAGAAACTCCCTGGCCCACCCCTGCATCGAATCCCGACAAGGAGCCGGTGCTAGCAAAGTGCTCGATTGCCTCTCGCGAGGCAATCAGAGATGCGGTCATTTTGTTCATCACATCTCTTCCCGTCGTCGCACTGCCATGCACTACATCCAGATTAGAGGCTAGCCTTTCCGTGCCCGATAAGGATGGATCGGACTGGCTTACTCTGCCAGCCTCTTCAACTTCTCGAATCGGCCCTGTCGGAGTGTACGCCGTCACGACATAGCTTCCGATTCTTGTTTGCCCCATGAATACCTTTTCTAGATATTCACGAGCAAATCTCCACTCTCTTTGCCCGTGATAGGCCGAGGGGCGCCGCGCAGCTTTAGCCGCCGCAAGGAGTATCTGCTTTGCAGATGTGATCAGCGCTTCACCTTGACTCCAGGATATTAAGCCTGGAATCGCATGCGGTTCTTTCTGCCAGTGAACCTCGTCACCTGGTGTTCGAAGTCTGGAGAACACGGATTGCGCACTAGGAAGCCGCGACTTGCTGAGAGTTAAAAGTGCCTCCTCAAGAAGGTCGGTATAATCGTCGTGCGAAGGATCTAGAGGAATGAGAACTGACAAGCGTTCATCTTCATCCCTAACCTCCCACCGCTCGTAGACGTTCGGGCGCCCTCCTCGACTACCCCAGCCCGCAACAGCAAGCAGGGTGATCAAATTCGAAGGATCAAGCGATGCCGCGTTGATGTCAGAGCCTCCCATGTGAGTCATGGTCGCCCTCCCGCTCCCACGCGTAACATAATCTTACAAAGAGCAACATCGTCAAAGATCTGTCTCGTAGGAATTCGAACAGTAGTACGATCTTTGCCGCTGGGTTGGACTCCGGCTAAGTTGACCCAGTAACAGCAGCGACGTAGTTCCGTCCACTCGTGATCCGCCTTCAACCACTCCGCCATGTCTGCAGGACTAAGCATGGCAACCAACAGCCTAGGAACGGACGGGTTTTCGTAGTTCAGCTTCGTCAAGTGTCGGTTGTTCAGCGTCAACGCGAAGTCCTCCCCATCTGGCGGGAGCGGGTACTGCGTAGTTGCCTTCAGTTGGATCTTGAGTGTGGCCTCCGCCTCTTCCGACAGGTGCGAAGTCGCCCCGTGCGTCACATCCCAGTCAATCCCCCGATAGTCCTGGTTGTGCGGCTGGAGGGAACACCCGGCAGCGGCGGCTACTGCATGGAGATAGCCGATCTGCAGTGTCTGCATGCATTCCGTCTTGGGGATGTCTCCCCGCACCACGTACAGACTGCCGTCGGATGCGTTGTGTTCCAGGGTCATGCATGCGGCTCCTGAGACGGCGTAAGAACAGTAGACCTTAACCTGTTTATAGGGCTAGATGCTACTTCTGCATATCTTGCGACCATATAAAGCGTTATGTGGTCACCCAAACCAGAAGCCCGCTTGATGTAAAAGGAGCCATATATGGAACATACGGGCACATTCCGCCCATACGGCAACTTTGGGGCGTATTTGTCGGCGTGAAAGGTCCGTTGCTTGCGGGATGACCACGGCGCGATTGTCGATAAGTATCGAGGAGTTGTGTCGCATCGGACTGAGCAACGCATCATGACTGTCCGTGCAGGCCCGACGACGGTGGACCGGTGGTAGCCCATCGACAGTGGTTTGCCGTGGCCGGCGTATTAAATGTTCGCCTGCATGTACTACGCGGCTCTCCGTCCCGAGGAGGCTTCGGGGCTACGGCAGCAGAACTGCGACCTTCCCGCCGAGGGGTGGGGCCTGATCACGCTTGAGAAAGCGCGGTCACAGGCGAACACGCGGTGGACGAACTCGGGGGAGGCCCACGACGAACGCGGTCTCAAGCATGGGGCCGTGGACGACACGCGGGAGATCCCGATCCCTCCGATCCTCGTCACGATCCTCCGTAAGCATGTCGACAAGTACGACGCGGCCAAGGACGGCAGTCTTTCCAGACGAGCAAGGACCGGCCTTTCTCCTCCTCGACGTACTCCGCCGTCTGGCAGGAAGCTCGGCGGCTGGCCTTCACGTCGAACAGGTTGCGTCTCCGCTGGCGGCTCGCCCGTACGACCGACGGCACGCGGCGGTCTCTCTGTGGCTTAACGCGGGCGTTCCGCCGACCGAGGTAGCGCAGCGCGCCGGCTACGGCGTTGACGTGCTTCTCCGTGTATACGCGAAGTGCCTCGAAGGGCAGAGAGATCGCGCTAACGGCCAGATCGCCAAGGCTCTCAATGATTTAGATCCCTGGACAAGGAAGGGGAACAAGATTCGAACCTCGGGGTGATGCTCATCAACTAGCGATCGGCGGACATCCGCAGCCCCCTGGCGAAGAGGCTCGACATATACCGAGTCCCGGTGCCGCAGGGGAGGTGGGCGAGTTGCAGCGCGGATCAGGCTGCTGGCCCGGCGAAAATCCCTCAAGATCATCCCGTGTATATCCCGTGAACCGTGATCCACGACTGCTCTCGGTGACCTACGGTTGCGCACTAGCGGCGAACATGTCGTCATAACATTCCAAAGTGCCTTTCGAACTGTTGTGGACAGGACCCTCAGCAAGTCAAATCCTCCCAGTTCGGGGCACTTTTCGCGTCTAAACGATCAATTCAGATGTCCCCTCGGTGAAAGCGCGAGGTCAATGGCTGGAGTCTGTGAGCCCCACCCGTGCCGGTCCATCGTGGTCGCTCACCGTGAGCCCACCCACAAGGCTCGCCGCCGTCCCAGGCGGTGCGGGCGCATCTCTCCTGGGGGCTTTGTGGTCGGCGGGCTCGGGCGTGGAGGATGCTGGATGGATGGGTGCCATGGGTGCGGAGCTGTGCTTGCGGGTCGAGGCCGGGTTGTTGTTGTTCCTGGCGCCGCGGGATCGGCATGACGAGCTGCGGGTTTCCTATGACGGCGTCTCGTCGCTGGGGCATGTCGTGGAGTCGGTCGGCGTGCCGTTGCCCGAGGTCGGCTCGCTTCTGGCCGGCGGCAGGGGCGTCACGCCCGCGTACCGCCCCCGGGACGGCGAGGTGGTGGACGTCCGCGAGATGACGCGCCCGCAGCCGGTCCCGACCTCACGCTTTCTGCTGGACGTGCACCTGGGGACGCTGGCCCGGCGGCTCCGGCTCGTCGGGGTGGACACCGCCTACGAGAACGATCTGGACGACGACACGCTGATCGAGCGCGCCAACGCAGAGCGGCGCGTTCTTCTCACGCAGGATCGTGGCCTGCTGCGCCGGAGGATGCTGTGGCTGGGGGCGTACGTCCGGGGAGCCAGGCCCGAGGAGCAGTTCGACGACGTGCTCGGCCGGTTCGCGCCCCCGCTCGCGCCGTGGAGCAGGTGCACGGCGTGCAACGGTCTCCTGGTTCCCGCACACAAGGACGAGGTCGAGACCGGGCTACGCCCAGGAACGCGCCGCAGCTACGACACCTTCGCCCGCTGCCGCACCTGCGACCAGGTGTACTGGCGAGGCGCGCACGCGAGCCGCCTGCAGTCGATCGTGGAGCGCGCAGAGCGCGTGGTCATGACGGCCGCCGCCGAATGAACTCGGAGCAGACTCCGGTCACTCTGCTCCTTGCGTGGAGGGAGATCAGGTGGTGGCGAACTCATTCGCGGAGCGCTCAGGGGAGGCGGTCCGTAAGGCCGCCGGGCTCATTGGTCTTTCCTGCGAAGGGATCGAATTGCTTCGCATCGGGGAGCGGGCGGTCTTTCGTCTGGATGAGGGGCGGGTTATCGCCCGGGTGACACGTCCGGGAGTTGGTTTTGGTGACGCTCGGCGGGAGATCGAGGTCGCTCGCTGGCTGTGGCTGGAGGGAATTCCGGTCGTCGAACCCTTGGCGGGCCAGCAACCAGTGGATGCCGGTGGGCTGACGGTGTCGCTGTGGTGGAGAGCCGAAGGTGAATGGACGGTTCCGGCGGAACTTGGGCGGCTGCTTCGAAGGCTTCACCTGCTGAAGCCACCGGAGTCGCTTTCGTTGCCTAACCTGCACGTCCTTGATCAGGCTCAGGGACGGATCGAGCGAGCTCGGGGACTTTCCGAAGCGGAGCGTGGGGCGCTCTCCGGGGAGGCTGATCGGCTGAGCGACGCGCTGCCAAAGGTGGAGTTCGGGCTCCCGCGGTCGGTGATCCACGGGGACGCGAACATCGGGAACGTGCTGAAGCAGCCGGACGGGCGGGTCGTGATGTTCGATCTCGGTGGGATGTGCTGGGGGCCGCCGGAGTGGGATCTGACGGCGACGGCCGTGTACCGGGATCTCGGCTGGCACTCAGAGGACGAGTATCGGGAGTTCTGCGAGGTCTATGGGTTCGACGTCACCCAGTTGTCCGGGTGGCCGGTGTTGAAGGCGCTTCAGGAGCTGCGGATGGTGTGCTGGTTGGCGATGAAATTCGAGGAGGACGAGGAGATCGCTGACGAGGTGCGGCGGCGGGTGGATGACCTGGCGCATCCGGGAAGGGCTCGAGACTGGCGGCCCTACTGAGGTCGGGTGGGATGGAGGATCGGGCCGATCTGGGCTGTCAGGTCGCGAACGTCGTGGTGGGTGGCGTGGTTGTTGAGGGTGGTGGTCAGGCCGCGGAGGTAGGTACGGCAGCGGGTTGAGCCGGTCTCACGGATGCGGGGTAGGGCAGCGGCGACGACGGTGCAGGCTTCTTCGAGTTCGTCCTGGGCGAGGAGGGCTGCGGCGAGGACGAGGCGGGAGAACGTGCGGCTGCGGGCGTAGTCGGCGGTCTCGGCATCGAGGCACTGGAGGGCGTAGCGGCGAGCGTCGGTGGGGCGGCCGAGGTCGCGGAAACAGTGGGCGAACTCGTCGGCCAGTTCTGACTCGTCGAAATAGGTGATCCACTCCGGTTCCTTTCCGGGGTGGTGCCGGGTGAAGGCTGCTTCGGCGGCGGAAAGCGCGGTGAGGCACTCGGTCTGTCTGCCGGGCAGGGCTGCGGCGGCTCGGGCCTGCATGGCTGCGAACTGGGCTTCGAGGAGCGGGCTGGGATGGTCGCGGATCGCCTGGGAGGCAGCGCGGGCGAGGGTGAGCGCCTCAGTGTGTTCGCCGAGGTAATTGGCCTGATGAGACATGGCGGACAGGACGCTAGCGCCGAGGTGCCGGTCGCCGGCGTGGTGGGCGAGGTTGAGGGCCTGGAGTAGGTAGCGCCGGGCGAGTCCGTGGAGGCCGGTGTCGTAGGACATCCATCCGACGGTCAGGCTGAATTCGGCGACCGCGCTGAAGAGGGCGGGGCCTACGGCCGATGTGTAGGCGCCGTTGAGGAGAGGGGTGACCTGGTCGGTGAGGTACTGGATCGCGGCGGTGCGGGCGTGCGCGCCGCCGAAGCGGTTGTCGAGGCCCGCGAACATCGCTGTGGTGGAGCGGATCGCTTGGACCTCCGTCATGCCTATCTGGCGGGGTCCGGTGTGCTCGGGGCGGCTGGCTGGTGCGGCGAGAAGCCACTGGAAAGCCGGGTCGGAGACCGCAGTGGCGGTTACCTTTCCGGTGAGGAAGCGGCGGCGTTGAATGTCGGCGGTCCATAGCCCGGCGAGGTTGGCGATGAGGTCGTCGGCCGTCTCGACGAAGTCGAGACCGATCTCCGGGGAGTCAGTGGCTCCGGCCATGCCGATGTCGGCGAGAGTGACGCGGCGCCGGAGTTTGCGGCTGAGGGCCTCGGCGATCAGGGCGGGGGTGGCGCCGCGGGGTTGTTGACCGGCGATCCAGCGCGCCACCTGGGTATGGGCCGGGCGGACGGATTCACGCCACTCCTCGGCGATCGCAGTGATGCGACTGGCGAGTCCGAGATGGGAGACACCGGCCTCGGCGATGAGCTCGGCGAGCTTGGTGTTGGGCTGCCGCTCCATGGCCTGAAGCGTAATTCTCCGGTCACCGGAAGATAAGACCGGCGAACCAAATGCACAACGGTTTGCACACATGCACGGCGCTCGTGCGCTGCCGCTGCCACGGTCGGCTGGCGTTCCCTGGTCCGCATGGAACCTGCTTCGACCGCGCCGCCGTCGCCCGCGGGGCGAGCGGCGCTCGAATATGTGACGTGGTGGCGGTGGCCGTTGTTCGTCGAGGGGATCACCGGAACCACCGACCCCGAGCTCGTCCGAGGATGCGTAGTGGCCGTCTCAGGCGACCGGTTCGACGCCGTGCGGTTGCGGCTCGCGACGGGAGAGGCGGTGCTGTCGCGCCTGACCGAACGGGGTTGCTGGCTGGGGCCTGCCCTCTCCGACGGCGACAGGGTCGCCTTCCTGGTCCGTCCGGGCGAGCGGGAGCATTGGGAGGCGCTCGCAGAGGTCGTCGATGACGGCCTGGTCCTGCCACTGACTCCGACGACGCGTTGGGTCGTCCCCCCGACAACCGCTAATGTCCCGAGGCTGCCCGGCTTCCATGAACTGGGGCGCGTGCTCGCCTGGGTGTGCAGCAGGCGCTCATGAGGCGGGAGCGTCGTCTGAACCTCGACGGCCGGGAGCTGCCCGTCCGGGTGGCGCGGTCCGAGACCGACAAGTTCCTCGCCGAACTCGGGCTGCTCGCCGAGGGCGAGACCGTCCTGCTAGTCGTGTCCGAGCTCGTCACCAACGCAGTCCGGTACGGGGCTGCGCCGGTCATCCTGGCGCTGCGGCTGTTCGAGGCCGGACTGTGCGTCGAAGTAACCGACGGGTGCCCCCAGATGCCTGTCGGACGGCCGGGAGACGAGAACGGCGGATTCGGCCTGGATCTCGCCGGGGAGCTGGCAGCACTCAGCTTCCACCCGCTGGCGGAAGGCAAAGTCGTCCGCGCCTTCGTGCCGTTGGCGCCGTCCTCGTGCCCACTCGCCGAGGAGATCGTCCGGCTCGTCGTCGACGGTTGCGGCACCCATGATCTCGAGTCGTCCCGGCTCGCCGTCGCGCGGCTCCTGCGCGACCTGGAAACCGATCTTCAGCTTGTCCACACCGGGAGGTGACATGAGGAAATCAGCCATGACGCCGGAGCCCGCCCCCTGGGAATGGGAGTTCGACTGGCACCTGACCAACCGCTGCAACTTCGACTGCGCGTACTGCCACCCGCAGATCAAGCACGTCCTCAACCGCAAACACCTGAACGAGCCCGATCCAGCGCTGGTGGTGCAGCGGTTCGACGAGACCGGTCGGGTCTGCCTGGTGCACATGTCGGGTGGCGAGCCGTTTCTGTTCCCTGGCTTCGTTGACCTGTGCGCTGGGCTCACCCGCCAGCACTACATCAGCATCAACACGAACCTGGCCACGCCTGACGTCGCGGAGTTCGTCCGCCAGGTCGATCCGGACAGGACAGTCAAGATCGTCGCAGCGTTGCACGTCGGCGAGCGCGAGCGGCTCGGTCTCGGCCTCGTCGACTTCGTGCGGGACATCCAGCTCCTCCAGGGTTGTGGGTTCGACGTGGACGCGCTCTACGTGCTCTACCCGCCGCTTCTCGATCGGCTCGTCGCCGACCTTGACCAGTTGTATGAGCTCGGCGTCGAGCAGGTCCGGGCCAAGGTGTTCAAGGGGGTGCTGAATGGCCGGCGCTATCCCGAGGCCTACACCGAGGAGGAGCGGGAGTTCATCCTCACTCACTCCGGCCAATACCCGTTCAATAAGCCCTACCTGGAAGGTCCACCCGCCTTCCGCGGCTCGCCATGTACGGCCGGCGTCTCCTCGTTCAAGGTGACGGTCACCGGAGACGTCCGCCGGTGCGCCACTGTTCCGGCGAAATACGGGAACCTGTACGACGGCACCTTCACCGCGGCGGACACGCCCGAGCCGTGCCCCGCCGAGCGGGTTCTCGTCCTGTCCCAGTGCCTCGCCTACTCCCTCGTCGCCGAGGAGTCGTCATCATGAGGATCCTCTTTCATGACGGGCTGCCCGACCCGGACGTCCTGCCGTTCGACTGCGCGGAGCGCAAGGGGATCGGGCATCCCGACACACTGGCGAATCTCATCGCCGACGCATACTCACGCGCCTACTCGGCCCACTGCCTCGACGCGTTCGGCACGATCCCCAACCACTGGGTCGACAAGGTCGCCCTGGTCGGGGCCGCCTCGAATGTGTCGTTCGGCTCGTTCGAGGTGCTCAAGCCCGTGGCCTGCCACCTGATCGGCAAGATGACCCCCCGCGTCGGCCCCACCGCCATCCCCCTCGGCGAGATCTTCGAGCGGGTCGTCCGCGACGTCCTAGGCCAGGCGCTCGGCGACACCGAGATCTGGCCGCACCTCACCACCACGACGTACAACACCGCGGGAACGGCCACCGATCACGACTCGAACTTCTACACGCCGTGCGACCCAGAGGACCTGCGACGGGTGCTCTCCGCCGAGACCGTCTGCAACGACACCGTCCTGTGTACCGGAACCTCCGGCCCGGGACGGGCGGGACGGCTCGCCATCTGGCTGGAACGACGGATCGCGGAGATGAGGCTGCCGCAGGTCGGCTCCGACGTGAAGGTCATGGTCGTCCGTGACGGCGAGGCCTTCGAGGTGACGGCCGCCGTTCCGGTCCACCCGGAGGCCGTCCGGTCGTGGCGGGAGTACGCGGAGCTCATCCGCGACGTCCGAGCGGAGCTGGCCGCCGAGCTGCGTGATTCGCATCGAGCGACCCTGCGAATTAACACCAAGGACGGTCCGAACCGCGCCTACCTGGCGCCGTTCGGCACCTCTCTCGGCAAAGGCGACTGCGGTGCGGTCGGCCGCGGTAACCGCGGTCACGGCGTCATCGAGCCGCTCCGGGCATCGTCCGGAGACGCTCCGGCGGGCAAGAACCCCGTCCACCACGGCGGGAAGATCTACGCCGACCTGGCGAACCGGGCGGCCCAGGAGATCGGCTCCAAGACCGGACGCCCCGCAGAGGTGACGATCGCCGCCCGCAACGGGGAGCCGCTCCACGATCCGGCGTTCGTCCTCATCTCCCTCCCGGAGGGTGATGACCGCGCCCTGGCCGAGAACATCGTCCGAGAGACGCTCACCGGCGCCTCGGATGTCGCCGAACGCTTCCTCGCAGCTGACGAGATCCGCAAGTTCCGGGAGGCTACCGGATGACCGCGCCGTTCACCGATGTCCACGAGGCCCACATCAAACGGCTCCAGGCGCTGGAAGCTCACATCGACGACGAGGGCCTTCTCATCGGCGACACCCACGTGATGTTCTTCGCCGAGGCCGAGCTGATGAGCATGCATGCCGACGCACTCCTGTCCGGCACCACGCGCGCCAACATCCTCGAGGTGGGCCTCGGGCTGGGGGTCTTCGCAGAGCAGGCCGCCGCCCACCGATGTGCCACCTACACGGCGATCGAGCCGCATCCGCAGGTGGCCTCGCTGACGCAGGAACGCGTCCTTCGCCGGGTCACCAGGGACACCGTGGTGCATGTTCGTCCGTGGCAGCTCGTCCGGCTGGCGCCACGGCACTTCGACGCCATCATGTACGACACGTGGCCACCGGACGGGCTCGCCGACGCCGACTTCGAGGCGTTCGTCGAACACGTCGCGCTGCCGAGCCTTCGGCCGGGCGGACGGTTCAGCTTCTTCTCCTCTGGCGCATCCGTCTCGCCGAGGCGGGCGGCGATCCTCAGCGAGCGCTTCAGGGACTGGAGTGAGGAGCAGTACACACTGCCGCCCGGCCGCATCCCGATCGCCTGGACGAAGCCGACCACCGACTTCACCATTCCGGTGGCGGTCCGATGACGCCTCAGCATCTGGCGGCCTTCCGCTCCGACGGCCACCTCGTTCTCCCTGGCTGGATCACGGCCAAGGAACTGGAAGCGTTACGTACTGAGGCGGACAACATCATCTGCGACGTCCCTCTGACCGACCGCCGCGTCACGGCCTGGCGCCTTACCGACGGTGACGCCTACGTGCTGAAGGTCAAACCGGTTCTCGACCTGGCGCCCACCGCGCGCGGGCTGGCCGCCAGCCTGGCAGGACTGGCGACCACCCTCCTCGGGGGTGCTGCACGGCTGATCGACGAGAAGATCTCCTACAAGCAGCGAGTCGGCGGAACCGCACCCGAACGGGTCCTCGGTGAAGAAATCCACAAGCACGCCGACGCTGTCTACTACCGGCGCCGAGGTATCGCTGGCCCCATTGTCACGATCGCCGTCTGCCTGGACGACTGCCCGCCCTCGGCAGGGCCCGTCCGCGTTTGGCCAGGTAGCCACCTACGCGACGTCCCCCACCAGCTCACCGAGGATCACGGGCCGGTCGTGCCCGACCAGGAGGCCCCCGACAGCCGGAGCGTTCCCCTGACGGCGGCAGCCGGAACGATCCTCGCCTGGGACGCCCGACTCATCCATGCCAGCGCCCCGAACACCAGCGGCCGTCCCCGCCGCCTCCTCATCCTCGGATACGCTCGATGATCCCTTACACCCAACCAGAGCCATATCACTCCCAATGGGGCGAAGACCGCTGGCTTGCCGAGAACCTCGGTCTGCCCGCCAACGGCATCTTCGTCGACGTCGGCGCCGGTGACGGATGCCGCGGAAGCAACACCCTCTACTGGGAAGAACGCGGCTGGACCGGCCTCTGTGTGGACGCCGATCCCCGCAACCACGCTCCTCTCGCGCGACGCCGCTGCCAGGTCTCTCACCACGCCGTCTCCGCGATGTCTGGCCTCCGCACATTCTGGATGTACGGGCCGCGCTCCTCCCTTTCCGGTCTGGACGTCGACGGTCCCGAGTACACCGCCGTCCGTGTAGAGGCCCGAACGCTCGCCGATCTGCTCCAGCAGGCGGCCATCCAGAAGATCGACCTGCTGAGCATCGACGTCGAGGGAACCGAACTGGATGTCTGGGCCTCCTACGACTCCGGCCTCCACCGACCAGGGATCGTTCTGATCGAGTACGACGACCGCGTCCCCGAGCGTTCGACCGCCCGGATCGTCTGGCGGCTCGGCAAGAGGTACGAGTTGCTTCACCGCACCCCGTCCAACCTGATCCTCCGACGCAAGGGGTACCCATGGAACACATCCGCCACCTGATCGCCGAGGCCCTGGGGAGGATTGCGGCCGGTCGCCCGGTCATCGTCATGTCGATGCACGAGCGGGACGTCTCGGCGTGGGAGCGCCTCCTCACGGACGCCGGGACGCGCCACCTGGTCGTCGCGCTGGAAAGGGAGTTCAAGCCGGGCCGTCCGATCTCCGGCCCGAGCGCCCATCTCGCCTTCCATCACGAGGTCGTCGCGCGTCTGGTGCTCGGCCCGTCCCGGCTGGACGACTTCGATCCGGCGGGCCGTGCGGACCTGATCGTCCCTGATCCGCTCCTCCCTCCGCTCACCGGCGGCCGTATCCAGCTCGGACGCCGCCGCCCCGACTGGGCACTGGTCGAGGACAAGATGCTCATCGACCCCCTCTGGGATTTGGCGGGAATCGACCGGGCGCCGGCGTTGACGTGCGACTCGGTTCGTGACGTCGCGGACTTGGCCCGCGCGGTCGACGAAGGGCGAGGCGTCGTGGCGAGCTGCCAGCACCGCGGTCACGGACCACGCGCCGGAGCTGAGGGCATCTGGTGGTGGCGGAACACTCCGCCCGCGGCCTTCCCGTCACAGGCTCACGACCTACGGGTCAGGTTGATGCCGCTCCTTGAAGGACTGCCCTGTCGAGTGCACGGCATGGTCGCCGCCGAAGGGGTCACGGTGTTCCCACCGATGGAACTCCTTTCTCTGCCCAGGCCGTCGACAGGGACGTTCCTCTGGGCGGGTGCGGTCCCCCTTGGAGACCATCCACGCTCCAGCGAGCTGAGGCGGGTCGCGGAAAGGTCCGGAGCGTTCCTCCGCGATCGGTTCGGCTATCGAGGTCTGTTCGCATCCGATGGCATCCTCACGACGGATGGCTACCGGCCCACCGAGCTGACCACCCGCCTCACCTCGGCCTTCGAGTCCGCTCCGTCGGAGTTGCGCGTCATGCTCCACGCTGCGACCGTGCTCACGCGCGCCGGACTCCCGCTGCCCGACCTCGGTGCGTTGGTCTCGTCCGCTCTCACGTCGGACCTCGTCACCGTCTTCGGGGCTTCGGCGCGGGCCGACATCGCCCCGTTCGAGAGCGGAATCGCGTGGGACGGTATCCGCTGGCTACCCGATGAGGCGACAGACCAGGGCACCCTGACAGTGCGTCCCTGGATCCGTGGGTGGCAGCTCCGTGCAACCGTGCGGAGGGGGAAGCTTCCCGCCGACATGCCCATCGGCATGATCGCGCCGCGCCTCTTTCACCTCGCCGACACCCAGTTCGGGACGTCCTTCGGCGAGGTCACCCCGCCATTCGGTCTAGACGTGTCCTCCGCTCGGCGCCCATGACCCGATCAGAGACGATCGGCCGCCGCCATGAGGCGCGTCAGAGTCCGGTCCCGGCCGAGAACCTCCAGGGACTCGAAGAGTGGCAGACCGACGGTCCGGCCCGTCGTCGCGACCCGGACGGGTGCCTGCGTCTTCCCGAGCTTCAGCCCGCGCTCGGCGCCGATCGCCTCAAGCCGCTCCTTCAGGACGGACGCCTCCCACGGGGCGTCGGTGTAAGCATCAATCGTCGCGATGAGGAGGTCGGCGCTGCCCTCCTTCATCGCTTTCGACCACGAATCTGTGTCGGAGACCGGGTTGTCGAGGAACGCGAAATCGACCATAGAGACGATCTCGCTAAGCACCGTGACACGTGTCTGCGCCAACTCGGCGAGAGCCGTGAAGGCGTCGGCGTCGAACGCGTCGGCCGCCCAGGGAACGTCGGCACCCTCGACCCACGGACGGCAGGCCTCGACGAACGCCTCCGGCTCCATCGCCCTGATGTACTCGCCGTTGAACGCGCGCAGTTTCTTCACGTCGAAGAACGCGGGCGAGGGATTGACGTCCGAGAGCCGGAATTCGGCGATGATCTCTTCCCAGGGCACGATCTCGCGGTTCTCTCCGAGGCCCCAGCCGAGCAGCATGAGGTAGTTCCGCATCGCTTCCGGCAGGTAGCCCTCGTCCCGGAAGTCCTCCAGTGCTACCCGGTCTCGCCGTTTCGAGAGTTTCTGTCGCCTCTCGTTCACCAGTACGGGTGCGTGCGCCCATACCGGAGGCTCATGGCCGAGCGCGTCCCACAGCAGCTGCTGCTTCGGCGTGTTCGGCAGATGCTCCTCAGCCCGGATGACATGGGTGATTCCCATGAGGATGTCGTCGACCACATTGGCGAGCAGGAAGGTCGCCGAACCGTCGCCGCGCGCGATGACGAAGTCCTCCAGCAGCGCGTTCTCGAACGTCGGCTTGCCGCGCACCAAGTCGACGACGACGGTCTCCCCAGTGTCGGGCGTCCGGAACCGCACGGCTCCCTCGGTGAGTCCGCGGTCACGGCAGAACCCGTCGTATCCCTTGTTCGAGTCCCCGGTCCGCGCGATCACATCGTCCCGTGTGCACTGGCATCGATAGGCGAGACCCTTGGCGGTGAGGTTCTGGACGGCTTCCCGGTGCTTCCCGGCGTTCGCTGACTGGAAGTACGGCCCCTCGTACTCCTCAGGCCCCATCCCGAGCCAGGCCATCGCCTCCATGATCGAGTCGATCCCGGCCTGCGTGTTGCGCTCCGCGTCGGTGTCCTCGATCCGAAGTACCATCACCCCGCCGGCTTGCTTGGCCACCACCCAGTTGAACAGGGCGGACCGGGCGTTCCCGACATGGAACATCCCCGTGGGCGAAGGCGCAATGCGCGTGCGAACAGCGGATTCTGACACGAGTCCGATCCTAGCCCGGCCCGCCGCGAGCCACGCGGCATTTACTGCGCACCTTGCCCGAATCCGATCACACGCAGGGCCGATGCCCACCAAGACCACTGTCGCCAAGGCGCTCGCCTACATCCTCAACGACCGCGGAGAGCTCCTGGTCATCCGCCACGTCGAGTACCCCAGCGAGGAGGTGGGCCTCCAGGTCCCGGGCGGCACCATCCGCCCGGGCGAATGCCCTGCGGATGCCGCCGTCCGTGAGGTCACTCAGCCGTTCATGCCGATACGGCCTCCGGAGCCGCCGAGGCGGGGGTGCGCGCGGCCACCAGGACCGGCCGTTCGACGAGGCGCACGCTGGCCCGCTCGCCCAGGGCGAACCGGGCGGCGTCGTGCCCGGGCAGGTCCGCGACGATCTCCGTGCCGTCGCCGAGGCGCAGGAGCAGCCGTACGGACGCTCCGCGGAAGGAGGAGGTGACGATCAGCGCGTCCCCGTCATCGGCGGGGGTGACCAGCACGGTCTCCGGGCGCACCAGCACGTCCACCTCGGACGTGGCGGGACGGTCGCCGTGCACGGGGAGCCGCTGCCCGGCCACCTCGACGAGGTCGCCGGAGAGCCGTCCGGGCAGGTGGTTCATGGTGCCCACGAATTCGGCCACGAACGGCGTCGCCGGGCGGTCGTAGATCTCCGCCGGGGGCCCGGACTGCTCCAGCCGTCCCGCGCGCAGCACCGCGACGTGGTCGGCGACCGAGAGGGCCTCCTCCTGGTCGTGGGTGACGAAGATCGCGGTGATGCCGAGCGAGAGCTGCAGCCGCCGGATCTCCTCGCGCAGCGTGACCCGCACCTTGGCGTCCAGCGCGGACAGCGGCTCGTCCAGCAGCAGCACCCGGGGCTCCAGCGCCAGCGCCCGGGCGAGCGCGACGCGCTGCTGCTGGCCGCCGGAGAGCTGGTGCGGGTAGCGGTCGCCCTGCGAGGGCAGGCCGACCAGCTCCAGCAGTTCGGCCGCGCGGGCGTGCCGCTTGGCCGCGGGCACCTTGCGCACCCGCATCCCGAACGCCACGTTGTCGCGGGCGTTCAGGTTGGGGAACAGGCTGTAGGACTGGAAGACCATGCCCGCGTCGCGGCGGTTGGCCGGGACGCGCGTGATGTCCTCGCCGTCGACGAGCACGGCTCCCTGGTCGGGGGTCTCGAAGCCCGCGACGCAGCGCAGCGCGGTCGTCTTGCCGCACCCGGACGGCCCGAGCAGGGCGATCAGCTCGCCCGGCGCGACCGTCAGATCCAGGCCGTCGAGGGCGACGGTGGTGCCGAAGGTACGGCGCAGCCCCCGGAACTCCACCTGAGCCCCGTTCACGATCGACTCCTTCTGGTTCCCGCGGTTGAGAGGACGAGCAGCAGCAGCCACGTGAGCAGCAGGCTGAAGATGGACACCGCGACCGACAGCTGGGGGTTCGCGCCGGAGACCGTGACGATCCACACCGAGAACGGCTGGAAGCCCAGCAGTCGCGCGATCGTGTACTCGCCGAGCACGAGGGCGAGGGTGAGGAAGGACGCGCTGGCGAGGCCGGACTTGAGGTTGGGGACGATGACCCGCAGCAGCACGACCGGCCAGGACGCGCCGCAGTTGCGCGCGGCCTCTACCAGCGTGCGGACGTCCATCGCGCCGAGCCCCGCGTCCAGCGCCCGGTAGACGAACGGCAGCGCCAGCACGGCGTAGGCGATGACCAGCACGACCGGGAACGTGGGGTTCTGGATCGCGAAGATCGTCTGGTAGAACGGCGTGGCCGCCAGGTAGTCGGGTCCCCAGCTCAGCACCGTGCTGATCCCGGCGACGAACGTGATCGGCGGGACGACCAGCGGCAGCGTGCACAGCACTTCGAGCACCGGCCGCAGCCGGGGCACGCTGAGCCGCACGGCCAGCATGGCGGGCAGCGTGAGCACCAGCACGAGGACGATCGTCGCCACCGCCAGCCCGAGCGAGAGCAGCAGGCTCTGCGCGAAGCCCTCGGCGGTGAAGATCTCCCCGTAGGCGTCGAGGGTGAAGCCCGCCACGGGGTCGTTCACGGTGAACACGAAGGACGCGAGCAGCGGCGTCACGAAGTACAGCGCGGCGACGACGAGGACGACGCCCCGCCAGATGCTCGCGCGCCGGGAACCGCCGCCGCGCGGGCGCCGGGCGGGCGCCTCGACGTCGGGGAGGGCGGCCGGGGTCAGCGCAGCCATCGCGCGCTCCTGCGCTGAAGCGGAAGGTAGATCGCCATGACGATGCCGGCGATCACGACCATGTCCAGGCTGAGAGCCAGGGCGACGTTCTCATGGCCGATCAGCACGTTGCCGCCCAGCGCGTCGGCGATCTGCAGCGTCACCAGCGGGACGACCGTGCCGACCATGGCGGCGGCGGTCGCGTAGGCGGCGAAGGCGCCGCCGAACAGCAGGACCACCCCGCCGAGCAGGGTCGGGGTGAGCACCGGGATGCCGATGTAGCGCCAGAACTGCCAAGCGGTGGCGCCGTTGTTCTGCGCCGCCTCGCGCCACTGCGGCCGCAGCCCGTCCAGGGCGGGGACGATGACCAGCACCATCAGCGGCACCGAGAAGTACAGGTACACCAGGGCCAGGCCCCAGAAGCTGTACAGGTTCCAGCCCAGGTCGCCGAGGCCGAGGCGCGTGGTGAGCACACCGGAGTTGCCGAGCGTCGCGATCCAGGCGAAGGCCAGCGGCACGCCGCCGAAGTTGGCGAGCACGCCCGAGGCCGTCAGCACGGCCTCGCGCAGGGCGCGGAACCGCGAGGTGACCACGGCCTGGGCGAGGAAGGTGCCGAGCACGGCTCCGGCGACCGCGACGAGCACGGACAGCTTCACGCTGCTGAGCATCGCCGTGAGGTACGCGCCCTGGAGCGACTCGGTGAGGTTGGCCACGCTGAGGGAGCCGCCCGCAGTGAGCGCCCCGCCGAGCAGGGCGGCCGCGGGGATGCCGAAGGCCAGGCCGACGAACACCAGCAGGGGCAGCGCCCCGGTCCAGCCGGCGGAGCGGGCCGTGGCCCTGCCGCCGCCCCCGCCCCGCTTCTTCAGGGGGAGGGGGGCGGGGGCCGTCGAGGTCGTCTCAACCATGTGGGAGGGAGTGCCGGGCCGTCAGCCGGAGACCGCGGCGCCCCAGCCGGAGGCCAGGACTTCCTTGGCCTTGGTGACCTGATCGGGGGTCGGGAAGGTGGGCGTTCCGTCGACCTTGGGGAGCTTCTCGACCAGCGCCGCGTCGGCGGTGCCGTCGGTCTGCATCGCGGGCAGCAGGACGGCGCGCGCGTACCCCTTCAGGTAGAGGTTCTGGCCCTCGGGGCTGTAGATGAACTCCTCCCACAGCCGCGCGGCGGCCGGGTGCGGGGCCCACTTGTTGATCGCCTGGGCGTAGAAGTTGGCGTACTTGCCGTCGGAGGGGACGGTGACCTTCCAGTCGACGCCCTTGGCGGCGAACTGGTCGGTGTAGCCGGCGTTGAGGTAGTCCCAGTCGATGCTGATCGAGGTCTCGCCGTTCTGCACGGTCGCCGGGGTCGACTCGACGGGGTTGTAGTTGCCGGCCGCCTTGAGCTTCTTGAAGAAGTCGAGGCCGGGCTGGATGTCGTCGAAGGAGCCGCCGTTGGCGAGCGCGGCGGCGTACACGCCGGCGAACGCCGAGCCCGACTTGGTCGGGTTGCCGTTCATCGCGACCTTGCCCTTGTACTCGGGCTTGAGCAGGTCGGCGAAGGTCTCCGGGCAGGTCTTGATGCGCTTGGCGTCGCAGCCGATGGAGACGTAGCCTCCGTAGTCGTTGTACCAGGTCCCCGCGGCGTCCTTTTGGCCCTCGGGGATCTTGTCCCAGGTCTGCACCTTGTACGGCGCGTAGAGGCCTTCCTGGCTGCCGCTGAGCGCGAACGCCGTGCCGACGTCGAGCACGTCGGGGGCGCGGTCCTGGCCCTTGCGGGTCTTGACGGCGTTGATCTCGTCGGAGCTGGAACCGTCGGGGTTCTCGCTGTTGATCTTGATGCCGTACTTGTCGCCGAACGCCTTGATGATCTCCCCGTAGTTCGCCCAGTCCGGCGGCAGGGCGATGACGTTGAGCTGGCCTTCCTTCTTGGCCGCCTCGACGAGCTTGTCGAAGCCGCCGAGGTCGGCCGCGGAGGTCGCGGTCGCGGCGGAGTTGCCGCCGGCCGAGGTGGAGGCTCCGGTCTCGGCGCCTGTGGTGGGCGCGGAGCCGCAGGCCGCGGCGAAAGAAGTGGCGACGGTAAGGACGGCGGCGAGGCCGGCGATACGCGCTCGTGATGAGTGCACTCTTGCTCCCACTTTCGGAGGTTGTGGGAAGAAGATAGGGGGGCCGGGACAACGGCTCGCGTCTACTCTCCTACGCGTGGGTGTCTTTGTGTGAACAGGCGGTGACGTATCCGATCGCACCTTTTCACGATCGAGGCGCCAGGACAGTGGCCTGGTGGTGAGGTCTTTCCGGGGTGTGCTGATTTGCCCTCGGGACTCTGGGAACGTATGTTCGAAGTAGCACCACCCGTCTTCCCCCGGGTGCTCCAAGTTCCAGAGGCCCAGGGAGAAGAAGCGCCATTGAGCAGAATCTACGGCGATCCCATCGAGGTGTGGACGCGCGACGGCGAGCCCGCCCGTTTCGTCTGGCGTGACCGTCTCTACGTCGTCCGCCGCACCCTCGACCACTGGGTGACCTCCCGCGAGTGGTGGAAGATCTCCGAGGCCGACCCCGGTGAGCGCCGGTTCTGGCGGGTGGAGGCGAGCCCCGGCAAGGACGTCGGCACCTATGAGCTGCGCTTCGACACCGCCAGCGGCGGCTGGCTGATGCTCAGGGCGTGGGACTGATGTTCCCCCACCTCCACGTCGCGTCCGCCTACTCCCTGCGGTACGGGTCGGCGTTCCCGGCCGCTCTGGCCGTGCGCGCCGCCGAGCACGAGATGGACGTCCTCGCGCTGACCGACCGCGACGGCATGTACGGCGCGGTCAAGCACGTCCAGGCGTGCGCCGGGGCCGGGATCGCGCCCGTCGTCGGCGTCGACCTCGCTCTCGGCGAGCCCGGCGGCGGACTGCACGGCGACAGGCACAGCGACAGGCACAGCGACCGGCACGGCGACGACGGCGACCGGATCACCGTCCTGGCCAGGTCCGGCGGGTGGGCGCACCTGTGCCGGCTCACCACCGCCGCCCACCACGCGGGGGAGCGGGGCGAGCCCCGGGTGACCCGCGAGCTGGTCGGACAGCATGCCGGGGAGCTGCTGGTCATGCTCGGCCCCCGCTCCGACGTCGGCCGGGCGGTGGCCGCGCGCCGGGACGAGCACGCCCGCGCGCTGCTCGCCGCCTGGCGGGCCGTCGTCCCCGACGTCGTGGTCGAGGTCGTCGACCAGTTCGGCCACCGGGACGCGAGCACGGCCGCGCGCATGCTCGCTCTGGCCGAGTCGGCGGGTGTGCCGTCCGTGCTGACCAACGCCGTCCGCCACCTGGAGCCGGGGGACTACCGGGTAGGCGACGTGCTGGACGCCGCGCGCAAGCTCGTCCCCCTGCACCCGCGCCACCTGGAGCATTCCGCCTCGCACGCCTACCTCAAGAGCGGCAAGGAGATGTGGCACGTGGCCCTGCGCGTCTGCGGCGGCGACCGGGGACGGGCGACGCGGCTGCTCGCCCGCACACGGGAGGCCGCCGGGCGGTGCGTGCTGGACCCGCTGGAAGTGCTCGCGCTGCGCGGCGGGCGCGAGCGGCTTCACCTGCCGGAGGTCGACGGCGATCCGGTCCCGCTGCTGCGCCGCCGGTGCGAGGACGGCCTGGCGGCCCGGGGGCTGGAACGGTCCAGCGAGGCGCGTGAGCGGCTGGAGGACGAGCTGCGCGTCATCGAGCACAAGCAGTTGTCCGGATATTTCATTGTTGTTTCTGACATAACGGACATGATCCGCGCGATGGGCGTGCGCTGCGCGATCCGCGGCTCGGGCGCCGGCAGCCTGGTCAACTACCTCATCCGCATCGGCGAGGTGAACCCCCTCGACCACGGCCTGCTGATGGAGCGCTTCCTGTCCGAGGGCCGCGAGGGCCTGCCCGACATCGACGTGGACGTCGAGTCCGCGCGCCGCCTCGACTGCTACCGCGCGATCCTCCAGCGGTACGGCGAAAGCCGCGTGGCCTGCGTCTCCATGATGGAGACCTACCGCGCCCGCAGCGCGATCCGCGACGTCGGAGCCGCCATGGGCCTGCCGCCCCACGAGATCGACGTCATCGCCAAGGCGTTCCCGCACATCCGGGCCAAGCAGATCCGCGCGGCCCTGTCCGACCTGCCCGAACTGCGCGACAGCGGCCTCGGCGCCCACGCCCTGGGCACGATGTTCGAGCTCGCCGAGAAGCTGGACGGGCTGCCCCGGCACATCGCCCTGCATCCGTGCGGCGTGCTCGTCGGCAACTCCGGGCTGCGCGACCGCACCCCCGTCGAGCGCAGCCTGCTGGAGTTCCCGATGAGCCAGTTCGACAAGGACGACGTCGAGGAGGCCGGGCTGCTGAAGCTCGACGTGCTCGGCGTGCGCATGCAGTCCGCCATGGCCTACGCCCTCGGCGAGATCAAGCGGGTGGACGGCGAGGACGTCGACCTCGACCGGGGCGTCCCCCACGACGACCGCGCGACCTACGACATGATCCGCACCGGGCACACGCTCGGCTGCTTCCAGATCGAGTCGCCCGGCCAGCGCGAGCTGGTGGCCAAGCTGGAGCCGCGCACGATCCACGACCTCATCGTCGACATCTCCCTGTTCCGCCCGGGACCGGTCAACTCCGACATGGTCACCCCCTACCTGGAGGCCCGGCACGGCTGGCGCGCGCCGCGCTACCCGCACCCGAAGCTCAGGCCCGCCCTGCGCGAGACCCACGGCGTGGTGATCTTCCACGAGCAGGTCCTGAAGATCGTCGACGCCATGACCGGCTGCGGCCTGTCGGAGGCCGAGAAGATCCGTCGCAAGCTCTCCACGCCCGAGGGCCGCGACGAGGCCCGCGCGTGGTGGGAGGACCGCGTGCTCCCCGAGTTCGACCGCGCGACCACCGACCGCGCCTGGCAGGTGCTCGACGCGTTCGGCTCGTTCGGGTTCTGCAAGGCGCACGCGGCGGCGTTCGCCCTGCCCACCTACCAGTCGGCGTGGCTGAAGCGCCACCACGCGGCCGCGTTCTTCGCCGGGGTGCTCACCCACGAACCGGGCATGTACCCCAACCGGGTCATCCTGGACGAGGCCCGCCAGTGCGGGGTCGCCGTCCTGCCGCTGGACGTCAACGCCTCCGGCCGGCAGTGGCTCGTCGAACGCTGCCCCCCGCCCCCGCCGCCGACCGGCGTCCCGCCCGAGCAGGACCCTCCGCGGCGCGTCGGCGAGGGGTACGGCCTGCGGGTGCCGTTCTCGTCGGTCAAAGGCATCAGCGAGGCCGAGGTCGAACGCATGGTCGCCGGACAGCCCTACACCTCGCTGGCCGACTTCTGGGAACGCGCCCGCCCGTCCCGGCCCGTCGCCGAGCGCGTCGTCCAGGTCGGCGGCGTCGACGCGCTGCACGGCCTGCACCCGGGCGGCCCGCGCTGGCGTCCGGGCGAGCTGACCCGGCGCGACCTGCTCGCCCAGGTCGGCGTCCTGGAACGGACCTCCGCCACGGGCGTGCGGACCAGGTCCAGCGCCCGGCGGAGCGCGGCGCGGCGCGGCGAGACCGAACGCGGCTGGACGCGCCCGGGGACCTCACCGGACGCTCCGGCCACTCCGGACCCTGTGAACGCGGCCGCCTCCGCCGTGCAGATCCCGATGGGCTTCACCGAGCACATCACGCCCGGAGAGCTGCCGGAGATGACCGCGGCCGAGGCCGTGCAGGCCGAGCTGGAGATCCTCGGCATGGACGTCAGCCACCACATCATCGCCTTCCACGAGGACCTGCTCGCCGCTATCGGCGTCGTCAGGGCCGGCGAACTGCTCACGATGCGCAACGGCGCCGAGATCCTCGTCGCCGGGGTGAAGGTCGCCACCCAGACCCCGGCGGTGCGCTCCGGCCAGCGCGTGATCTTCACCACCCTGGACGACGCGACCGGCCCGATCGACCTCACGTTCTTCGAGTCGGTGCAGGGCCACTGCGCCGCCACGCTCTTCGGGTCGTGGCTGCTGGTCGCCCGGGGCGTCGTCCGGCGGGTCGGCGCGCGCGCCGTGTCCCTGCGCGCCCTGGACTGCTGGAACCTCGTCGAGCTCGACGAGATCTGGCGCACCGAGGGCATCGGCGCGGTACGGGCGGTGCTGGACACCGTCCCGCGTGACCGGGGCGGCGTCGGAGGGCGCCGCGTGGAGTACGGCAACGGCTACCGGATCTCGCCGTACGCCGACATCGGCCCCGCGGGCGGCGTGCTGACGGCGCCGCGCAGGCTGTGGCACGCCAGCCCGGGCAGCTCGGGACCGCCGCCGTCTGTGCCTATTGCCGCGCCTCCGGCACGGCGGGTTCGGGGCGCCCCTTAGGCGGTGTTCTTCCGTCGTCACTCGGAAGGGGCTCGTCCCTCACCCCTTCCTCCCTCCTCCTCCAGAACACCGCCGCACCCCGAACAGCTCAGTCCTGGGCGGGGTAGGTGTGGCGGGGGAGCGAGCGCAGGGCGGGCAGCAGCTTCAGGCGGGGCGCGATGCCCGAGGGGCGCGCGCTCATGCGCGCCCCGGTGATCTCCCGCACCGTCGCCGCGCACAGCAGGGCGGCCAGCACCGCGACCGCGAGCTCCGGCACACCGAGCCCGGTGAGGTCCTTGCCCTGGGGGGAGTGCGTCACGGGCAGCCGGGCGAGGATGAGGAACACGAAGCCCAGCCAGCTCGCCCACCAGCCCGCGACCAGCACGAGCCACGTCTTGCGCCGCCCCTCGCGCAGCCCCGCGTCCTCCCGCAGGGCGTGCAGCAGCAGCGCGGGGGCCGCCAGGTTCAGCACGGGCACGAACCAGGCGATGCCGATCATCCCCGGCGTGGCGCCGGCCTGCCGCAGCCAGGCGAAGTACGAGCAGCCCGCCGCGACCGTCGTCGCGGCCACCAGCAGGATCAGCACGGCGAACCACGTAACCGCGCCGGTGACGGCGGCGGCGCCCGGGGCGTGCGGATCGTTGCCCAGCGCCGCCATCTGCCGTGCGAGCGTCTTGCCCCGGGCCTCCTCGAAGACGACCAGGCATGTCAGGGTGGCGATCTGGGCCGCGAGCGCCAGGTAGACGCCGACCGCCGCTCTGCTCACTGAGGATCTGGCATAGCGCATGTTGTCTCCCCCCGGCATGCGCCATTAGTCGTGTTCGCTCTGCGACGTAGCGCGACGCCTGACTCACTCCTATCCACGAGATCCCCGCGCTAATCGGCGAGCCGAGGGGAAGATCCGGGACACGCGCGAGATGATCTGAGGTTCGCCCAGGTACGACGGCGGCGACCTGAAGGGACGGCCACGGGCACCGCGATCACACCGCGACGCCAGAGATGATCCGGCTAGACACTTGGGTGGTGCAGGGTTGGATCGCCACGGACGCCGAAGCGCTCGCACAGATGGGCATCCCTGTAGGAGAGACGTCCGTCGAGATCCCAGACAGGATCATTCAGTTCTTCAGAGAGCAGGGTCGTGACTCCCATAACGGATGAAGAGTCGAGGGATTGCTCGCCGGCTTCGAGCGTGAAGCATATCCACACGCGGGCTTCGCCAACGATGGCACCGTGTTACGTTCGTTATACCGTTCCACACGAAATGCTCCTGATATGGGAATAACCTCTTGACCGAGTTTGCCTGGCTGGTCGGGTGGATGCCGAGGAGCGTTGGGTGCCGGAGTTCGAGACGCTGCAAGCAGGAGACCCGCAGCAGGTAGGCCCCTACCGGATCCAGGCACGGCTGGGCGCGGGGGGGGATGGGCCGGGTCTATCTGGGTCGGTCGAGGAGCGGCCGGGCGGTGGCGGTGAAGGTGATCCGCGCGGATCTGGCCGATAACCGGGATTTCCGGCGCCGGTTCGCCCGTGAGGTAGCCCTGGCTCGTGCCGTGAGCGGTTTCTTCACTGCGGCGGTGGTCGATGCCGACCCGGACGGGTCACCGCCGTGGATGGCGACCGCTTATGTGCCGGGGATGTCATTAGATGACGCGGTGAAGGAGTACGGGCCGTGGTCAGAGGCGTCGGTGCTGGCTCTGGGGGTGGGGTTGGCCGAGGCGCTGGAGTCGATCCACGCGGCCAAGGTGGTGCACCGGGACCTGAAACCATCGAATGTGCTGCTGGCCGCCGACGGACCCCGGGTGATCGATTTCGGCATCTCCGTGGCCACCGAGGGCAGCAGGCTGACCCAGACCGGCATGGCCGTGGGCACGCCCGGGTTCATGTCCCCGGAGCAGATGACGGGTGCGCCCGTGGGGCCGGCCAGTGATGTGTTCTGCCTGGGGGCGGTACTGGCGTTCACCGCGACTGGAACTGGGCCGTTTGGGAGGGGATCCTGGCAGGGCCTGTGGTATCGCACCGTGAACGAGGAACCCGACCTTACGGCGCTTTCTCCCAAGCTTCGAGCCGTGGTGGCCCGGTGCCTGGCCAAACAGCCCGGGCACCGCCCCACCGTGGCAGCCCTGCTGGACGAATTGACCGAGAGCGTGGGAGACGGGCGGACCATCGCCGAGGTGTTCACACAAACCATCTGGCTACCCGAACCCGTAGCACAGGCCGTACGCACGCGCATCGCCCCACCATGGGTGACTGCGACCCCGATCGCGCCTGCCCCAACGGGCACTGTGTCGACGCCCATCACCACTGAACAGCCCGATCCACAGCCGGGATCTTCGGCTCAGCCAACGGCCCCAGTATCCAGCGATAGTTCGCAGGCGCAGCAGGCACCTACCGTTGCCGGTACACCGGGCCATGCGGCCCAGCCGAGCATGCCCGGAAGCGGCGTTCCTGGGCAGGTGACGGTTCTCGACCTCGGCGTGCCACATTCGCCTGAAAGCCGTCCCGCAGATATACCCCGCAGACGGGCCCTGATCGCCCTCGCAACTATTGGAGCCGCCGCCGTCGGCTTCACCGGTTGGCAGCTCCTTGGTGACAAACGACAGCCCGGGTCCTCCACCACCGGCGACAGACGACAACTCTGGTCCTTCACCACCGGCGACGCCGTGTCCTCGGACCCGGCGGTCACCGACGGAGTGGTCTACGTCGGCAGCTACGACAAGAATCTGTATGCCGTGGATGCCGCCACAGGCCGCAAACGCTGGTCCTTCACCACCGGCAGCATCGTGGACTCGAACGCGGCGGTTGCCGACGGAGTGGTCTACATCGGCAGCAAAGACAAGAATCTGTATGCCGTGGATGCCGCCACCGGGCGGCAACGCTGGTCCTTCACCACTGGCGACGGAGTGTTCTCGTCCCCGGCGGTTGCCGACGGAGTGGTCTACGTCGCCAGCTTCGACAAGAATCTGTATGCCGTGGATGCCGCCACAGGCCGCAAACGCTGGTCCTTCACCACCGGCAGCGCCGTGGCCTCGTCCCCGGCGGTTGCCGACGGAGTGGTCTACGTCGGCAGCAGCGACAAGAATCTGTATGCCGTGGATGCCGCCACAGGCCGCAAACGCTGGTCCTTCACCACCGGCAACGGTGTGGACTCGGCCCCGGCCGTCGCCGACGGAGTCGTCTACGTCGGCAGCCACGACGGGAAACTGTATGCCGTGGATGCCGCCACAGGCCGCAAACGCTGGTCCTTCACCACCGGCAACGGTGTGGACTCGGCCCCGGCCGTCGCCGACGGAGTCGTC
>NZ_JBFAGG010000016.1:0-83227 GCF_040653595.1 Sphaerisporangium sp. NPDC051011 | reverse complement strand
CGTCTACGTCGGCAGCCACGACGGGAAACTGTATGCCGTGGATGCCGCCACAGGCCGCAAACGCTGGTCCTTCACCACTGGCCACGGTGTGTTCTCGTCCCCGGCGGTTGCCGACGGAGTGGTCTACGTCGCCAGCTTCGACAAGAATCTGTATGCCGTGGATGCCGCCACAGGCCGCAAACGCTGGTCCTTCACCACCGGCGACATCGTGTACTCGTCCCCGGCGGTTGCCGACGGAGTGGTCTACGTCGGCAGCAACGACAAGAATCTGTACGCGATAATGGCGTAGTTCCATTCTTGTCACACCCATGGAACACCGCACCTCCAGCTTAGGGAGTTGCGCGCAATGAAGACAGGGCTGGCAGGGCGAAAGCACCGCTCCAACGCGGGCGGCGCGGAATGCACGCGGGATGAGGGATTGCCAGCTCTACTGGGGTCGGCCTGATGACGCGATCAGTTCCGTCGTTCGCACGCTGAGCGCGCCGACGACCTTCAACCTCGCGCGAGGACATGCCCTGCTCCACTACGCCGAGGCGCTCACCTGGAAACGTGAGGTTCCCGGCGCCGTGGACAAGATCCGTGGCGCGGCGCAGGTCACCGCCAGGCACAGTTCCGGTCGGCTCGCGGAGACCGTACGGCAGGCTCGTGCCCGCCTCCAGCCGTGGGCGGGTAACAAGCACGTTCGCACCCTCGACGAGGAACTCCGCTCTCTGGGCATCACTACGCCGGGGTGTTCCTAGCGGACGACGCCGGACTCCCAGGCCCAGGCGGCGGTCTCGACGCGGTTACGGGCGCCCAGTTTCGCCTGAATGCTGCTGAGGTGCGTCTTCACCGTGGACAGGGAGACGAACAGTTCGGCCGCGATCTCCTGGTTCGTCCGCCCGCGCGCGACCAGTCGGACGACGTCGAACTCCCGCTCGGTCAGCGGCTCGCGGGGCGGCCTGCCCCGGACGGCCGCCGGGCGGGCGAGGTGCTGGAGCAGCCGGACGGTCACCGAGGGCGAGACGAGTGCGTCCCCGTTGGCGGCGGCGCGGACGGCCTCGATCAGCAGCGTCGGTCCGATGTCCTTGAGCAGGAAGCCGCAGGCGCCGGCGCGCAGCGCGCCGTACACGTACTCGTCCAGGTCGAAGGTCGTGACGATCACCACGCGCATCGGGTCGGGCACGCCCGGCCCGGCGAGGATCTTCGTGACCTCCAGGCCGTCGAGCCGGGGCATCCGGATGTCCAGCAGGCACACGTCCGGCCGCAGCCGCCGAGCCTGCTCCACCGCCGCGACCCCGTCGGCGACCGCCGCGACGACCTCGATGTCCGGCTGCGCGTCGAGGATCATCTGGAAACCGGTACGCACCAGCTCCTGGTCGTCCGCGACGAGTACCCTCACGCGCCCGATTCTGCCAGTCCGCGGGGGACCATAGTCGGAAATATCGGACCCGCGCCATCCGGAAGCTCCGGATAACTAGCCGCGCCCCGAATAGCCCGGCCAGGGAAGCCGCCGATCCGGGGTGTCGGCCAGCAGCAGGTCGCACAGGGCGTCGGTGATGGGCATGCCGGTGATCTCCTCGATCAGCAGGAAGCCGCCGCCGGGGTTGACCTCCAGGAACACGTACCGGTCCTCGGGCGTCAGCGTCAGGTCGATCGTCCCGAACGACAGGCCGAGGTGCGCCATGACGCCGAGGCAGCGTCTCCGCACGTCGTCGGGCAGGTCGTGCGGGCGCAGCCGCCGCGAGCTCCTGGGGGAGTGGATCTCGGCGGCGAACACCCGCGCGCCGCTGACGATGACCCGCAGCGCGAGCCTGCGCAGCACCCGCTCCTGTGCGACCAGCGGGAACGGGCCCGTGCCTGCGGGGTCGGTGAGCGTCCCAGGCTCCTCCTCGGGGGCCGGGTCGCCGATGGCCCACGGGTGGTCGAGCACCCGCGTGACGATCTGCCCGTGGTGGGCGAGGTAGAAGTCCAGCAGTTCCTCGTGGTCGGTGCTGATCAGCGTGGACGGCAGCGCGAACCCCGCCCGTCCCGCGACCGACAACTGGTACAGCTTGCGCCGGGCGCGCTGGATCACCGGGCGCGAGGCGGGGACGGTGGCGCAGACCAGCGTGTCCCACACGTCGGAGGCGAACCCGTCCTGCTGCTGGACGGGGCCCTCCACGGGCGGCTCGGAGCGGCGGAACCAGACCGAGGTGAGCCGGTCCAGGTCCAGGCGCCGCTCGGCGGTGAGCAGCACGCGCCGCGCGGCCCCCGAGGGGTCGAGCGTGATGGAGAGCCGGGCGGCCTCGGGAAACCGGCCGGGCTCCAGGACGAGCGCGTCGGCTCCGCGCTCGGTGAGAGCGCGGGCCACGTGCCGGGCCTGGGTGTCGCCATCCTCGGTGAGGATGAGCACGGTGCCGCTCATGCGCCGATCTCCCCTCGTGTACGCCGTGTGGGCCGCCTCGCCGGTAGGCCGCCGGGCGTCGTTCGCTGGACGTCGCTCACCCTGACGCGGCGGACTTGACCGCGGCTTGTCGAGACGTGGGCCGGACTTGCGGTTGGCTTGGATGAGGTATTTCAGACAAAACCAGTAGGGATAGTTGCAAAGTCGAGAGCGCGGGATTACCGTTGGAGACGTGAACCGCGCCGCCCACCTGACCAGCCGTCGGCACGTCGATCTCTGCCGGATCACCGGTTCTCTCTGTCACGCCGAGACGCCCACCGGCCGACCGACGACGACAGGAGAAGAAGATGCAGGAGCTGTGGTACACCCGCTACCCCGAGCCAACGGCGACCGGGATCGCCGCTGACCTCGGCTGGCTCGACGACGAGTTCACCCCCGAAGACATCGCCGTGCGCGCCTTCAGGGAGACCCCCGGCCTGGGCAGCCACCTGGGCCGGCCCCTGAGGACGCTGTTCCACGAGAGCGGCAACGTCCCCGCCCTGTGGGCCCGCTCGCGCGGTGCCTCCACCCGGCTCATCGGCCTCACCTGGGCCGAGACCCGCCAGGTGATCGTCACGCGCCCGCATGTCACCATCCGCGAACCGGAGGACCTGCGCGGACGGCGCCTCGGACTGCCGCTGCGGCGGGACGTCCCCGTCGACGTCCGGCGCGCCACCGCCCTGCGCGGCCTGCGCAACGCGCTGTGGGCCGGAGGCCTCACGCTCAACGACGCCCACCTCATCGACCTGCCCACGACGCCCGCCGACGCCGCGTGGGCCCCCGAGCTGGAGGCCCTGGCGCGCGGCGAGGTCGACGCGGTCTACGTCCGGGGCCCGGCCGCCGTGCGCGCCGCCGAAACCCGCGGCCTGCCCGTCGCCGTCGACCTCGGTGCCCACCCCGACAGGCGGGTCCGCGTCAATGACGGGACGCTCAAGCTCATCACCGTTGACCAGCTGCTCCTGGACGTGCGGCCCGACATCGTCGCGCGGTTCCTGCGCGTGGTGCTGGACGCCGCCGACTGGGCCACCGCCTACCCGGAACAGGCGGTGCTCCTCCAGGGCGAGAACCACCCGCCCGCGAGCCCGGTGGACGTGACCGATCTGACGGACCTGTTCGAGAGACCGTCCGGCCCGGCGGGCCCGGCCGGCTTCAGGGTCGCCCTGCCGGGACTCAAGATCGCCCTGTCCGCCGAGCGGCTCGGCATGCTCGCCGAGCAGGAACGCTTCCTGCGCGCCCACGGCTTCCTCGAATCCGCCGTGGACGTGCACGCCTGGGCCGACGGCACGGCGCTCGCGAACGCCCGCACCGGCCGCCGTACGTACCAGAAACAGACCGTATGAACCGCACCACGCACGCGGGACCGGCCGTCCCGCGTCCACGAGCCGGTACGGCGACGAGCGGGGCGCGCTCAGAGGATGGCTCGCCGTACCTCGGGGCACCGGAGGGGGAGGACGTTTCGGGGTTGGCCGCCCTCCCTCCCGGTGCCCCGCCCGCCCGGCTTACCGTGGAGCGGGCCCCCGCCCACCTGTCCCTCGCCTCCCCATGGAGGCGGCCGTGACCATCCGCATCGGTGTGCACAACGGCAACCCGTCGCTGTTCTTCCTGGCACGCCTGGAACACGTGCTCGACACCTTCGACGAGCCGCTGGAGCTGTACTTCTACGGCGACGGCACCCGCACGGCGCGCCTGCTGGCCGAAGGGACGATCGACATCGGCGGAACCGGCTCCACCCCGCCGCTGACCGCCCAGGCCGACGGCCTGCCCCTCGTGTACGTCGCCGCCTCCGCCCCGCGCCCCGGCCACGGCGCCCTCGTCACGGCCGCCCCCGGCCCGGACGGCGGGATCGGCGCCGTCGCGGACCTGCGGGGGAAGGCCGTGGCGTTCGCCGAGGGGTCGTGGCACACCCACTTCCTCGCCGAGCTGCTCGACGGCGCGGGCCTGGCGTACCAGGACATCGAACCGCGCGCCCCGGGCCCGAAGACCGCCGAGCTGGTGCGGAAGGGGGAGATCGCCGCGTGGGTGGCGCAGGGGGCCGACCTGGTCAAGGCCGAGGCATCACCGGACCTGGCGGTCCTCGCCGGCACGACCGGAGTGGTGCCGGACCGCTCGGTGTTCTTCACCCGGCCCGACTTCGCCGCGACCCGCCCTCGCGCGGTCGCCGCCCTGGTCGGCGCGCTGCGGCAGGCCGACGAATGGGCGAGGGACAACCCGCGCGAGGCGGCCCACCTGGCCGAGGAGGCCGTGGGCGGCTCCGTGGACGCCTGGGAGGTCGCCCTGGCGCGGCTTCCCTGGCGGCTGGAACCGGTCACGTCCCGGTTCCTCGACGAGCAGCAGGAGGCCGCCGACCTGCTGTACGCCCAGAAGCTGCTGCGGCGTCCCATCGACGTCTGCGAGGCGGCGGACCCGGACCTCGCGCTCGTGGTCACCGAGGCACTCGCCGTGCCCGCGCCGCGCGGGGAGGCGCCCACCACCAGGCGCCGCGCCCGGGCCGGATCCACCCGGAACCGGCCCGCCAGAGGCGTGGCGGTAGCGCACCGCTCTCAGCCGGCCTGAGCCCCGTCCGCCTTGCCGGTCTCGCCCCCGGGAAGGGGGCTGCCGGTCTCCAGCAGGGTCTTGAGGCTGGCGAAGATGGGCGGCCAGCCGCCGCTGACGCCTTCCAGGATGGCGCTGCCGGGCTCGAAGCCGTCATGGACGACGACCAGCTTCACGACCTCGCCCTGCTGCTCGATGTCGAAGGACACCTTCGAGCGGGGCTCCGCGGCCCACTTCTCGTAGAGCTCCTGCTCGACATCGTGGGCCTTGGCGAACTCGGGCGTGAAGGTGTGCCAGGTGTAGGAGAGGCGCCGGTAGGGGTCCGCCTCCAGCACGACCTGTTCGGGGTCGGCCATCGTCACCCCGGACACGGTCCAGGTCATCGGCGAGCCCGGCTTCCAGTCACTCTCGAAGACGACGCCCCAGTACTGGCTGGTGAACGCGGGGTCGGTCAGCGCACGCCAGAGGCGTTCCGGCGTGGTGTTGATGTAGGTCGTGTAGACGAACTCGGGCTTGCTCATCGGCTCCTGCTCCAATGCTCTCTTCAGGTCGGCGAGCGCGTGCACGCGGCGACGGTCGTACTGGCCGATCCACCGCTCGGCCACGGCGTTGATCGGCGCGGCGTTGAGGTAGTGCAGCTTCTCCCGGCCCCGCCACACGGTGGTCACCAGCGTGGCCGCCTCCAGCACCGCCAGGTGCTTGCTGACCGACTGCCTGCTCATCTCCAGCCCCGCGCACAACTCGCGCAGGGTCTGCCCGTTCCGCGCGTTCAAACTGTCCAGTAACCGCCGCCGACTACCGTCGGCCAACGCCTTGAACACCTCGTCCATCGCCCGCCACCTCGGTCATGCAACCATCTGGTTGCCTGTGCACTATAGGCAGCCGGTTGGTTGCATGTCAACGCGCGCGAGGGGATGCCCCTGGCCGGCGAGACGGCGGGGAAAGGGCTGCTCAGATGGTGAGGAAGCCGTACGTGGAAGCGATCTCGGATTGCGCCTTGTCGCGCGACGCGAAGCCGTACGTCTCGCCGTCGGCGAGTTCGGGCACGGTCAAGGAGGCGATGGAGACGTGCCAGGCGTCCATGGCCCGGAGCCCATGCCGGCGGACGATGCTCAGGGCCCGGGCCTCCACCTTGTCCTGCGGGGCGGTGAGCAGGGTGATCAGAGGGAGCGGGCCTCGTGGTGGTGCGGCTCGTCGGACAGGTAGGCGCGGGCCAGCACCGACGAGTCGGCATAGACGATCACGGGCGTTCCCGGTCCTCGTCGAGGATCTCGTCCAGTCGCGGCCCCCAGCCCGCCGTGAGCCGCGCGATGCAACCCATGTCCACGGCCTTTCGGGTGGGACGGGTGGCGGTTTCCGTGGCGGGGTCGCGTGGGGCGCGCGCGGCCAGCATGCCGAGCGCGGCGGCTCGGGACCTGAGCCGGTCGCGGGGGGACTCCATATCACTTTCCCTTCGTGATGTCAGGGGCCGGCGCGGGCATAGGCTCGGTGCCCTGATCCCATGTGGGGGCGTCGCATGGATCCTATGTGTGATCGAGTGAACACGGACCGGAGTTGTGTGATCCGATGGGGAGGACGTGTGGGGTGGGGTACACGGTCGCATATGGATCGACATGACCGTGACAAGGTCGCGCCGGGCGGTGTGAACCGGCCCGGGTCGTGGGAATCGCGGGAATCGAGGAAGGGGTGCCGATGCGGGTCGCCCTGTTCATCACGTGCGTGAACGACACGCTGTTCCCCGGTACGGGGAAGGCGGTCGTGACGCTGCTGCGGCGTCTCGGCTGCGCGGTGGAGTTCCCCGAGGGGCAGACGTGCTGCGGGCAGATGCACGTGAACACCGGCTACCGCGACGAGGGCGTGCGGCTCGCGCGCAACTTCCTGGACGTCTTCGCGGGGTACGACGCCGTGGTGGCGCCGTCGGGGTCGTGCGCGGCCATGGTCCGGGAGCAGTACCCGAAGCTCGCGGACGGCATGGGCGCGACGCGGCCGGGGGCCTTCGCGAGCGTCCACGGCGGGCGCTCGGGGTTCGCGCGGGCCGTGGCGGAGGTGACGCCCCGGGTGTACGACCTGTCGAAGTTCCTGGTGGACGTCCTCGGCGTCGCCGACGTAGGCGCATATTTCCCGCACCGGGTGACATATCACCCCACCTGCCACTCCCTGCGCGGCCTCCGCGTCGGCGACCGCCCCACCCGCCTCCTCCAGAACGTGCGCGGCCTGGAGCTCGTCCCCCTCCCCGGCGCCGACGAGTGCTGCGGCTTCGGCGGCACGTTCGCCGTCAAGAACGCGGCCGTCTCCGCCGCGATGTGCGCCGACAAGGTCGCCAACATCGAGTCCACCGGCGCCGAGGTGCTGTGCGCCGCCGACAACTCCTGCCTGATGCACATCGGCGGCACGCTGAGCCGCCAGCGCACGGGCGTCCGGGTGATGCACCTGGCCGAGATCCTCGCCGCGACGGAACGCGACGTGGGCGGGCCCGTCGGCCGTGAGGTTCCCGTCGTGGACGGAGGGCCGCGATGAGCGCCGGGCCGGGCACCTTCCTCGGAATGCCCGCGTTCCCGAAGAACGCCGAGGAGGCCCTTGAGGACTCCCAGCTCCGCTTCAACCTCCGCAAGGCCACGCACACCATCCGCGGCCGGCGCCAGGCCGTCGTGGACGAGCTGCCCGACTGGGCGGCGCTGCGCGCGGCGGGCAAGGCGATCAAGGACGAGACGCTGCGCAATCTCGACCGCTACCTGGTCCAGGCGGAGGAGGCCGTCACCCGGGCGGGCGGCCACGTCCACTGGGCCGCGGACGCCGCCGAGGCCAACAGGATCGTCGCCGGCCTGATCAGGGCCACCGGCGAGACCGAGGTCGTGAAGGTCAAGTCGATGGCCACCCAGGAGATCGGCCTCAACGAGGCGCTCGAACGCGAGGGCGTCACCGCCAACGAGACCGACCTCGCCGAGCTGATCGTGCAGCTCGGCGACGACTGGCCGTCGCACATCCTGGTGCCCGCGATCCACAGGAACCGCTCCGAGATCCGCGAGATCTTCCTGGAGCACATGGGCGAGTGGGGCCGCCCCGCCCCCGGCGACCTCACCGACGACCCGAAGGCGCTGGCCGAGGCCGCCCGCCTGCACCTGCGCGAGCGCTTCCTGTCCGCCAAGGTCGGCATCTCGGGCGCGAACTTCCTGATCGCCGAGACCGGCACGCTGGTCGTGCTGGAGTCCGAGGGCAACGGCCGCATGTGCCTGACCATGCCCCGGACGCTGATCAGCGTGGTCGGCATCGAGAAGGTCCTGCCGACGTGGCGCGACCTGGAGGTGTTCCTGCAGCTCCTGCCGAGGAGCTCCACGGGCGAGCGGATGAACCCCTACACCTCGATGTGGACGGGCGCGACCGAGGGCCAGGAGTTCCACCTCGTGCTGCTGGACAACGGCCGCACCCAGGTGCTGGCCGACGAGATCGGCCGCCAGGCGCTGCGCTGCATCCGCTGCTCGGCGTGCCTCAACGTCTGCCCGGTGTACGAGCGGGTCGGCGGGCACGCGTACGGATCGGTCTATCCGGGGCCGATCGGGGCGATCCTCACCCCGCAACTGCGGGGGACGGCCTCGGAGCTGGACGCCTCGCTGCCGTACGCCTCAAGCCTCTGCGGCGCGTGCTACGACGTGTGCCCGGTGGCGATCGACATCCCGGAGGTGCTCGTCCACCTGCGCGCCAGGACCCCGCACGCCCCGGCCGAGCGGGCGGGGCTGAAGGCGGCGGGCTGGGTGCTGGAGCGGCCGTCCCGCCTGCGGCGCGCGCAGCGCCTGGCCTCGCGCCTGCGCGGCCTCGTGCCCCGGCGCCGGCTGCCCGGCCCGGGCGCCGCCTGGACCGACACCCGTGACGTCCCCGCCGTCCCGGAGGAATCCTTCCGCGACTGGTGGGACCGCACCGAAGGAGGGGCGAAGTGAGCTCCCGCGAGCGCGTCCTGGCGCGCGTCCGCGCGGCCGTGGCCGGGGCGCCGCGGGTCGAGGTCCCGCGCGACTACCGGACGACGGGCCCCGAGGCCGGGCGCGTCGAGCGGTTCGCCGACCGGGTGCGCGACTACAAGGCCGTCGTGCACGTCGTCCCCGCCGCCGAGGTGGCCACGACGGTCGCGGACGCGCTGTCCCGGCGCGGCGCGCGCCGGATCGTCGTCCCGGACGGGCTGCCCGAGGGGTGGCTGAGCGCCGCGGCGCCGCTGGAGCGCCTCGCGGACGACCCTCCGCTGACCGCCGCCCTCCTGGACGCGGCGGACGGCGTGGTCACCGGCTGCGCGGTCGCCGTCGCCGAGACCGGGACGATCGTCCTGGACGCCGGCCCGGGTCAGGGCCGCAGGGCGCTCACCCTGGTCCCGGACTACCACCTGTGCGTGGTCCCGGACGAGCGGATCGTCCCCTCCGTCCCCGAGGCGGTGGCGCGCCTGGACCCGTCCCGTCCCCTCACCTGGATCAGCGGACCCTCGGCGACCAGCGACATCGAGCTGAACCGCGTCGAGGGCGTCCATGGCCCCCGCACGCTGGAAGTGATCATCGCCGTCTAGCGTCCCCTCGTCCGGAACCCCGGCACGGCCATCGCCCGCCGTGCCGGGGTTCCGTCGTGTTTCGCCGTGATTTGTTTCGTCCGCTGTGTCTGGAAGGCCAGTAGCGTACAGGGCAGCCCGGCGAACGGCGCCCCGAGCCGCGTCCCGCTGCCGGAGAAGACCACGAAAGGGAAGCCCCCCATGCTCGAGGTGGACGGCCTCAGAAAACGGTACGGCGACACGGTGGCCCTCGACGGCGTCAGCCTGACGGTGCGCCCCGGCGAGATGTTCGGCTTCGTCGGCGCGAACGGCGCGGGGAAGACCACGACGATGCGCATCGTCATGGGCGTGCTGAGCAGCGACGGCGGCCAGGTGCGCTGGAACGGCGCCCAGGTCGGCCACGAGACCCGGCGCAGGTTCGGCTACATGCCCGAGGAGCGCGGGCTGTACGCCAAGATGCGCGTCGGCGAGCAGATCGAGTACTTCGGCAAGCTCGGCGGCATGCCCCCGCAGGCCGCCAAGCGGTCGGCGGACGAGCTGATCGAGCGGCTGAGCCTGACCGAGCGGCGCGGCGACGACGTCGACAGCCTGTCGCTGGGCAACCAGCAGCGCGTGCAGCTCGCCGTGGCGCTCATCCACGACCCCGAGCTGCTGGTCCTGGACGAGCCCTTCTCCGGCCTGGACCCGATCGCGGTGGACGCGCTGGCGGGCGTCCTCACCGAGCGCAAGGCCGCGGGGGTGCCGGTCGTCTTCTCCAGCCACCAGCTCGACCTGGTCGAGCGCCTGTGCGACTCGGTCGGCATCATCAAGGCCGGGCGCATGATCGCCGGAGGCACGGTCGAGGAACTGCGGGCACGGGAGTCCCGCAAGCGCCTGCGCATCGTCGTCACCGGCGCGGCGCCCGGCTGGGCCGACCTGTTGCCCGGCGAGATCGTGGCCGAGACCGAACGCACGCCGGAGGACGGCGAGTGGTACGACGAGGTGATCCTCATCCCCGCAGATGACCAGGAGGCGCTGCGCGTCGCCGCCCAGGCCGGCCACGTCCAGCACTTCGCCTGGCAGGAGCCCTCACTGGCCGAGATCTTCCGCGAGGTGGTCGCGTGAACGCCGTGACGCTCGTCGCCCGCCGCGAGATCGCCGTGCGGGGCCGGACGAAGGGCTTCCGCATCGGGCTGCTCGTGACGGCGGTCCTCGTGGTCGTCCTCGCGGCCCTTCCCAAGCTGATCGGCGGCGGCTCCGACTACGACGTGGGCCTGGCGGGACGGCAGGCCGATCGGCTCCAGGCCGCGCTCGCCGGGCAGGCCGCGCAGGCCACCGACGTCACCGTCAAGGTCACGCGGTACGCCGACGAGGCCGCGGCGCGCAAGGGCGTCGAGGACGGGGACGTCGAGGCGGCCGTCGTGGACAACACCACGGTCATCTCCAAGACCGTGGTCGGCGACAGCCTGGCCGTGCTGCTCGACACCGCCCACCGCGTGGTCGCCACCGAGGCGAACCTCACGGCGGCGGGACTGGACCCGGCCAAGGTCGGGCAGGCCCAGCAGGTGGCGCCGATGAAGACCGTGTCGCTCAACGGCACCGGCGAGGACGCGACGATCCGGCGCGTGCTCGCCATGGTCATCGTCGTCATCCTGTTCATGCTGCTGATCCAGGTCTGCACCTGGGTGGCCACGGGCGTGGTGGAGGAGAAGGGCAGCAGGATCGTCGAGATCCTCCTCACCGCCGTGCGCCCGTGGCAGCTTCTGGCGGGCAAGGTCATCGGTGTGGGCGTGCTCGGGCTGTCCCAGGTCATCGTGATCGCGGCGGTCGGCCTGGTGGCGGCGCAGGTCACCGGCGCGGTGCCGGAGCTGCCCGAAGGCACGTACGGCGTGGTCGCGGGCGCCGTCGTCTGGTTCCTGCTGGGCTACGTCTTCTACGCGGCGATGTTCGCGGCCATCGCCTCGCTGGTGTCCCGGCAGGAGGAGCTCAGCGGCGTGCTGACCCCCGCGACGATGCTGCTGATGGCGAGCTACCTGGTCGGGTTCGTCGCGGCGGGCGCTCCCGACAGCACGCTGACGCAGGTGCTGTCGATCGTCCCGCCGTTCTCCGCGATGGTCATGCCGGTACGCTCGGCCGTCTTGGACGTGCCTTTCTGGGAGATGGGCCTGGCCGCGGGGCTGATGATCGTCGCGGCGGTCGCCGTGCTGCTGCTCGGCGGGCGCATCTACCAGCGGGCGGTGCTGCGTACGGGAGCCCGGGTGAAGTGGCGCGAGGCACTGTCCTCGGCGTCCTGAGTTGCGCACCATCCCCCTTGTGCGGTGAGCTGATATGTCCGCACAGGGGGGATGGAATTGACCGGCATTGACCAGCACCTGACGATCGCCACCAAACGGCTGCTCCTCCGGCCCTTCGGCCCGCACGACGCCGACAGGGTGCGGAAGATCGTCGAGTCGGGCGCGCGGTTCCTCCCGCCGGGCGTCCCCGGCCACGCCTCGGGCGTGTCCCAGTGGCTCTCGTACGGCGTGCACGAGCTGTGGCGCTCCGGCCAGGGCGTCCACCTCGCGATGGTCGCCGACGGCGTCATCATCGGCGCCATCAGCCTCTTCAAGACCGTGTGGGCCGCGGGGTCCACTGAGGTCGGGTACGGCGTCCACCCCGCCCACCGCGGCAGGGGGTACGCCCCCGAAGCCCTCGCCGGGCTCACCGAGTGGGCGCTCACCAAGGGCGGCCTGCGCCGGGTCGAACTGCGCGCCAACCTGGACAACACCTCTTCGCTGCGCGTCGCCGAGAAGGCCGGGTACACCCGCGAGGGGCTGCTGCGCGGCGGCGGCCACGAGGATGACGGGCCGCACGACCTGGTCGTCTTCGGCATGCTGTCGCGCGATCTCGCCCTCGGGCCCCCGACGATGAACGGCCGCGGCTTCGGCACCGGCGTGCGCCTGGAGAGCGAGCGCCTCCTGCTGCGCCCCTTCACCGGCTCCGACGCCCGCGACGTCTTCTCCGCCGTGGACGGCGACCCCGAGATCAACCGCTGGATGCCCTGGGCCGAGGGGTACGACCTCCAGCGCGCGTACGACTGGTGCACCAGGTACGCCCACACGGACTCGGTGGGGGGCGTCCACTTCGCCATCGAGCCGAGGGCCGGGGGACGGCTGGCGGGCTCGGCCGGAGTGCAGCGGGCCGACTGGGAACGCGGGGACGTCGAGATCGGCTACTGGATCTCGCCCTGGGCGCGCCGTCAGGGCGTCGCCCTGGAGGCGACCCGCGCGCTGACCACCTTCGTCATGATGCGCGGGTTCCACCGGGTCACGCTGCTCATCGCCGTGGGCAACCACGCGAGCCAGGGGGTGGCCAGGAAGGCGGGCTTCAGCGAGGAGGGAGTCCTGCGGAGCGCCCTGCACGTCTCCAGCGGCCTCTCCGACGCCGTCCTGTTCAGCCTGCTCAAGGGCGAACCGGTCTAGCGGGGAGCGCCCGGCCAAAGCGGCGCTCTAACGCGGCGTGGCTGTAGGGAGCGCCATAGGCACAGATCTCTTCGTGCCGCGCGCCCTCCGCAAGATCACGATGAACCGTCGGTCTTGACTTGGCCAAATAGGGTGCAAAGTGATGTCCATGGATTGGCAGATTCGTATATCCTCGCGACCCGGCCAACATAACCGCAGGTCAACGTATCGGAGATCCATATGAAGCCGTCGCTCTTGCTCATCGGGCACGGCGCCCACGACGACACGGGCGCGGCCGAGTTCGGCCGTTTCGTCCACCGCCTGCGGTGTCGCCTCGATGGGGTCGCCGCCGACGTGTCCGGCGGGTTCGCCGCCAGGGGACGCCCTTCGCTAGGCGACTCGGTCGCCTCCCTCGTGGCCCGCGGCCACCACCGCATGGTAGCCCTCCCGCTCACGCTGGGCGACGACGCCGACATCACCGCCGCGCTCGCGCGGGCGCGGGTCGCCCACCCGACCCTCGTCCACGACTACGGCCAGTCGCTCGCCGCGTCCCCGGGGGTGCTGGCGCTGATGGCCGAGCGGCTCGCCGACGCGCTCGCCGAGATGCCCCGCCTCGCCGCCGTCTCCCCGGGCGAAGACCACGAGGCGCACCGCGAGCCGGTGTCCCCGGCCGAGACCGCCGTGGTGCTGGTGGGGCACGGCTCCGGCGACGCCGCCGCCAACGCTGACGTCCACCGCGTCTCGCGGCTGTTCTGGGAGACCCACGCGCCCGACCTGCTGACCGTCGAGACCGCCTACGTGTCCGACGCGCCGCCGAGCGTCGCCCAGGGCATCGAGCGCTGCCGCCGCCTCGGCGCCAAGCGCGTCGTCGTGCTCCCGTACCTGCTGTTCGCGGGCGCCGTCCTCGAGCGGATCTGGGCCGAGGCCCTGGCGTACGCCGCCGGGCACATCGACCTGGACGTGCGCTGCGCCGAGGTCATCGGCGACTGCGAGGGGCTCGCCGACCTGATCATCGAGAGGTACGAGCGGACGCTGACCGCGGGCGAGCCCGACGGCCTGGACGTGGACTTCGGCGGCGCGGGGCTGGAGAGGCCAGCCGCCGTCGAGCCTCCGCAGGACCTCGAGACGCTGGAGGGCGTGCTTCGCGTTGGGGCGGGCACATTCCGTTAATCGTTGGGGTGGTCATATTCCGTTAATACGGTTAAATGGTGACATTCTGCTGCCGGAGCATGATTGGACCCCGATGCGCTACGGCCCGATGTTCGGACCCGACATCACGTTCCTCGGCGTGGAGCGCTGCGACCTCGGCGACCCGGCGAGCTACGCGGGCGCGGACGTCGTCATCCTCGGGGCGCCGTTCGACGGCGGCACGAGCAACCGGCCCGGCGCGCGGTTCGGCCCGATGGCCCTGCGGCAGGCCTGCTACCTTCCCCACGACGGATCCAGGCCGAGCCTCGCCCTGCGCGTGGACCCGCTGCGCGACCTGAAGGTCCTCGACGCCGGCGACGTCGAATGCTACTCCGGCGACATCGAGACCTCGATCGCGAACATCGAGGAGGCCGTCCACACGATCGCCGCGTCCGGCGCCATGCCGCTCGTCCTCGGCGGCGACCACACCATCGCCCTTCCCGACGCCCGCGGCGTGGCCCGCCACCACGGCTTCGGGCGCGTCTCGATGATCCACTTCGACGCGCACGCCGACACCGGGAACATCGAGTTCGGCCACCTGTACGGGCACGGCCAGCCCATGCGCCGCCTCATCGAGTCGGAGGCGATCCGCGGCGACAGGTTCCTGCAGATCGGGCTGCGCGGCTACTGGCCCGGCCCCGAGACCCTGACGTGGATGGCCGAGCGGGACATGCGGTCATACGAGATGACCGAGATCGTGGAACGCGGCCTCACCGAATGCCTCACCGAGGCGTTCGCCATCGCCACCGACGACTGCGACGGCGTGTTCCTCTCCGTCGACATCGACGTCTGCGACCCCGGCCACGCGCCCGGCACCGGCACCCCCGAACCCGGCGGCCTGTCCGCCCGGCAGCTCCTCGACGCGGTCCGGCGCATCTGCTACGAACTGCCCGTCGTCGGCATGGAGGTCGTCGAGGTCGCCCCGCCGTACGACCACGCCGAGATCACCGCCTATCTGGGCAACCGCGTCATCCTGGAGGCGCTGTCCGCCCTCGCCCGCAGGCGCGAGGTGGAGGCGGGAGGCGAGCCCTGGGATCCCCGCAGGCCGCTCCTGGAAGGCAGGCGCGCGGCGGGGGACGAACGCGGCCGGGCTGTGCCTCCGGTGGCGGACGGACTGTAGGTTTACTCCACGCACAACGGTTTTGCCACTTCCCGGGAAAGGGAACACGGTCCCAATGTCGTCGCCCTACCTGCTCGGACTCCGCCTCGACGGCAGGCGCGTGCTCGTCGTCGGGGGCGGGCGCGTGGCCCAGCGCAGGGTGCCCACCCTGCTCGACGCGGGCGCCTCGATCACCCTGGTGTCCCCGAGCGTGACCCCTGCCCTGGACGATCTGATCGCCGACGGCGCGATCATCTGGGAGCGCCGCCACTACCAGGTCGGCGACTGCGACGGCGCGTGGCTCGTCCAGGCCTGCACGTCCGACCGCGCCGCCAACGCCGCCATCGCCGCCGAGGCCGAGGCCAAGCGCATCTGGTGCGTGCGCTCCGACGACCGCGACGCCTCCGCCGCCTGGACCCCGGCGAGCGGCCGCGTCGACGAGATCAGCGTCGCCGTCACCGCCGGGGGAGACCCGCGCCGCGCGGCCGGCATCCGGGACGCCGTGGTGGACGCCCTGCGTGACGGCACGGTCGACGCCCGGCGCAACCGCACCAAGCCCGTCGGCGTCGCGCTGGTCGGCGGCGGCCCCGGCGACCCGGCGCTGATCACCGTCCGCGGGCGTCAGCTGCTCGCTCAGGCCGACGTCGTCGTCGCCGACCGCCTCGCGCCCCGCGCCCTGCTGGACGAGCTCGCGCCGGACGTCGAGCTGATCGACGCCGCCAAGATCCCCTACGGCCGCTACCTCGCGCAGGAGAAGATCAACGAGCTGCTCGTCGAGCACGCCAAGCTCGGCAAGTTCGTCGTCCGGCTCAAGGGGGGCGACCCGTTCGTCTTCGGCCGCGGCGGCGAAGAGATGCTGGCCTGCGCGCGGGCCGGAATCCCCGTCGTGGTGGTCCCCGGCGTGACGAGCGCGGTCGCGGTGCCCGCCGCCGAGGGCGTGCCCGTCACCCACCGCGGAGTCAGCCAGGAGTTCCACGTCATCTCCGTTCACGTGGCACCCGATGATCCGAAATCAACTGTTGACTGGCCGGGACTGGCGAGATCACCGGGAACCCTGGTACTTCTGATGGCTGTCGAGAGAATTGCCGCGATCGCTCACACACTGATACGAGAAGGACGTTCGCCGGAAACACCCGTGATGGTGGTACAGGACGGTACTCTTCCGACCCAGCGAGCTCTTTATGCCGATCTCTCCACGGTGGCGGAGCGCGTGATCGCCGCTGGGACGCGGCCTCCGGCGATCGTGGTCGTCGGTGACGTCGTCAGGGTCGGCCAGGAGATCAAGATGGTGCGAGCGGAGCGGGTTCCGTGAAATCGGCGGCGAAGAAGACGGAGTACGCCGATGAGCACACCGAGTGGTCGGGCGGCATGGTGACCGAGGGGAAGGACGTCCCCGAGGCCCTGGAGGAACAGACCATCACGTTCCAGGCCATCGGCGTGGACGACGACCTTGCCCCCGAGGGCGCGCCGGCCGGGAACGGGAAGGTCCCCGCGGCCGAGGGTGCCGCGGACGGAGCCGCCCCGACCACAGACGGAGCCGGCGAGACCGCCCAGGCCGCCGAGGACACGGACCGCGCGGAGGAGCCCCCCCACGCCGTGGAGAGCGCGGACGATTCCGAGCCGAGCGCCGTGGCGGTGGAGCAGGTGGCTGGCGCGGACGGCACCGACGGTGCGGACGTAGCGAATAGTGCGGACAAATCGGACAGGGTGGAGGAATCGGATATCGCGGAGGTGTCCGCCGCCTCGGACGTGCCGAACGCGTCAGAAGTCCTGGACGCCCCCGAGGTGCCGGAGGACCCGGAGGACCCGGAGCGAACGGCGTCGGCCGAGGACGCCCCGGAGGCCGCGGCGGAAACCGCGCACGAGCCGACTGCGCACGAGCCGACCGAGCAATCCGAGCCGACCGAGCAATCTGAGCTGACCGAGCAATCTGAGCTGACCGAGTGGTCCGAGCCGATCGGCCTGGCCGAGGTGTCCGGGCCCGTCCGCGAGGTCCCGCTGCCCAAGCCCGTCTCCCGCGCCCTGACCGCCGCGCTCTCCAACCTGAAGAACAGCGTCACCGGCCTCCGGCTCGGCCTCGACGTGCCCGGGGTCGAGGACGCGCGCAAGGCGCAGGCCGAGATCCTCGCCCAGCTCGAGAACTACGTGATCCCGCGCGTCCACATGAGCACGGCGCCCGCCCTGGTCGTCGTCGTGGGCTCCACGGGCGCCGGCAAGTCCACGCTGGTCAACACGCTGGCCGCCGCCAAGCTGAGCGTCACGGGAGTGCGCCGCCCCACCACCGGCACCCCCGTGCTGGCCTGCCACCCCGACGACCGCGAATGGTTCGCCAAGGGCGAGGTGCTCGGCGGCATGATCCGCGTCGACCGGCCGGGTACGGATGGCACACTCGAGAGCCTCGTCCTCTCCACCAGCGAGCGGCTGCCCCCGGGCGTGGCCCTGCTGGACACCCCGGACATCGACTCGGTGGTCGAGGCCCACCACGAGGTCGCCCACCGCATGCTCGACGCCGCCGACCTGTGGATCTTCGTCACCACGGCCGCGCGGTACGCCGACGCCCCGTCCTGGGGCGTCTTACGGCGGGCCAAGGAACGCGGCGCCCGCCTCGCCATCGTCCTGTCGCGCGTGCCCGTGAAGTCCCGGGACGTGATCGACAAGCACTTCGCCCGCATGCTGCAGGAATACGGCCTCGGCGACGTCGAGCGGTTCGTGGTCAACGAGTCGGTGGTCACCGCCGGCCGCCTGCCGGAGGAGGAGGTCGCCGAGCTGCGCATGTGGCTGACCGAGCTCTCGGTGGACGATCAGCGCCGCGAGCAGGCCATCCAGGCCACCCTCGACGGCGTGATGTCCAGCTTCCGGGCCCGTGTCCCGGCCCTCGCGCGGCACCTGGAGGCCCAGGTCGCGTTCCGCGCGGAGCTGCGCACGGACGTCGACGCCGCGTACATGGCCGCGCTCGCCGAGATCGACGAGTTCACCACCAACGGGTCGCTGCTGCGCGGTGAGGTCCTCGCCCGCTGGCAGGACTTCGCGGGCTCCGGCGACCTGATGCGCACCTTGCACCTGCGCCGCCCCGGCCGCCTGACCGCCAAGGCGTCCCAGCAGGCCCCCGCGCGGTCGCGCGCCTTCAAGCAGGCGCTGCGCGCGGCGCTGGAGTCCGTCATCGTCTCGGCCGGGCAGCGCGCGGCCGAGGAGGTCGTCAACCGGTGGCGGCAGCGTGACGGCGCCGGCGACCGCCTCGCCGCCTCCCCCGGGCTCGGCGGCCCGTCGGAGGAGTTCGTCCGCCGGGTCGGCCGCACGGTCGGCGCCTGGCAGGAGCACGTGGTGGGGCTCGTCCGGTCTGGCGGCGTGGCCAAGCGGTCGGTGGCCAAGCTCGTCTCCTTCGACGTGGAGTCCCTGGCGCTCGTCTTCATGATCGGCCTGCTCGGCTACGGAAGCTCGGAGGTCGCGGAGACCTCGGGCACCGGCACGCTTCCCGATCGGCTGCTGCGCGGTGTGCTCGGGGCCGACTCGCTGCGCACCATCGGCACCAAGGCGCGCAGCGACCTGCGGGCCCGCATCAGCCTCCTGTTCGACGAGGAGACCCTGAGATACGTGCAGGTGCTCGACGAGGCGGGAATCCCGGACGAAGCCGCCGCCAAGCGGCTCTACCAGGCAACGTACAACCTCGAGGTCGCCCGATGACGGTCAGCGGCGGACGTGCCGGGACGATGGAGACGAGAAGTGATCTGGGGCAGCGCATGGCGGCCCTGGCGAAGGTCGTGGAGCTCGGCCCCGGCCGGGTCGACCCCGCGCTGATCGCCGAGGCCGGGCGGCTGCTGCTGCGCGCCGGCGACCGTCTCAAGCTGTCCGGCGAGCACACGGTGGTCGCGCTCGCGGGCGGCACCGGCAGCGGCAAGTCGTCCCTGTTCAACCGCGTCTCGGGGCTGGAGCTGTCCCCGACCGGGGTCCGCAGGCCGACCACCGCCCGGCCGCACGCCTGCGTGTGGGGCATCGACGGCGCCGGGCCGCTGCTCGACTGGCTGCAGATCCAGTGGCGCCACCGCTTCGCCCGCGCCAGCGCCCTGGACAGGGGCGAGAGCCAGCTCCACGGGCTGATTCTGCTCGACCTGCCCGACCACGACTCGATCCGCGCGATCACCGACCACGAGGCCGACCGGCTGATCCAGATCGCGGACGTCATCGTGTGGGTGCTCGACCCGCAGAAGTACGCCGACGCGGCCACCCACAGCAAGTACGTCGCCGAGCTCGCCGGGCACGAGGCGGTCACGGTGTTCGCGCTGAACCAGGCCGACCGGCTGGCCCCCGAGGAACTGGCCGAGTGCGTCGTGGACCTGTCCGACCTGCTCAAACGGGAAGGCGTGCAGCATCCGCGCATCGTCCCGACCTCGGCGGCGACCGGCCGGGGGGTCAACAGCCTGAAGAGCGTGCTGGCCGAGTCCGTCGCCGGTCGCCGGGCCGCCGTGCAGCGCCTGGAGGCCGACCTCGACCGCCTCATGGGCCGGCTGACCAAGGTCATGCCCAAGGCCCAGACCATGGCGGTGCAGCCCACCGTCGACCTCGCCCGCCAGGAGGGCCTGACCGACGCGCTCAGCGACGCGGTCGGCGTCCCGGCGGTCGGAGAGGCCATGGAGAACGTCTACGGGGTGCGGTCGCTCGACTGGGTCGGCTGGCCGTTCGCCCGCTGGGCGTCCCGCCTGCGTCCCGACCCCCTCGCCAGCCTGCGCATCGGCAACCTCCGCGACGAGATCAAGGCCGTGACGGCGGCCAAGGTCAGCGCCCAGCCCGCCGAGGTCGAGAACGCCGTGCAGGCGCTGGCCGACGGGCTGACGTCCGGAATGCCCGAGGCGTGGCGCAACGGCGTGCGCGACGCCGCGCGCTCGCAGGTGAAGAGGCTTCCCGAGGTTCTGTCCGGCGAACTGTCCGAGACCGCCCCGCGCCTCGACCGCGTGCCGGGGTGGTGGCGGCTGCTGAAGGTCTGGCAGTACCTGCTGGTGGCGCTGTTCGCCGCCGGGCTGGCCTGGGCCGGCGCCATCGTCGTGTACGGCGTGCTCAAGCTGGTGAAGGCCCCCGCCGAGCTCCTCGGGGACGTCTCGGTGCTGCCCTGGCTCGGGGTGATGGTGGTCAGTGTGCTCGGGCTCGGCCTGCTGTCGGCCATCGCGAGCCGCAACTTCGTCGTGCTCGGCGCGGGCAAGGAGCGGGACCGCCTCGAACGCGACATGCGGCGGCGGATCTCGGTCGTCTCCAAGGACATGGTGGTCAAGCCGGTGGAGCAGGAACTCCAGCGGTACAACGAGTTCTTCGCCGCGCTCGCCGCGGCCCGGCGCTGACGGTCACTTCCCCGCGTGATCTGCCGCAGGGCGCGGCCGTTGCTGTGCGCGGTCGGTTATCCACAGGCGGCCGCGCGGCGTGGCGAATCATCCACAGAACGTGGTTCGGCGACCATGGAGGGTGACGGGCCGCGTCAAGCTGACTCCCATGCCGGTGGAGACGGTCCGCCGGCCCGCCATGGGAGGCACGATGAACGACATCTACATCACGCTGAGCGGGAACGTCGTCGCCGAGCCCCGGCAGTTCGCCGGTGAGAACGGCCTCCGCGTGACGTCACTGCGGCTCGCCTGCGCGCCGCGCCTCTACGACAAGTCCAGCCAGTCCTGGTACGACGGCGAGACCAGCTACTACACCGTCCGCTGCTACCGGGTGCTGGCCGAGAACGTCGCCCGGTGCGTCAGGCCCGGGCAGCCCATCGTCGTGCACGGCAAGCTGCGCGTCCGCTCCTACGAGCGCGACGGCCGGCGAGGGTCGGCGGCCGAGGTCGAGGCCGTCTCCGTCGGCCATGACCTGCGCCGGGGCGTGACCACCTTCGAGAAACCCCAGCGGACGGCCGCCGGGGCCGGCGCACCGGTGATGGCGATGGCCGGGGCGGTCACGGCGGCCGCCGACGAGGGCGGGGACGTTCAGGTGGCGCCTCCCGCCGGTTTCGCTCGCCAGGCGCCGGCCGCGGAAGCGGTCGAGAAGAGCGAGACGATGGAGACAACAGAGACCACCGAGACCATTGAGACCGCCGAGATCGCCGAGCGTCTGGCCGCCTGAGTTCCGGCGGCTCCGTTTCTGGACGGTTCCTTGCCGGGGCGGCGCCGCTCCTCCTCGCCAGGGCTGGTCGGCCGCGTCTCGGGTGGCGCGCCTGACGCGTCCGACGGGGCGGATTCGAGGATCGCGCGCCGGGCGAGGGGCTGCCGTGGGTCATGGGTGGGTGTGTCTGGTCAGGTCCAGATGACGCCTCGCACCATGGCTGCTCCTTTCCCGCAGGGGAGCCGCTCGTCGCGGAGCGGTCGGATCGTGGCCTGGGCCTCCAACCGGGGGAGGCGTGGCCGCAGTGCTCCAACGTAGCGGTTCTCATCGCGCCCCGCACACTCTGCGACTATTGTGTTACACATCGTGAGACGTACAGTCGAGACATCGAACCCGTCCGGACGGATGTGAGCTTGGGGGATGTGATGACGGCGCTCGGTCATTCCTCGGACGAGCCACGGGTCGGCGTGCAATCACTGGCCGATCGCTGGCCGTTGCTGGCTCAGCCCACCATGCTGGTCCTCTACGTCTGCGCCACCGTGGGCCTCGCCGTGGGCGCGGCGGGCTACCTCGCCGTGTCGACCGAGTTCCGCTGGGCGGAGTTCCTGACCTTCCTGGCCCTGGTGGCCTGCGGGGCGGTCTGCATCGAGGCGACCCGCAGGCTCGGCATGCCGGCCGGCGTGTCCCGTGACCTGCTCTCCGCGTGGTGGCTCCCCGTCGCGCTGCTGCTGCCCCCGGTGTACGCGCTGCTGGCGCCCCTGCCACTGCAGTTCCTGCTGCAGATCCGGGTACGGGCCACGGTGCTCTACCGGCGGGTGTTCAGCGCGGCGGCGATCGGCCTCGCCGCCGGCGTCGCGTCCATGGTCTTTCACGCCTTCGTGCGCGCCCCGGCGGGGCCCTCGCTCGGCACGGGCGGGCCGATCGCCCTGGCCGTGGCCTGCGCGGCGCTGTTCACCGTCCTCAACACCGCCCTGATCGCCGTCGCCCTGCAGATCTCCGATCCCGACTCCCGGTGGCGCGACGTCCTGTGGGATCGCGAGCGCGTGATCCTCGACGTCGTCGAGCTCTGCCTCGGGGTCCTGGTCGCCATCGCCTGCGGGGTCAGCCCGCTGCTGCTGCTTCTCACGCTCCCGCCGGTGGTGCTCCTGCAACGCAGCCTGCTGCACGCCCAGCTCAAGGCCGCCGCCCGCACCGACGCCAAGACCGGCCTGCTCAACGCGACGGCCTGGCAGCGGGAGGCCGACACCGAGATCGTCCGCGCCCGGCGCACCGGCGAGACGCTCGCGCTCCTGATCGTCGACATCGACCACTTCAAACGGGTCAACGACACCTACGGCCACCTTGTCGGCGACCAGGTGCTCGCGGGTGTCGCCACGGCCCTGCGCAGCCAGCTCCGCGAATACGACGTCGTCGGCCGGTTCGGCGGCGAGGAGTTCGTGGTCCTGCTGCCGGGGGCGGACGTCGCCGAGGCCCGCCGGGTGGCCGAGCGCCTGCGCTCCCGCGTCGGCAGGATGGCCATTCCGGTCGACGACGCGATGATCACCGTCACGGTGTCGGCGGGCGTGGCCATCATGAGCGTCCACGGCGACGACCTGATCGAGCTGCTCGCCGCCGCCGATCTCGCTCTCTACCGGGCCAAGGAGCTCGGCCGCGACCGCATCTGCCTGCCGGTCGCCCCGGTCCCGCCCCCTCGTGCGCGAGCGGACAACTCCGACGGCGGAATCCCCTAGTCTTAGAGGCATGCCCGAGTACATCTACACGATGCAGCGCGTGCGCAAGGCGCACGGCGACAAGGTTGTCCTTGACGACGTCACGCTGCATTTCCTGCCCGGAGCCAAGATTGGTGTACTGGGCCCCAACGGCACCGGTAAGTCCACGCTTCTGAAGATGATGGCCGGCCTCGAGCAGCCGTCGAACGGTGACGCCCGGCTGATGCCCGGGTTCACGGTCGGCATGCTCCAGCAGGAGCCTCCGCTCAACGAGTCCAAGACCGTCCTCGGCAACGTCCAGGAGGGCGTGGCCGAGACGCTGGCCATGCGGGCCCGCTTCGAAGAGATCGCCGAGCTCATGGCGACCGACTACAGCGACGAGCTGCTGGACGAGATGGGCAAACTGCAGGAGGCCCTCGACCACCGCAACGGGTGGGACGTCGACAGCCAGCTCGAACAGGCGATGGACGCGCTGCGCTGCCCGCCGCCCGACGCCGAGGTGACCAAGCTGTCGGGTGGTGAGCGCCGCCGCGTCGCGTTGTGCAAGCTGCTGCTGGAGCAGCCCGACCTGCTGCTGCTCGACGAGCCCACCAACCACCTCGACGCCGAGAGCGTCCAGTGGCTCGAGCAGCACCTGGAGAAGTACCCCGGCACCGTCCTGGCCGTCACCCACGACCGCTACTTCCTCGACAACGTGGCGACGTGGATCCTCGAGCTCGACCGCGGCCGCTGCTACCCCTACGAGGGCAACTACTCCACCTACCTGGAGCAGAAGGCGGCCCGCCTGAAGGTCGAGGGCCAGAAGGACGCCAAGCGCAGGAGGCGCCTGGAGGAAGAGCTCGAGTGGGTGCGCTCCAACGCGCGGGCCCGCCAGACCAAGAGCCGGGCGCGTCTCCAGCGCTACGAAGAGATGGCGGCCGAGGCCGACAAGCACCGCAAGCTCGACTTCGAAGAGATCCAGATCCCGCCGGGCCCGCGCCTCGGCACCACCGTCATCAGGGCGGCCGGCCTCACGAAGGGCTTCGACGACCGCCTGCTGATGGAGGGTCTGACCTTCGACCTGCCCCGCAACGGCATCGTCGGCGTCATCGGTCCCAACGGCGTGGGCAAGACCACACTGTTCCGCATGATCATGAGCGCCGAGACGCCCGACACCGGCGACATCACGATCGGCGAGACCGTCAAGATCTCCTACGTCGACCAGGGCCGCGGCAACATCGACCCGAAGAAGAACGTCTGGCAGGTCGTCTCCGACGAGCTCGACCACATCAAGGTCGGCCACGTCGAGATGCCCTCGCGCGCCTACATCGCGGCGTTCGGCTTCAAGGGCCCCGACCAGCAGAAGCCGGCGGGCATCCTGTCCGGCGGCGAGCGCAACCGCCTCAACCTCGCGCTCACGCTCAAGCAGGGCGGCAACGTCCTGCTGCTGGACGAGCCCACCAACGACCTCGACACCGAGACGCTGGGCAGCCTGGAGAACGCCCTGCTGGACTTCCCGGGCTGTGCGGTGATCACCTCGCACGACCGGTGGTTCCTCGACCGCATCGCGACGCACATCCTCGCGTGGGAGGGCGGCTCGAACTGGTTCTGGTTCGAGGGCAACTTCGCCGACTACGAGAAGAACAAGATCGACCGTCTGGGCGCCGAGGCGGCGCGCCCCCACCGGGTGACGTACCGCAAGCTCACCCGCGACTGAGTTCGCCGCCTAAAGTGCGCCCCGAACCCTTCGTGTCGGAGGCGCGGCCATAGGCACAGCTGGCAGGCGGGGTCCGGACGACCAGGACCCCGCCATCGTCGTATCAAGAGCGCCATCCGCCCGTCCCCGCCGTCCACGCGGACGGGCGCGGCTGCGAACGTAGATCTCGTGGACGGCGTCGCGCCACCACGGGGAGCTTCTGACCCTGCCTGCCGCTGCCCCTGCGCCCGGGCCGTGCGTGGAGCGGTCCGGCGTCTGGCCCGAGGGCGGGGGACGGTGCTTCGGCCGGGGAGGGCCGGCCGACGGGGTCAGTGGGCGTTGACGAGGCTTTGCGCGGCGTACTCCAGGTAGTTCCAGAGCTTGGCCTCCAGCTCGCCGGGGAGCTCCAGGGACTCGACGGCCTCGCGCATGTGGCGCAGCCAGGCGTCGCGTTCCGCCTCGCCGATCACGAACGGCGCGTGCCGCATGCGCAGCCGGGGATGCCCGCGGCGCTCGCCGTACGTGCTCGGGCCGCCCCAGTACTGGATGAGGAACAGGCGCAGGCGCTCCTCGGCCCCGTCGAGGTCCTCTTCGGGGTACAGCGGGCGCAGCAGCGGGTCGTCGGCGACGCCTTGGTAGAAGCGGTGCACGAGGCGCTCGAAGGCCTCTGAGCCGCCCACGGCGTCGTAGAAGGACATGGATTCCGGAGGAGTAGCGGACACGCGAACCAGCCTACTCAGACGCGGCGAGGGGAATGCCGGCCCGGTCCAGCGCCATCTTGACCCGCATGCGGACCTCGCGGGCGACCTCGGCCTGTTGCGACGGCACCGTCTTCACGCTGATCCTGAAGATCATCGCCTTGTCGGAGATCTGCTCCAGCCCGAACACCTGGGGCTCCTCGACGATTGCGATGTCGCGAAGGTCCGGGTCGTTCCAGATCTCCTCGGTGAGGCCCTTGAGGACATCCCGGATGCCGGCGATGTCCGCCTCGTAGGCCACCGGCACGTCGACCACGGCCCGCGACCACCCCTGTGACTCGTTGCCGACGCGGGTGATCGTGCCGTTGCGGACGTACCAGACCCGGCCGTCGACGTCGCGCAGGCGGGTGATGCGCAGCGTCACGGCCTCGACGGTGCCGATCGCCATCCCGGTGTCGATCAGGTCGCCCACACCGTACTGGTCCTCCACCAGCATGAACATGCCGGCGATGAAGTCCTTCACCAGTTCCTGGGCGCCGAAGCCCACCGCGACGCCGAGGATGCCGACGCTGGTCAGGATGGGCGCCAGGTCGAGCCCGAACCGGCTGAGCACCATGAGCCCGGCGGTGCCGAAGACGACGGCGGTGATCAGACTGTTGAGGACGGACCCGAGCGTCTCGGCGCGCTGGCGGCGGCGCTCGGTGATCACGGCCGTTGCGCCGTCCACGGGCGTGGCGCGGAATCGCAGGCGTTCTGGCATGACGCCGTCGGCGGCCCGGCGGATCACGCGGTTGACCACTCGGTGGAGCAGCCCTCGGATGACCAGGGCGACCACCAGGATGAGGACGATGCTGATGATCCAGGCCACAGGGGACGCCCAGTCGGCGGGTAGCACGTTGAGCAGGATGCCACACAGGACGTTGTCCTTGCTGGTGCCGCCGCACATGTTCATGGCCAGTTGTGCCGTGTCATCGAGGCCGGGGAGGCCTGGATCGGGCGAGGTCGAGGGAGACGGCGCCGGACTGGGGCCAAGCAGGAACACGCGGTTGCTCCCCTTCGGATCGGGCCGGTCGGCGAAGACGATGTCGGTCCTTGACCTAGAGAAAACGGTACTTGACCGAAGCGACTCCGCCGACCGGCCCGGCCGTCGTCACACCACGCCGGGGAAGACGGGAGTGCCCGGCCCGGGGCCGCGGAGGGCGGGCCCGGACACCCCGGTGACGTGCGGCCCGGGCGGGACACGCACCCGGAAGCGTGTCCCGCGCCGTTCCCGATCGGGGGATTCCCGATCACCGCCGACCGCGGAGGATGTCCGCGCCCGGCGGCAGCCATGTGATCAAGAACACGGGCTGCTCGTTGATCACGAAGAGTTCGATCGTTGATATACGGAGCCGGCGGGGCGCCCAGCGCTCCGGCTGCTGTGTCGCCACAGGCCGGAGCGCTCCGCACCGGACGCCCCGCCGACCCCGAAGAGCCGCGGTGGGACACGGGCGGACGAGGTGACTGCGCTGCACCGCGTCCGCCTCGTGCCTATTCGCTCACCGCGGCCAGCACTTGGGCGACCTTGGTCGCCGCGCCCGCCGGGTCGTCGGCCGTGTGCATGCGCTCGCCCCACGACCACCAGAAGTATGCGGGGGCCGCCTGCGCGCGGCAGGTGACGTTCTCGGCCAGACTCGTGGCGTTCGGATTGATCACGCGGACGAACGCCCGTCCCGACTGTGTGTGCACCACCCTGGCGAGCAGCCCGCGAGCGTCGAGCTCATCGGCCAGTCGTTCCAGGTGCTGGAAGCTGTCGTCCACTCGGAGCCTTCCCTCGTCTCCGGCGATTTCCGGGGGGTTAATCCCCTGGTGAATCGCGGCTGGTTGGCCAAATCTGACTCACCCGGGCCGATGGGTCAACGAAGCTTCACGGGCGGTCGGGTGCTCGGTTATTTCAAGTGGGTTGAAAGAACACGCCCGGCGGGGGACGATCCTATGCCAGCAGCTTCTATCGTCCTTTCACGGCTGGTCATAACTGGTCCATCATTCTCAATAGACGCAGCGTAACCCGGGCGTGATGCTGCGTCATCGTAGGTGATGAACCGGTCGGCGACGTGGCCAGCATGAGCGGCTGGCCGCAAGGGAGGGGCCGGGATGTCCGGCAGACAGCACAAGGAAACGGAGTTGGCCCGGCGAACCCGGGCGCGAGGCCTGGCGGCCGGGCGTAGTTCCGCCCGAATCGCCGAGGAGATTTATGAAGAGTGCTCCCCTCATTTCGGGACAACTCGAATCAAATCACACCGCCTCGCTCATGGGGTCGCCCTTGCCGACGTGATCGAACAGGTGCGTGCTCTGTTCGAACGCGACGGCAAACCGGTACCCGGCATAGGGGAAACGCTTCTCAGTGCATACGAAAGCGGGTTGAAACGCCCTGGCCCCGAGTACCTCCACTATCTGTGTTCCGTCTACCGGGTCGAGCCGGCCGCCCTCGGCTACGACGGCCCGTGCATCTGTGGCCACGGCCATCGCATGCCCGGCATCGTGCGGGGCGGCCTCAAGGAGGTCAAACCCGAGAGTTCCCCCGAATCGCGCGAGCTGTGGGTCAAGCCGCTCAGCGACTCCACCGCAGACGGGGGTGAGGAGGACGAGAACGTGTTACGTAGGACGCTGCTGGCGATGATCGCGGGCACCGCGGTGCCGCTGAACGACTCCGTGCTCGGCGCGGCCGACAACATCCGCAGGCGCATGGACGAGACCCTGGTGTCGACCACCGTGTCCCCCGCCATGCTCGATCACTGGGAAGAGGCGGCGACCTCTTTCGGCCGGCAGTACATGAACACCCCACCGTTGCAGCAGCTCTGCGACGTGCTCCTTGAGTTCAGCACGGTCCGGCAGGCGATGGAGCGCCACCAGCCGATCGACCTCCAGGAGCGCCTCTGCGCGCTGGCCGCCCGCCTCTCGGGCCTGGCCGGCATCATCATGATCGACCTCGGCGACCAGCGCCTCGCCCGGTCGTTCTTCCGCACCTCGCGCGCCGCCGCGGACGAGACCGGGGACCGCGCGCTGCGGGCCTGGGTCACCGCGCGCGAGGCCCTGGTGCCCCTCTTCTACGGAGATCCACGCGAGGCCCTCAACCTCGCCAAGAAGAGCCGCGACCTCGCCGGGCAGACCCCGTGCGCGGCCAAGGCCATGGCCCCCGTCGTGGAGGCCAGGGCACTGTCGATGCTCGCCAACGCGGGAGGCAAGAAGGAAGTCGTCGACCAGGCCAAGCGTGCGCTGGCCCGCGCCAGGGCCGCGTTCGCCCAGATGAGCCCCGCCCAGCAGGAGGACACCGTCTTCGGCTACACCGAGCGCCAGCTCTACTTCCACCAGGGCGACGCTCTGACCCGGCTCGGGCAGACGGTCGAGGCCGACCTGATCCTGGAGCAGGCGCTGGAGAAGTACGACGGCGACCTGCTCGACCAGACGCTCATCAGATTCGACCAGGCGCAGTGCAGGCTGCTCGAAGGCGACGGCCACGAGGCGCTGCGGCTCGGGAGGGACGCGGTGGGCCGGGTCGGCGACGGCTTCCGGACGGACATCATCGTGCGCCGGGCCGCGGACCTCGCCAAGGCGATCCAGGTCAAATGTGGCGACAACATCGAAGGGCTCCAGGACTTCATCGAGCACCTCGCGACGATGGGCCCGGCGCCCGAGACACCGGCGGAGCCCGCTGTATGACGCTTGTGCTCAGGCGGTATCGCTGGTCGGATCGGGAAGCCGTCTGGGACCTGCACCGCACCTGTCTCGCCCAGGTCGGCATCACCATGGGAGACGGGGTCTACTACGACGATGACATCCCGCGCATCAACGAGGTCTACCTGGCCGACCGGGGCGAGTTCCTGGTCGGCCAGGTGGAGGGCGCCGGCATCGTGGCCATGGGCGGCCTGCGGCGCGTCGACGACGACTGCGCCGAGCTGTGCCGCCTGCGGGTCCGTCCGGACTTCCAGCGGCGCGGGTTCGGCACGCTCGTCATCGACGCGCTGGAGGAGGCCGCGCGGCGGCTCGGCTACAGCAGGCTGCGCGGGGACACGACGCTGCGGCAGGGCGCGGCGCTGGAGCTCTACCGGAAGTACGGCTGGCGGGAAGTCCGCCGGGAGGACAGGGGAGGACTTGTCGTTGTTTACGGTGAGAAGCCGCTGACGCCGCAGCCTTCATCGCAACTTACCCACTAGGCGCATATATATCGTATTTCGGTCCAAGACACTGCCTATACTTGCGGATTTATCGATTTGTCCGATAATTAGGTCTTTGTAGTGAAGACCCGAGGAGAGGGCATCCGATGAAGAAGATCGTCGTCCGCAAACCTGGCATGGTCCATCTCACCGGCAGCGCGAGTGCGATCCACAAGGGGTGACCGGCCGACCTGGCCACCTCTGGATCCACGGGAGGCGCTCGCGCGACCGCCTGATCGTGCTCGACCGGCTCGGCCTTCCATGGTGGCCGATCCCGGTGGTCGACGCCCACCGGCGCCTCCGAGGGCCGTACACCTTCGGGGGAGCGCTGCTCCATGCCTTGGTGCCGGCCGCGCTTGAGCGCGCCCCTGGTGTCGTGGTGGACCACGACATCGAGATCCGAGCGGCGGCACCCGATCTGCGGGACCGGGTGCCCGCCCGCCGTTCCCCTCTCTACACCCGCCTGCCCGACGAGGAGCGCATCCTCGTGCCGGCCCCGCGCCGCACGCTGCGGATCGCGAATGGAATCGCGGAATTCGTCCGCGACTGCGGGGTGAAGGTGCCGGCCATCGTGGCCGAGAACGCCGACGAGGTGGACGAGACCGACCGCGAACTTCTGTGCACCCTGATGCGCCGATTCGACCCTACTCAGTTGACAATTGTGGTGTGTTCGAGTAAAGCGCCACAGGATTGGTTTACCGGGCACGCGATAAAAGCGGATTTATCGGCTATGGAAGATCCCCAGGATCTTGCCGCCCGTTATGTCGCCGCCGACGGCACGCTGGACGACCCCCGGGCGCCCGCCGCCTACCACGCCCTGCCCCCCGCCGAGCGCGCCCGCCTGCACGATCGGCGCGCCGCCGCGCTCGCCGCCACCGGCGAGCGCCGCCACGCCCTCGGCGCCATCCCCTACCACCGCGAGAACGGGAGCGATCCGTCAGGCGCGGGCGTGGAGGCGCTGTGGGCCGCCCTGGACCACTGCCTGGGCGAGGGCTTCCTGGACGCCGCCGCCGACTTCGGGCTGCGAGGCATGGCCCTGGCCGAGCCCGCGGCGGGCCGGTGGTGGAACCTGCTCCAGGGCACGGCGACCGCGCTCGCCGGCACCGGCCGCAGGGACGAGGCGCGCGCCCTGTACGAGCGGGCCCGCCGCGCCAGCCTGGACCCCGAGGTGCACTCGGCGGCGGCCTACGGCGCCGCCATGCTGGATGCCCGCCACCCCGACCCCGCCCGCCGCGACCTCGGCCGCGCCCAGGGCTGGATCAACGAGGCCATCGCGATCTCCACCCTGCTGCCCGACCGCGCCGTCCGCGCCTTCAAGCTGGGCTTCGACCTCAACGGCAAGGCCCTCATCGAAATGCGCGCGGGCCGCGTGGACGCGGCGCTCACGCTGGTCGAGTCCGCCATCAAGCTCGCCGAGACCGATCTACCTCACGGGCGCCATCGTGTCCACCGAATGATCCTGCACGCCAACCGGGCGCAGCTCCTCGGCGTGATGGGGCACCCCGAGGAGGCCCTGGCCGACCTCGACGCCGCAGTGGAGATGGACCCCGACTACCCCGACTACCACCTGGACCGCGGCAACCTGCTCTTCCAGATGGGCCGCGTCGAGGCCGCGCTCGCCGACTACGACGACGCCGTCCGGCTGAGCCCGCCCCTGCCCGAGGCGCACTACAACCGCGCCCAGCTCCTGCTCGCCGAGGGCGACCTCGCCGCGGCCAGGGCCGACCTCGACCGCGTGATCGAACTCGACCCCGGGTACCTCGACGCCTACATCAACCGCGCGGGGCTGCTGGCCCAGCTCGGCCTCGACGGGCCCGCCCGGGCCGACGTGGACGCGGGGCTCGCGCTCGCGCCGCGCAACCCGCACCTGCTGTGCGTCCTCGGTCAGCTCGAAACCGCGGCCGGGAGGTACGCGCGGGCGCGGGAGGCGTTCGACGGCGCCCTCGCGGGGGCGCCCGGCCTCGTCGCGGCCTGGGCCGGGCGGGCGGGCCTGCGGTACGAGACGGGGGACCCGGAGGGCGCGGCGGCGGACCTGACGCGCGCCCTGGAGCCGGGGGAGGACGCGGCGCTCTACTTCAACCGGGCCGTCGCGCTCGCGGACCTCGGCCGGCGGGACGCGGCCCTGGCCGACCTGCGCCGGGCGCACGAGCTCGACCCGGACGACCAGGACGTCCTCACCGCCCTTCGCGAGGCCGCGCCCAGCGGCGGCTGACGTCCCCCGCCGGGTGGCGTCCTCAGCGCCCTTCGTGAGGGCTCGCGCGGCGGCCGAGGTCGTCCAGCAGGGCGACGACCTCGGTGAGGGCCGGGGGCTCGACCGGATCGGGGAGGGCGGCGATCTCGGCCGGGGTGAACCAGCCGTGCCCGAGCAAGGTGTCCTGCTCCTCGCTGGTCAGCGTGGCGGGCGCCACCTGCGGGGACCCGCCGAAGCGGGCGAGGTAGAACGGCTCCACCTTGACGTAGTGGACGCCGAGCCAGTGGTAGTCGCGCTCGACCGGCACCGACACGTCGATCACCGCGTCGCCGGGCAGGCCGGTCTCCTCGGCGAGCTCCCGGCGCGCCGCCTCCAGCGGCGTCTCTCCCGGATCGATGCCACCCCCGGGCGGCTCCCAGAACACCCTGCCGGCGACGGTGTCCCGCCAGCGCAGCAGCAACACGCGCCCGTCCCCGTCCACGCACACCACCCGCGCGGCCGGCCGGTCACTGGGCTCGTCTGGCTCACTGAACTCAGCGGACTCACTGGACTCAGCGGACTCAGCGGACATGGTGAAGATTCAAGCAGATCGAGAAGATCATCGGCGGCCGGTCTACGCGCCCGGCCGTTCGGGACTGCCCGGCGTCTCGGGCGGCTCGGAGGGCCCGCCGGGCTCCGCGACGATGTCCGGCCAGGTATTGGCGTTGACGATCTCCCAGAACTCGTCCGGGGTCGTCTCCTTGGCACGCTGGGAGTGGGCTTCCAGCTCGGCGGCGATGGCGCGCTGTTCCTCGTAGGCGTCCTTCATCGCGTCGAGCCACCGCACCGGGTCTATTCCGGCGGCCTGGGCGGATCTGAGCGCCATGTCGGCGTACTGCTCCGGCGTCGCGTTGAACGTCCAGCCGGTGCGGGCGAGCAGTTGCTCGTCGGTCAGCTCGCCGCGCCGCCACGCGATCGTCTCGGCGAGATGTTCGGCGACGAAGACGGCGTTGACGTAGCCGGGAAGCATCGCCGCCAGCGCGACGGCCGCCCTCTTCTCACCCGGTGACAAGGTGTCCCACTTCAGCACCCGCCGGCTCCTCTCCGCTCCCTCGGGCGCCACTGTAACTCTCGTCCGGGCGCGCCGCGACGACCACTCCGGCCCGTCGTTCAAGGGCTTCCTCGCGAGGCTCACTCGGTCACGACCAGATCGGCCAGGTCGAGGTGCTGGGACAGCTCGGCCACGTCCGTGTAGTAGGCGACGTAGTCCTGGCCTCTGCGCACGCGCAGCCAGGGCTGGTTGCCGAGGACCAGGGCCTCGACCTCGAATCCTCTGCTGTCGACCCATTTCACGCATTAGAGGCTACGAAGCCCCAGGTCAACAGGGGGCAACAGATGCTGTGGATTTGTGCCTCAGTACCGTTGAGCGAGTGCAATGCGCCTTTTGCCGACCTCTGCCGGGGTCGTCCGCCCGGCGTGGCCCCCGCGTTCCGCAGTGGACGGCACCCGGGTCCCCGCCGGGCGGTAATCTGCCTCAGGCGCAGAGGAAAGGGTGAGACGCCGGTGGGCTCCGAATATGTACTGACCTTGTCCTGTCCGGACAAGCCGGGCGTGGTGGCGGCGGTCTCCGGGCTGCTGGCCGCGCGCCAGTGCAACATCACCGAGAGCCAGCAGTTCGGCGACCCGGTGGCCGGGCGCTTCTTCATGCGCGTGCAGTTCACCTCCTCGCTGCCCGAGGACGAGCTGCGCACGGCCTTCGCCGCGCTCGTCCCCGAGATCGCCATGGAGTTCCGCCTGCACGACCTCGGGGTCAAGCCCCGCGTGCTGGTGATGGTCAGCAAGCTCGGCCACTGCCTGAACGACCTGCTGTACCGCACGCGGTCGGGCCTGCTGGACATCGAGATCGTCGCCGTCGTCTCCAACCACCCCGACATGCGGCCGCTCACCCAGTCGTACGGCATCGACTACCACCACCTGCCGGTGGCACCGGAGACCAAGCCGCGCCAGGAGGCCGAGGTCCTCACGCTGGTCGACCACTACCGCGCCGACCTGGTCGTGCTGGCCCGCTACATGCAGGTGCTCTCGGCTGACCTGTGCGCCAAGCTCAGCGGCAGGGTGATCAACATCCACCACTCGTTCCTGCCGTCGTTCAAGGGCGCCAAGCCCTACCACCAGGCGTACTCGCGCGGGGTGAAGCTGATCGGCGCGACCGCGCACTACGTGACCGCGGACCTCGACGAGGGGCCGATCATCGAGCAGGAGGTCGCGCGGGTGGACCACACCCACTCGCCCGACGACCTCGCCGCGATGGGCCGGGACGTCGAGCGGCTCGCGCTCGCCCGGGCCGTCCGCTGGCACGCGGAACAGCGCGTGCTGCTGGACGGCCACAAGACGATCGTCTTCCCCCGCTGAGGGCGCTTGAGGGCGCCTAGGGGCGCCTGAGAGCGCCGCTCAGGCGGTGAGGCCGGTGTGCTGGGCCAGGAACGCGAGCTGGTCCGCCAGCAGCTCCACCGAGCGGCTCACCGCCCGCGCCCCGTGCCCGACCTCGGCCTCGTTGCGCAGCAGGATGGGCGGCCCGTCCGGCGCCTGGGCGTGCTGGAGTGCGGCGCACATCTTCCAGGCGTGCAGTGGGTGCACCCGGGTGTCGGAGCCGAAGACCATGAACAGCGTCGCCGGATACCGCACGCCCTCGCGGACGTGGTGGTAGGGCGAGTAGCCCCACAGCCAGGAGAACTCCTCGGGGACGTCCGCCGAGCCGTACTCGACGTTCCAGGTGGCGCCGAGGCCGAACTTCTCGTACCTGACCATGTCGAGCAGCGGCGCCGAGCAGGCCACCGCCGCGTACAGCTCGGGACGCTGGGTGAGGGCCGCGCCGACCAGCAGGCCGCCGTTGGAGCCGCCGGAGATCGCGAGCTGCCCCGGGGTGGTCACGCCCGTGGCGATCAGGTGCTCGGCCGCGGCGTGCAGGTCGTCGAAGACGTTCTGCTTGTGGGCGAGCATGCCGGCGCGGTGCCATTCCTCGCCCTGCTCGCCGCCGCCGCGCAGCTGTGCCACCGCGTAGACGCCCCCGGCCTCGACCCAGGCCAGGGTCGTGGCGGAGAAGCCCGGCGTCATCGGCAGGCCGAACCCGCCGTAGCCGTACAGGATGGTCGGGCGGGGGCCGGAGCCGGGCCGGGACACCACGATCATGTGGACCTCGGCGCCGTCGGCGGAGCGGTAGACGACCTGCTCGGTGGTGACCTCGGGAACCTCCACGGCGCCCGGAGAGGCCGCCCACAGCGTGGTCTCGCCGGTGCGGGCGTCGTAGCGCTGGATGCTCGGCGGGCTGGTGTGGTCGGTGTAGCCGAACCACGCCTCGTACCCGCCTTCGGGGCGCTCGGTGATGCCGCCGATCGAGCCCAGCCCGGGGGTCGGCACGTCGCCGATCTTCTCGCCGGTGGCCAGATCGTGCACGGAGATCTCGCTGATCGCGTGGCGCGTCCAGCCGACCAGCATGACCGGGCGCTCCAGGTCGTCGAGGATCGCGAAGTCGCTCAGCACCGCCTCGGGGTCCTCGGGGACGAGGTCGCGCCAGTTCTCGTGCTGCGGCCGGTCGGGCGAGGTCACGCACAGGCGGCCGCGGGGCGCGTCGCGGTCGCTGAAGACGTACAGCCGGCCGTCGCGGCCGAACAGGAGGCTGGTCTGCGCGTCCACGTTCTCCTGGACCGTCACGAACGCGGGCGTCTCCAGGGAGGACGCCGAGAGGTCGGCCACCCACAGGTCGTTGCGCGGAGCCGTGCCACGTGAGGCGGAGACGGTCAGCCAGCGGCCGTCCCTCGACACCGAGACGCCGTAGTAGTTGGTCTTCTCCAGGCCGTCGCCGAAGATCAGGACGTCCTGCTCGGTGGGCGTGCCGAGGCGGTGGAGGTAGACGCGGCGGTGGAACTGGCGCTCCGCCTCGGGGAGATCCTCCGGGGGCAGCCGCCGGACGTAGTAGAACGCCTCGCCGCCGGGGATCCAGGCGATCGGGGAGTAGCGGCAGCGGTCGATCGGCCCGTCCAGCCGCTCGCCGGTCGCGACGTCGATGACGTGCAGACGGGACTCCTCGTCGCCGCCCACCGAGATCTGGTACGCGAGCCGCCGCCCCTCCTTGTCCGGCTGCCAGGAGTCGATCGTGGTCAGGCCGGAGGGGTCCATCGCCATCGGGTCGAGCAGGATGTGCTCGACCTCGTCGGGGCCGACGGTGTAGAGCACGGCGTGCTCCTGGCCGGGCGTGCGGCGCATGAAGAAGCGCCGGTCGCCGCGCCACGCGGGGGCGCCGACCGTGCCCGAGCGCACGAGCTCGGTGATGCGGTCGCGGAAGGTGTCACGCCGGGGAGACGTGGCCGCCGCCTTGGCGAACAGATCACCCTGCGCGTCGAGCCACTCTTTGGCGGCGGGGCTCCCGGCGTCCTCCAGCCAGCGGTACGGGTCGGGCACCGGTGTGCCGTGGTAGTCGTCGACCACGGAGTCCCGGTGTGCGTTCGGGTACGGCACTCGCGTCATGTAGCGAGCTTATGGCACCCCCCTTACCGGTGGTGAGACATGGTTTTCCCAATCTCCGCACCGGTGGCCGATCCGGTGGATCGTCGCCGATCCAGAGTGATCTTTACCCAATAGGTTTGCTTACCAGGGCTAACCGGACATAAAACGGAAGGCGGGGTCTTGGAGACACGACCGTTAATTGGGGTGGCGGGAGAGTCGACCGAAAGGCCACACTTGCTGAAGGGCGGCGCCGTGGAACCCATCCGCTGGGCCGTCCGGCGGAGGTCCACGTGACGGAATCATCCGGGGCCCAAGACGACGGGCCGCAAGACGGGGTGCGCCGCGGCGCATCCCTTTCGACGACCTACATGGCACGAAGGGCCGGCTGATGCGCCAGGTCCTGCTGCTGAATGCCACCTTCGAGCCGCTGACCACCCTCAACCTGCACCGGGCCGTCATCCTGGTGATCAGGGAGAAGGCGGACGTCGTCCATCGTGACGGCCGGGGCGCCGTGCTGCGCTCCGCGTCGAAGACGGTCGACGTCCCCTCGGTCATCCGGTTGAGGAGATATGTCCGCATTCCCTACCGCTCGCGCATCCCGCTCACCCGGGCCGCGCTCATGCGCAGGGACGACTACCGGTGCGCCTACTGCGGCCTGCGCGCGGAGACCATCGACCACGTGCAGCCCCGCTCGCGGGGCGGTCTCCACACGTGGGAGAACTGCGTCGCCTCGTGCATGCAGTGCAACCACCGCAAGGCCGACCGCCTGCTGGAAGAGATCGGCTGGACGCTGCGCGTCGCGCCGGTCGTGCCGAGAGGCGTCCACTGGCGGCTCATCGGGGCCCAGCTCGACGGCGACCCGCAATGGGCGCCGTACCTCGAGGAGACGGCGGCCTGACGCGTGTCCCGCGGGGCCGGACCGCCATCCAGGCGCCGGCCCCGGGGGCCGATCGCGCAGTGTGTGTTCAGCGGGTGCCGCCGGCCTGTTCGTCGTACTCTGAGGGCATGCCGCGTTACGACTACCGCTGCCGCGCCTGCGGATCGACCTTCGAGCTCTCGCGCCCCATGTCCGCCGCGAGCGACACCGCCGTCTGCCCCGAGGGGCACGACGACACGGTGAAGCTGCTGTCGACGGTCGCCGTCACGGGCGGCGCCCAGGCCCCCCGCTCCGCCGGAGGTGGCGGGTGCTGCGGCGGAGGCTGCTGCGGCTGACGCCCGTCGCCTCTGAAGTCCGCCCACCGCGGTCCACGGAACGCCCCCGTCCGGGCAGCGAAGGACCCGGCCGCCGAGGTGCGCGGCCGGGCCGAGGGTGACCGGTCAGGCGGCCTTTCTCCGCTGGAATGGCAGGTAGCGCTCGGCGCGGTGGGGACGCGCGGGCACCAGCGTCGGCTCCACCGCGACGATGCGGTCGAACCGGAACGCCCGGATGCCCGCCGCCGAGCGGCACCAGCCCACGAGATACCAGTGGTCGCGGTGGACCAGGCAGGTGACCGGCTCGACGTCACGCGAGGTGACGCGGCCGCCGGCGTCGCGATAGTGCAGCCGTACGACCTGGCGGCCGGTCACCGCGCCGGCGATCGTGCGGGCGCGCCTCGCCAGGTCGGGAGGCAGGGGAGTGGTCAACGTGTCCAGCGTCTCGGCGATCACCTCGTCGTCGAGGTCGAGCTGTTCGAAAACCGAGCGCAGGCCCCGGCGGGCGGTCACCGCTTGGGGACCTTCACCCAGATGGGCCAAAGACAAGGCGAGGGCGGCGATTTCGGCGGTCGTCAGAAGGGGCGTGGTGACGTTTGCCATACCGCAAGACTACCGCCGGGCACCGACATTTTTCGAACACCCGATCCCGGAAACGCCATCTCGGAGGCGACTCTTCGTGACCTGCGGGTGACGATCACCTAACCCCCGGGAGGGTGCGGCCGCGAGGGCCGCACCCGGCGTCCGCAGATCAGCGGGAGAGCTGGGACAGGTCGCGCGAGGCGCCCGTGGAGGCCGAGGTCGTGAGCGCGGCGTAGGCCTGCAGGGCCGCGCTGACCGGGCGGGTGCGCTCGCGCGGGCGGTAGCCGCCGAGTTCGGCCGGCACGCGCTCGCGGCGCGCCGCCAGCTCGGCCTCGGAGACCTTCAGCTCGATGCTCCGCCCGGGGATGTCGATCTCGATCAGGTCGCCGTCCTCGACCAGGGCGATGACGCCGCCCTCGGCCGCCTCGGGCGAGGCGTGGCCGATGGATAGGCCGGACGTCCCGCCGGAGAACCGCCCGTCGGTGACGAGCGCGCACGCCTTGCCGAGCCCCTTGCCCTTCAGGAAGCTCGTCGGGTAGAGCATCTCCTGCATGCCGGGACCGCCCTTCGGCCCCTCGTAGCGGATCACCACGACATCGCCGGCGGACACCCGGTTGCCGAGGATGCCGTCGACCGCGTCCTCCTGCGACTCGAACACCACCGCCGGGCCGCTGAACTTCCAGATCGACTCGTCGACGCCCGCCGTCTTGACGATGGCGCCGTCGGGCGCGAGGTTGCCGTACAGGACCGCCAGGCCGCCGTCACGGGTATAGGCGTGGCCGAGGTCGCGGATGCAGCCCTCGGCGCGGTCCAGGTCCAGCGAGTCCCACCGGGCGCTCTGCGAGTAGGCCTTGACCGTCCGGACGTTGCCCGGCGCGGCGTGCCACAGCTCCAGCGCCTCGTCGGTCACGGTGGGCGACTGCGGGTCCCAGGCGGAGAGGTACTCGGTCAGGGAGGACGCGTGGATGCTGTGCGCGTCGCGGTGCAGCAGCCCCGCGCGGTCCAGCTCGCCCAGGATGCCCGGGACGCCGCCCGCCCGGTGGACGTCCTCGACGTGGTACTTCGCCGTGGCGGGCGCGACCTTGCACAGGCACGGCACCCGCAGGGAGAGCTCGTTGATCTCCTTCAGGCCGAAGTCGACGCCCGCCTCGCGGGCCGCGGCCAGCAGGTGGAGGATCGTGTTCGTCGAGCCGCCCATCGCGACGTCCAGCGCCATGGCGTTCTCGAAGGCGTCGCGGGTGGCGATGCTGCGCGGCAGCACCGACGCGTCGTCCTGCTCGTAGTAACGGCGGGTGATCTCGACGACCTGGCGCCCGGCCTTCTCGAACAGGGCCCTGCGGGCCGTATGGGTGGCGAGCGTGGTGCCGTTGCCCGGCAGGGCCAGGCCGATCGCCTCGGCGAGGCAGTTCATCGAGTTGGCGGTGAACATGCCGCTGCAGGACCCGCAGGTCGGGCAGGCGTTCTCCTCCATCTCCAGCAGGTCGGCGTCCGAGACGCTGTCGTCCGCGGCGGCGATCATGGGGTCGATCAGGTCGAGCTTGCGGCCCGGGGTCTTGCCGGCCTCCATGGGGCCGCCGGAGACGAAGACCGTCGGGATGTTGAGCCGGAACGCGGCCAGCAGCATGCCCGGGGTGATCTTGTCGCAGTTGGAGACGCAGACCAGCGCGTCGGCGCAGTGGGCGTTGACCATGTACTCGACCGCGTCGGCGATCAGCTCGCGGGAGGGCAGGGAGTAGAGCATGCCCCCGTGGCCCATGGCGATGCCGTCGTCGACGGCGATGGTGTTGAACTCGCGGGGGACGGCTCCGGCCTCGCGCACGCCCTGCGCGACCACGTCGGCCACCTCGCGCAGGTGGACGTGGCCGGGGACGAACTGGGTGAAGCTGTTGGCCACCGCGACGATCGGCTTGCCGAGGTCGCCGCCGGCTACGCCCGTGGCCCGGAGGAGGGCGCGGGCCCCCGCCATGTTCCTGCCATGAGTGACCGTACGAGACCTGAGGGCCGGCATGACCGTTCTCCCATCCGACGACTACTACCGCTGAGCCTTCACGCGGAAGGCTTCACGCTGAGTCTTCAAATGGTACGGCCAACGCCCGCCTGACGAGACCCGCGGTCCACGGGCTGGACACCGTGGCGGCGGAAATCCTTCGGGGCTCCCGGGGGCAGTGGTGGTACAGGTGACGGGAACCCCGAAGGCATTTGGGACGGTCAGCTCTCGGGATAGCGCGCCGGAAGGACCTGCTCGGCCGCGGCGTAGATGGCCTCGACCTCGTCCTCGGTGAGGGAACGTTCCCGGTTGGTGATCCACTTGCGCACGCGCGAGCCGTCGAAGACGTCCACCTCGCGGATGTTGAGGATCTTCCACGGGATGGCCGGGCCGTAGATCGCCAGGGACGGAACCACGGTGATCTCGCGCCCCAGCGCCTTGCCGATCAGCTCGCTCGCCTGGGACGCCTCCCAGCGGGCCTCGTCGAGGCGCGGTTTCTGGTTGAACGGGCCGTGGAACAGCTTGCGGTGGGACTGGACCCGGACCGGAAGCCGTTTGTCCCAATTCTCGGAGTCGACCGCGTAAACCCCGGTGGGCCCGACGACCAGATGGTCGACCTGGGCGTCGCTGTCGGGGAAGCCGCGGGCGTGCAGCGTGAGGTAGCCGTTGCGCTCGAGCTTCTTCAGCTGCGCCTCGGTGCGGCGCTCGGCCGCCGAGGCGCGCCGCCAGGGCCCGATCGTCGAGGTCGTGCGCGCGCGGTACACGGTGTCGGCGATCGCGGCGATGATCGCGGCGACCAGGCCGAGGCGCCAGCTCCACATGGGGATGCCCACGAGGAACGCCGCGCCGACGGCGATGAGGGCGCGCACCCGCAGATGCCGGTATTTGGGCTGCTGAAGCAGCGCCATGAGAGAGACGCGCTCGACGGGCGCGTAAGTCGCCTCGGGAGCCTGGGGCCGTGATTTCGGCTCCGAGGGGCGGTCACTCACCCAAATAGGTGATGTATTGTGACCGTCGTCAGGTTCTAGACCGGAATCCACGTAACTCACGGTAGTTGACGCTCAAGGGTGTGCCTAGTGTTGTCTAGTTCACATTTTTGTGGCCGCACGTTCCCGCATCGTAGGGCGAAAAGCCGGGTATCTAACCCTTTTCTCTCTAGATAACTCGTGGTCATAGGCCCTACTGTGCGAAAGCGTGGCGCACATACATGATCTCACAGCCCTGGAGCTGGCCGCGGCCGTACGCTCCAGAGAGCTGTCGCCGGTAGAGATCACCAAGCACTATCTGGAGCGTGTCGAGCGACTCGACCCCGAGGTCGGCGCCTTCGTCACGCCGGTCCCCGAGCGCGCGCTGGAGCAGGCGCGGGAGGCCGAGGAACTGGTGATGCGCGGCGGGGACCTCCCGCCGCTGCTCGGCGTCCCCGTCCCGATCAAGGACCTCAACCTCGTCAAGGACGTTCCCACCCTGTTCGGTTCCGCGACCTACGAGGGGTTCGTCGCGCCAGTGAGCGACAGCGTGGTCGACCGCCTGCGCGACGCCGGCACGATCATGCTGGGCAAGACCGCCACGCCGGAGTTCGGCCTTCCCTGCTACACCGAGACCGACGTCTCGCCCCCGTCCCGCACGCCGTGGGACCTGACCAGGTCGGCCGGCGGTTCGAGCGGCGGCGCCGCGGCGGCTGTCGCGGCCGGGCTCGCCCCCGCCGCGCACGGCAGCGACGGTGCCGGGTCGATCCGCATCCCCGCCTCGGTGTGCGGCCTGTTCGGCCTGAAGCCCACGCGGGGGCGCATCTCGTTCGCGCCGATCGTCCCGGACCTGGCCGGCCTGTCCACCAACGGCCCGATCACCCGCACGGTCGCCGACGCCGCCGCGCTGCTGGAGGCCATGGCGCACAACCAGCCCGGCGACCTGTACCACGCCCCGCCGTCCCCGGTCGGCTTCACCGAGGCGGTCACGCGCGAGCCGGGCCGGCTCAGGATCGGCCGGTACGCCACGGCCGTCGTGCCCGGCACCGAGGTCCACCCCGACGTCCTCGCCGCCTACGAGAGCGCCTCACGGCTGCTGGCCTCGCTCGGCCACGAGATCGTCGACATGCCCGCGCCGTTCGACGCCTCCATCGTGGGCGAGTTCGAGAAGCTGTGGTTCTGCTTCGCCTGCATGCACCCGGTGGATCCCTCGCTCGAACCGAAGCTGCGGCCCCTGACGCGGTGGCTGCGCGAGCGCGGGTTCGCCACCAGCGCCCCGGCCTTCCTGCAGGCGCAGGCGGCCCTGCAGACCGCCACCCGGTTCGCGTTCCTCGTCATGAACGAGTTCGACGCGGTGCTCACCCCCACCCTCACCCGGCCTCCCGTGCCGGTGGGCTGGTTCGAGGACGTCGAGGACCCGCAGGAGACGTTCGACCGCATGGAGCGCTTCGCGCCGTTCGCGGCGACGTACAACGTGAGCGGCCAGCCCGCCGTCAACCTGCCCCTGCACTGGACGGACGCCGGGTTGCCCATCGGTGTCATGCTGGCGGGACGCTTCGGGGACGAGGCCACGCTGATCTCGCTGTCGGCGCAGGTCGAGGCGGCTGTCGGCGGGTTCTGGGGGGAGCGGCGCCCCACCGTCTGGTGAGGCGGCCCGCTCCCGTCGCCCGGCTCACGCGTGGCGGCTGTGCGTCACGGGCGTCCTCAGCAGCCTGACCAACTCGCCCGCGACGTCCGCGAGCAGCGTCGCGGGCCGGATCGGCGTACCGGCCACCGCGCCGAACAGGCTCGGCAGTCCCGGCAGCGGGAAGCCGTCGTCCCGGGTCGCGCGGTGGCCCACGCCGTTCTTGTCCAGGTGGGCGCGGCTGCGCGCCCAGGCGTCCAGCACCTCCTCCGGCGAGGGCACCCCGAAGCCGTGGCCGACGGGCGCGGCGTGGCGCAGGCGCACCAGCGGGGTGTCGGCGAACGTCATCGCCACCTTGCACCGCAGGGCGAGGCTCTCGCGCTCGCCCTCGGGCACCCAGTCCATCGCCGTGCACGGATTGCGGCACCGGGCCACACAGGTCGCGAACGCCCCCGCGAGCTGGCTGTGCTGGCGGTCGAAGTACGCCCGCCAGCCCTCTGGCGGCTCGTGGGCGACCCGCAGCGTGCGCTCGGCGGCCGACTTCTCGGACTTGGTGTGGTCGCAGTCGCGGTCGCCGATCACGCCGAACCGGCTGCCCTCGGCGCGCAGCCCCTCCGGCCAGCGCGCCGGGTCGCCGGAGTGGCCGAGCACCGGCTCGAACGCCAGCAGCGGCAGGTACTCCCCGGCGATGTGCAGCGCGGCCATCATCGAGCTCAGCTCACGCCGCTCCCAGCGGATCCTGATGACCTCCAGCAGCAGCCCGTAGGCGGGCCTGAGCGAGGCGAGGGCCCCGCGCGGCTGTTCGCGGGGCGTCTGCGGCATGTGGCAGTCGCGGGCCCGCCGCCGCAGGTCCCCGCGCACGGCCTTGTGGTCGACCTCGGCGGCGAAATCCTCGGCGTCCAGCGTCAGCAGGCGCTGTCCGAACTCACACAGCGCGGGGATCAGCACGGCCTCGGGCACCACCTGCGGGGCCAGGGCGCCGAGGTCGGCGAACGCGTACCTGCGGGCCAGCTCGGTGAGAAGATCGAGGGGCGATTTCACCAAGACACCCTCTCACGCGACGGGTGACCTCCCCTCGGAGCGTTCTACCGCGATCCGGGCCAGGCCCACGAGCGCGTCGGGATGCGGCGGCCCCGCGGGGGAGTGCACGTGGATCGCGAAGGCGCCCCGCGCGGTCCGCGCCGAGACCACGCCGGGGTACAGCATGGCGGCTCGCCCCAGCCCGGGGACCGGCGTTCCGTTGGCCCGGCTGAGCAGGCCGCCGAGCACCATCAGGTAGCCGCCGCTCGTGCCCTCGGCGGTGTGGACGTCGACGGTGACGGGCGTGGGCCCGGTCGCCTCGTAGCGCCGCGAGCGCGCCCGCAGCCAGGACGGCAGGGGCAGCTCGCCGTCGGGGAACGCGCCGCCGGACCCGAAGTCCACGCCGAGCGCCAGCCGTAGGTCGGCGGGGGTGAGCAGTGAGGACGGGCCTCCCGGCGCGTCGTCGCCCGCCTCCTGGGCCGGCTCGGCGCGGGAGCGGCCGAACACGGGGATCTCGCCGACGTTCTCAGGGGCCTCCAGCAGGTGCTCGCCGGTGTCGTCGTATGAGGCGGGCTCACGGTGCCGCGACCTGCCGACGACCTCGACCGACTCGACCCAGCCGAGCCTGCGGTAGACGCGGGCCTTCACGAGGTCGCCCTCGGTGAGCGGCTGATACACGTCGGCCGTGAGGCCGTACGCCCGTACGTCCCGCGCGCGGCCGTCGTCCAGCGCGATCCAGTAGGTGTAGCGCGGGCTGTCGTCGTCACCGGTCTTGAAGGCGCGCAGCCGGACGATCTGCCCCTCCACCTCGGCCTTGCCCGCGATGTCGGCGAGCGCCAGGACGATCGGCGTGCCGCCCACGAGGGCCGCGCCAAGGAGGGCCACCGGCACGGGCAGCGACCCCGGCCAGCCGATCAGGGCCTGGGCGGCGATGCCGATGAACCACAGCCAGAACCCGGTGAAGAACGCGGCGGCCAGGCCGCGCAGCACGGCCTGTCCCGGCGGGCGTCCCCGGAGGGTCCGCCGGGGATAGGTCACGTTGACGACGTGCCACATGCCGCCGTAGTCGGACCAGGCCCGCCGGTCGTCGGCGGGACGGCCGACAGGCAGGCTGTTCACCGCGCGCCCCGCGAGCCCCAGGGCGGCGGCGTACGCCAGGTGCCGCCCCCAGATGGTGACGGCCGCGGCGGGCTGCTCGGCGAACCCGCGGCCCGCGGCCAGGTGCTCGCGCACGCCCATCCAATACCCGGCCACCCGGGCGCCCTCGGCCGTCCCGCGCTCGCCGTTCAGCCGGTCCATCAGCATGCTCAGCAGGCCCATCGACACGATCGCCGCGCCGAGGCCGGCGCCGAAGCCGTCCTTCTCTGCGGTCGCGGCCACGGCGGCGCCGAACAGGATCGCGGGCACCGCCGCGGCGGCGGTGAGCACCACCACCTGGGACCGGTTCCAGCGCAGGCGCGACAGCCCCCGCTCGCGCGCCTCCGCGATGACCTTCTTGCGGAAGCTCTTCCACCACCGGCCGAGGTTGCGCGCGCCCTCGGCCAGCGCCCCGGTCGCCACCACGCCGTCGGTGGCCAGCGACCGCACGTGGTCGTGCACCAGCTTCTCGTACGGCCGCAGCGGGGTCTTCGGCTCGCGCAGCCGGACGAGGGACAGCTCCGGGCCGACCTCCTCGATCTCGACCGCGCCCCGGGCCGCGAGGTCGAGCAGCGTCGCCGCGACGGCCTCGTCGCAGAGCCGCCAGTTGCCGGTGATCAGGTCGACCAGGGCGGGGGACTCCTCGCGGAGCTCGCTCGTGGGCGGCCCCGGCGTGACGTCCGGGGAACGGGTGGCGAGGGCGAACATCGCCAGCAGCAGCAGCCAGAGCCCGGCGGCCACCGCCGCCGCGAGGAAGTAGACCATGGCCGCGGGGTTAGAAGCGGACCTGGACCGGGCCGCGCTCCTCGCCCGGGGCCTGGAAGTACTCGCGGGCCTGGAAGCCCGTCATGCCCGCCACCACGTTCGCCGGGACCGTCTGGATGCCGTTGTTGTAGGCGAGGACGGCGTCGTTGTAGTACTGCCGGGCGTAGGCGATGCGGTTCTCGCTGGTCGCGAGCTCCTCCTGGAGGGCCGCGAAGTTCGCGTTGGCCTTCAGGTCGGGGTAGGCCTCGGAGACCGCGAACAGGTTCTTCAGCGCTCCGGTGAGCATGTTCTCGGCGGAGGCCTGGTCACGCGGGCCCTGGGCCATGAGCGCCTGGTGCCGGGCGGCCACCACGGCCTCCAGCGTCCCGCGCTCGTGGGCGGCGTATCCCTTGACGGTCTCGACGAGGTTGGGGATCAGATCGTGACGACGCTTGAGCTGGACGTCGATCTGCGCCCAGGCGTTGTCCACCGCGCCGCGCTTCCTGACGAGGCCGTTGTAGGTCGAGACGAGGAGGAGGACGAGAAGGACGGCGAGGACTGCGACGACGGCTAGAGCGATCAAGGGGGGCCTCCCGGACGTGCGATTACAGCGCGCACAGTAGACCCGCGGTGGTCCGCTGTAAACGGCCGCTGTCGCGCTCAGGCTCCCATGTCACACCCGTTTGGTTGCAGCCCGCTTACAGGGCGCTGAAGTGCGCGGGGCGCGAGGCCGACCGGCCCGCCCGACGCTCAACCGGACTTGAGCGTCGGGTGGGCCTGGCTCGGAGAGGGACGCGTCCTGCGAGCGCCGTCCCGCACGTGGGCGGGACGGGCTCCGTGGAGGGTCAGCCGGCTGCGGCGTCCTTGGCGCGGGCGCGCAGGGCCCGGCTGATACTGTCGGCGCCCTCCAGCAGGAGACGGCGCAGCGCGTGCGGCGGCTCCTCGGCGGAGATGTAGTCCTGCGTGCGGGCGACCGTGGCGGGGTCGATCAGCAGCACGGGGTAGCACCCGATCGCGAAGCGCGACGCGGTGTCGAACGTCCACTCCTTGTAGATGCGGCCGACCTCGTCGAAGAACGGCTCGCCGTACGGCTGGAGCAGGTCGACGTGGTGCGGGTCCATGAATCCGACGATCGTCGAGCGCAGCACCGCGCCGCTCAGTGTGCCGCCGGTGATGGACGCCCAGGCCTCGGCCTTGGCCTCGGCGGTCGGGATCGCCGCCTGGCACAGGGCGGCCGAGCGCTCGCCTGTGGCCGTCGGGTCGCGCCGCAGCTCCTCGGCGATGTCCTCGGCGGAGTGGACTCCGCCGGAGACCAGGGCGTGGATCAGCGTCCAGCGCAGGTCGGCGTCGACGGTGAGCCCCTCCGGGACGTCGGTGCCGTCGAGGATCGCCTTGACGTAGGCCAGGTCGCCGGGCGAGGTGGCGCCGGTGGTGAACGCGTTGACGTAGGAGAGCTGGTGGTCGGATCCGGGCTCGGCCGAGGCGATCAGGCCGCGCAGCGCCGCCGACAGCTCGGCCATGCCGGTCTCGCGCCAGGCCGGGTCGGCGTACTGCTGGGCGGCGAGGCGCGCCTGGCGCAGGACGGTCTGCAGCACCGTGATGTCGGTGATCGAGTGGACTCCGGAGGTGACCAGCCGGACGTAGTCGCGCGTCGCCATCTCGGCGTCGCGCGTCATGTCCCAGGCCGCCGACCAGCACAGGGCGCGGGGCAGGGACTCGGAGAAGGCCGCGATGCCGCCGTCGACCAGCGTGCGCAGCGACCGATCGTCCAGGCGGATCTTGGCGTACGTCAGGTCGTCGTCGTTGATCAGGACGAGGTCGGGCTGCGCCTCGCCGATGAGCTCCTTCACAGGAGTGCGGGCGCCGACCACGTCGAGCTCGACCCGCTTGACGCGCACCAGGGCGTCGCCGTCTCGGGAGTACAGACCGATGGCGACGCGGTGGGAACGCAGCGTCGGGTAGTCGGCCGGGGCCTCCTGGAGCACCTCGAAGTTGAGGAACCTGCCCTCGGGGTCGACCGTGAAGGACGGGCGCAGCGTGTTGACCCAGGCGGTCTCCAGCCATTCCTTGGACCAGGAGGACAGGTCGCGGCCCGAGGTGCGCTCCAGGGCGGACAGCAGGTCCTTCAGCTCGGTGTTGCCCCAGGCGTGCTCGCCGAAGTAGTCGCGCACGCCCGCCAGGAAGTTGTCCAGCCCGACATAGGCGACGAGCTGCTTGAGCACCGCGGCGCCCTTGGCGTAGGTGATGCCGTCGAAGTTGACCTCGACGGCCTGCATGTCGGGGATGTCCGCGGCGATGGGGTGGGTGGAGGGGAGCTGGTCCTGACGGTAGGCCCACGACTTCTCGACGTTGGCGAACGTCGTCCAGGACCCCTGGCCCCAGCGGGTGGCCTCGGCCTGGCACAGCACCGACATGTAGGTGGCGAAGGACTCGTTCAGCCACAGGTCGTCCCACCAGCGCATGGTGACCAGGTCGCCGAACCACATGTGCGCCATCTCGTGCAGGATCGTCTCGGCGCGGCGCTCCACCATCGCGTCGGTGACGCGGGAGCGGAAGATGTAGTCCTCCAGGAAGGTGACCGCGCCGGCGTTCTCCATCGCGCCCGCGTTGAACTCGGGGACGAAGATCTGGTCGTACTTGCCGAAGGCGTAGCGCAGGCCGAAGACGCGGTGGAAGAAGTCGAAGCCCTGCTTGGTGACCTCGAGCACGTTGTCGGCGTCGAGGTGCTCGGCGAGGGAGGCGCGGCAGTAGACACCGAGCGGGATGCCGTCGTGCTCGGCGCGGACCACGGAGTAGGGCCCGGCGATCAGCGCGGTGATGTAGGTGGACATCACCGGGGTGGACGGGAAGTGCCAGCGCTTGGCGGTCCGCAGCGTGCCGTGGCGGCCGCGGTGCTCCTCGAGGTCCTCGACGGAGTCGGGGGCGGCGTTGGAGATGACCTCCCAGTCGGCCGGGGCGAGCACGGCGAGCTCGAACGTCGCCTTCAGGTCGGGCTGGTCGAAGCAGGCGTACATGCGGTGGGCGTCGGCCGTCTCGAACTGCGAGTGCAGGTACACCTTCTGGTCGACGGGGTCGACGAAGCGGTGGAGGCCCTCGCCGGTGCGCATGTAGGTGCAGTCGGCGTCGACGCGCAGCTCGTTCTCGGCCGCGAGCGCGGGCAGGGGCAGACGGCCGGTCTCGGCGTCGTACGTGGCGACGTCGAGGTCGGCGCCGTTGAGGACGGCCGAGCGGAGCTTGGCGCCTGCCAGTTCGATGAAGGAGGCCGCGCCGGGGTCGGTGCAGGAGAAGCGGACCGATGTGATGCTTTCGAACCGTTCGTCACCTTCGGTGAGGTCGAGTTCGACCGAGTAGGACTCGACCTTCAGCAGTCGGGCTCGCTCCCGGGCTTCGTCACGGGTCAGGTTGCCTGCCACATCCGCTCCTCATCACAATCTCCCCCGCCCCTTCGCGAGAGGAATGCATGAATCCTGCCACGTCGGTCGCCGGAATGCCGCACCGGAAGCGCTCCTTCCCCCGCCGGTGAAGGGGCTTACGCTCGCCGCGAAGCGCCGGGCAAGAGGGGCCGCGCGAACGGCCGAAGTTGGAAAAGTCAGGATTTAGTGAAGGACTTCGGACCCTGCACGCCAAGACCGTGACGGCGGTTACGCATGGTGACGACGGCGCCGGTGATGATCGGCTTCAATTCCCTACCGGATTCGGGGGAATATAAGCCGGGGCGGCGGAGGTTGTGGCTGCGAGCTACTGGAATCACGAGCAGGAAGACGGCCATGACTGAACGAACCCCGGTGGACTTCTGGTTCGACCCCATCTGCCCATGGGCCTGGATGACGTCTCGCTGGCTCCACGAAGTCGCCGCCGTGCGGCCGGTCGAGCCGCGGTGGCACATCATGAGCCTCGCCGTGCTGAACGAGGACAAGGACATCTCCGAGGAATACCGCCTGATCCTCAAGCACGCCATCAAGCCCGTCCGCGTCCTGCAGGCCGCCGCCGAGAAGTACGGCGAGGACGTCCTCGGCACGCTCTACACCGAGCTCGGCACCCGCATCCACAACCAGGGCCGCCTCAAGAGCGTCGACATGGGCGACGACGCGGGTGCGGCCTCCGCCGTCTTCCGCGAGGTCGTCGCCGAGGCGCTGGAGGCCGCGGGCCTCGACCCGAGCCTCGTCGACGCCGCCGACGTCACCGACCACGACGAGGCCATCCGCCGGTCGCACGCGAAGGGCATCGACCTCGTCGGCGAGGAGGTCGGCACGCCGGTCATCGCCGTCGGCGACGTGGCCTTCTTCGGCCCGGTCGTCTCCCCGGCCCCGAAGGGAGAGGACGCGGCCAAGCTCTGGGACGGCGTGCTCCTGGTCGCCCGCACCGACGGCTTCTTCGAGCTGAAGCGCTCGCGCACCCGCTCTCCGATCTTCGACTGATCACGGAACGCGTACGGGGCGCCGCCGAGGGTTGCGGCGCCCTGTGAGCCGTGGTCGGATCGGGCTGTGAACCCGTGCGAGGGGTGAGGGGTATGCGGCAGCTCTACGTGCAAGGAACCTGGGCCGACTCCGCGTCGGGCGAGGCGGTCGAGGTGATCGACCCGGCGACCGAGAAGGTCATCGGCCGCGTGCCCGCGGGGTCGGCGGCGGACGTCGACCGCGCCGTGGCCGCCGCGCGCGAGGCCTTCCCCGCGTGGGCCGCCACCACGCCCGCCGAGCGCGGCAAGCTGCTGAGATCGGCGGCCGACCTGCTCAAGGCCCGCGCCGAGGAGGTCGCCAGGACGATCGCCACCGACATGGGCGCGCCCTACGGCCTCGCGCTCAAGGTGCAGACGCTCATGCCCGCCGGGGTGCTGGCCGACCACGCCCGCCTGGCCGAAGAGCTCTCCGAGGCCGGGACGCGCGTCGGCAACTCACTGGTCCTGCGCGAGCCCGCCGGCGTCGTCGGGGCCATCACGCCGTGGAACTACCCACTGCACCAGGTCGTCTGCAAGGTCGCCCCCGCCCTCGCGGCCGGATGCACCGTCGTGCTCAAGCCGAGCGAGGTGGCCCCCCTGGCCGCGTACGCGCTCGCCAAGATCTTCCACGAGGCGGGCCTGCCCGCCGGGGTGTTCAACATGGTCAGCGGCCGGGGCCCGGTCGTCGGCGAGGCGATCGCCGCCCACCCGGACGTCGACATGGTCTCCTTCACCGGCTCCACCCGCGCGGGCAGGCGCGTCGCCACCCTGGCGTCGGAGACGGTCAAGCGGGTGGCGCTGGAGCTCGGGGGCAAGTCGGCCAACATCATCCTGCCGGGCGCCGACCTCGGCGCGGCCGTCAAGGCGGGCGTCGCCAACGCCTTCGTGAACTCGGGCCAGACCTGCTCGGCGTGGACGCGCATGCTCGTCCACCGCGACTCCTACGACGAGGCCGTCGAGCGCGCCGTGGACGCAGCGTCCGGCTACACCGTCGGCGACCCCTTCGACCCGGCGACCCGCCTCGGCCCCCTGGTGTCGGCCGCCCAGCGCGACCGCGTGGCCCGGTACATCACCCGGGGACAGGAGGAAGGCGCCCGGCTCGTCGCCGGCGGCGGCCTCCCCCCGGGGCCGGGCTACTTCGTCGAGCCGACCGTCTTCGCCGGGGTCGAGCCCGGCATGGCGATCGAGCAGGAGGAGATCTTCGGCCCGGTGCTGTCGATCGTCCCCTACGCCACGCAGGACGAGGCCGTCGAGATCGCCAACGGTACGCCGTACGGCCTGGCGGGCGCGGTGTGGGCACGCACGCAGGACGAGGCGGTGGCCGTGGCCCGGCGGCTGCGCACCGGCCAGGTGGCGATCAACGGCGGCCGGTTCAACCCCGCGGCGCCGTTCGGCGGCTACAAGCAGTCCGGCATCGGCCGCGAGCTCGGCGAGTTCGGGCTGGAGGAGTACTTCGAGCTCAAGTCCCTGCAGTTGTGAGCACGGCGGCGGGGCAGGGCACGGGCACGCGACGGGTCCGGCGGATCGGCGCGTTCGACGTCGCGCTGGCGCTCGGCGGCCTGCTGCTGGTCGTGCTCGCCCTGCAGAACGCCGGCCCCGCGCTGGCGGCCCTGCGCGGCCAGGGCACGCAGGGCACCTTCACCGCACGGCGGCTGGAGTGCGTCGAGCACCCGGGTCACGAGCAGTGCTCCTGGCTCGGCACGTTCCGGTCCGCGGACGGCAGGGTCGTGCGGGACGGGATCGCCTTCTACGGCAGCGAGCGGGGCACGTTCACCCCGGGGGCGGCCTCGCCCGCCTTCGACACCGGCAGGCCCGGCCATGTGTACGGCCCGGGGGGCTCGAACGAGTGGACGGTCGTCGCCGGGCTGCTGCTCGCGGGCCTGGCGCTCGTGCTCAGGCCCGTCGCGCGACTGGTGCGCCCCAGGATTGCGGTGGACGCCTGAGGCGGGGTCAGGGGGTCTGCAGGAGGATCTTGCGCGCGGCGTCCTTGGCCAGGCGGTCGACGTACAGGATGCCTTCGAGGTGGTCGTACTCGTGCTGGAAACAGCGGGCGAGCAGGCCCCGGGCCTTCAGCCGGACCGGCCGCCCGAGCCGGTCGAACCCGCTCACCGAGACGCCGGCCGCGCGGGGCGTGCGCGCGTACAGGGGCTTTCCGGTCTCGCGGCCGGGCACCGACAGGCAGCCCTCCTCGTCCAGGACCTCGCCGGCGTCGTCGACGGTCAGCTCGGGGTTGATCACGTGCCCCTTGCGCCCGGCGGCGTCGTAGACGAACAACCTCCTGGACACGCCGATCTGCGGCGCGGCCAGCCCGACGCCGTCGGCGGCGTACATCGCCTCCATCATCTCGTCGACGAGCCTGCGCAGATCCCTGTCGAACTCCGTGACCGGATCGGCGGGGGTGCGCAGGACGGGGTCACCGATCACGCGGATCTCGCGCATGAAGCTCTCCTGTAAGAGGTCACCTGGCGTAGTGCCTATTACTGTAATGGAATCGGGGCCGGTGGCGCGCCCGCCGCCCGTACGGCGCGGCCTGATGGACCCGCGCCGGACGGGACTGCGACAATAGGGGGGTGCGCGTCTACATCGCCGCCGATCACGCCGGCTACGAACTGAAGAATCACCTGGTCTCGACGCTCAAGGAGCGGGGTCACGAGGCCGTGGACGAAGGTCCCTTCGTCTACGACGCCGAGGACGACTACCCGATTTTCATATTCCGCGCCGCCGAGGCCGTGGCCAACGACCCGGGCAGCTTCGGCGTGGTGATCGGCGGCTCGGGCAACGGCGAGCAGATCGCCGCCAACAAGGTGCGCGGCATCCGCGCGGCCCTCGCCTGGAGCGAGGAGACCGCCGAGCTGGCCCGCCGCCACAACGACGCCAACGTCATCAGCCTGGGCGCGCGCATGCACTCGCACGAGGAGGCCGCGCGCTTCGTCGAGGTCTTCCTGGAGACCCCGTTCTCCGGCGACGAAAGGCACAGGCGCCGCATCGCCCAGATCGAGGCCTACGAGGCCACCGGAGTGATCCCCCCGCTGCCGTAGGGCTGTGCCTATTGCCGCGCCTCCGGCACGGCGGTTCGGGGCGCCCCTTTTGGCGGCGTTCTTCCGCCCTCGCAGGCAAGGGATCGTTCCTCACCCTTGCCCGCGAGGACTCCAGAACACCGCCGCGCCCCGAACATGCCTATTGCCTCGCTCCGGGCGGGTCAGGAGTCGCGGTGGCGGGGGTCGGGTCTGCGCTGAGGCTCGGTGCCGCGCGTCGTCGCCTCGGTCTTCCTCGCCTGAGGGTCGGCCTTGCGGGTGGCCTCGTCGCGCAGGGGGCGCCGGTCTGCGGCGTCCTGCTGCTCGCCGGTCGGGCGCGAGACGTCTCGCGCCCGCATCGCCGTGATCGGGGTGATCTGCAAGCTTTGAAGTGCCATGTCCAGATGGTAGGCCGCCGAACCGCCTAGCGGAGCGGGGCCATAGGCGTGTTCGGGGCCCAAAGGGCGGCCACGCCGAGCCGGAGGCTTGGCCATGAACGCCATGAACGCCATGAACACTGCCTAAAACATAAGCCCTCCCCACGGGTGGGTCTCCCAGGACATGGCCGCCGACAGCGCGCGGATCGCCCCCGGCCGCGTCTCGCGGATGATGCCCGCGGCCTCGTAGGAGCCGAGCGCCCGGCCGCCCAGGTACGCGGCCCCCAGCACGCTGACCGGAAGCTCGATGTCGGCCGGGTCGTTCGTGCGGTGGCAGGTGGCGCCCGAGGCGTCGGCGGACAGCCGCCACCGTCCGGCGTTCCACGGGCAGAAGGTGTCGGTGACATCGATGACGACGTCCACGGGCGCGGAGTAGGCGCGGTAGGGCAGGGCGCGGTCGACGTCCACCACGCGCGCCCACATGTCGTCCAGCCAGCCGGCGTTCAGCAGGCGCGGCTCGGCGAGCAGGTGCATGAGGGGGTCGTCCACCGGCCGGCTCGGGGCGAACACCCGCGCGACCAGGTCACGTTCGAGCACGTGCCGCCACAGCAGCGCGTACGCCGCCGGGTCCAGCCCGAACAGGTCGAACACCCGTAGCTCGCCGTCCGGCAGGTCGTGGTCGGTCACGCCGGCCTTCGCGCGGAACAGGACGTAGCCCCGCGGCCCGGAGTCGTCCTCGGCCACCACGCAGCGCAGCGAGGACCTGCCCCGGCGGGCCTCTTCGTCGTCGGCCAGCACCGCGTCCCACGCCGCCGGGGTGCGCCGGTACAGGCCGGGACGGCTCGGCAGGACGGACTCGAACACCTTCTCCAGGTCGCCGCGCGCCGCGGCGGGACGCGCCACGCGCAGCCGCAGCGAGGGGTCCGACGGCGCGTGGCCGGCGAGCCGCGCGCCGCGTGTCGGGATGCGGAAGAACAGGTTGTCCACGGCCCTGCCGTAGCCGAACCGGCCGTAGATGGCCCCTTCGGAGGCGTACAGCAGCGCCACGGGCTCGCCGCCCTCGTGCAGGCTTTCGAGCTGGGCGCGCATGAGCCCGGACAGGATGCCTCTGCGCCGGTGCGAGGGAATGACACAAACGGCCGATACACCGCATACGGGGCGTGGCCCGCCGGGCAGCGTCATGGTGAGGCTCAGGCCCACCGTGGAACCCACCAGCCGGTCGCCGTCGTAGGCGCCGAGCGTGCGGTCGAACTCCATCAGAGCCTTGAACCGCGCGACCCGCGCGGGGCTGTAGTCCTCGACGAAGGCTTCTTGGTCGATCTCCACCCATTGCGGCCAATCCGACTCGTCCATGGGGCGGATGACCGTCTCTGGCCTGGGCTTTGGTTGGCTGTTCATCCGATTAACGTTAGGGCCGGGCAAACCGGATCGGCCACCTAATATCCCCGTTTAATGATCAAGGTCTTGGTCAAGTCTGCTGCCCAAAGGGCCGGGGGACAGATAGAGTCGAGGCCATCATGAGTTCTCGTCCGGCGCCGCTGATCCCTCCACGGCTCCGCGCGATCTTGGTTCGCGTCCCGTTCCTCGTGCGGATCGTGCGCTTCCTCCGCAGGGGGCCACTGGCGCGCGACCGGAACCTTCTCATCACCCTCAGCGCGCTCACGCTCCTGCTCGGCGCGCTCGCCGCGCGGGTCTCCGCCGAGTGGTTCTCGCCCAGCCTGCTCATCCTGGTCACGCTGGTCGGTGGGCTCCAGCTCCGGCTGCGCAGTCTGGCCGTCCTCATCGGCGCGGTGGGGGTCGCGCTGGCCTACATCGCCGCAGTCCTGGGCTTCCGGTCGGTCGGCCCCGGGCTGCTCGTCACCATCGGCTTCACCACCGTGCTCGCCTTCCTCATGGCCCGTACGCGCGGCAAGCTCGGCGTCCAGGGCCTGCGCGGCGACGCCATGCTGCTGGAACTGCGCGACCGGCTCAAACGGCAGGGCGACCTGCCCGCGCTGCCCAAGGACTGGGGCAGGCGCGTCGTGCTCAAGCAGGCGGGTGGCTCCTCCTTCGGCGGAGACTTCCTGGTCTCCACGCGCCACGGGTCGATCCTGGAGGTCGCGCTGGTCGACGTGTCCGGCAAGGGCGTGGACGCGGGCACGCGCGCCCTCATGCTGTCGGGCACGTTCGGGGGTCTGCTGGGCTCGGTCGAGTCGTTCCTGCCCGCCTGCAACGCCTACCTCCACCGCCAGCCCGAGGGGGAGGGGTTCGTCACGGCCGTCCACCTGCGCCTCGACCTGGCCACCGGGGCCTACGAGATCACCTCGGCCGGCCATCCCCCCGTGGTGAAGTTCGACGCGGGAACGGGCACCTGGCAGGTGTCGGCGGCCAAGGGCGTGGTCCTGGGCGTCGTGCCCGATCTGCACTGCGAGCCCGACAGCGGGGTCCTGCACAAGGGCGACGCGCTCATGCTCTACACCGACGGGCTGATCGAGCAGCCCGGGCGGGACATCGACTCCGGCCTCGACCGGCTGCTCGGAGAGGCCGAGCGCCTGGTGCCCTCGGGCTTCCACGACGGCGCGGGTCCCCTCGTCAACTCGATGTCCGCGGGGCACAACGACGACTGCGCCCTCATCCTCATCTGGCGTCCCTGACCTGCCGGTCTCTACAGCCAGCCCGCCTCGGCGGCGATCCTGACGGCGTCCACGCGGTTGCGCGCCCCGGTCTTGCAGATGATGCGGGATAAGTGGTTTCGGACCGTTCCTACGGATAAATAGAGCTTCGCCGCGATCTCCTTGGAGGCGGCCCCCTGCGCCGCGATGCGCAGCACGTCCATCTCGCGGGGCGTCAGCGGGTTGTCGGCCGAGGTCAGCGCGGCGATGGCGAGGTCGGAGTCGACGGCCTTGCGCCCGGCGGCGACGCGGCGGATGCCGTCCGCGAGGTGCTCGGGGGCGATGTCGATGCTCAGGAATCCCAGCGCGTGGGCCGCGAAGGCGCGCCGGACCTGGCCTGGATTGGGCTGGCCCGACAGCAGCAGCACCCGGCAGCGGGGAGCCTTCTCGTGCAGGCGCGCGGCGGCGGTGAACCCGTCGACGTCCGGAAGGTCCACGTCGATCACCGCGGCGTCCGGGTCGAGTTCAAGCGCGGCCGGCATGATGTATTCGCCGGAGGCGACATCGGCGATCACCATGAGATCCTGCTCCCCGTTCAGCGACGCCACCAGTCCCCGGCGTACCAGCGGGAGATGTTCGGCGACCAGGATGCGTATCAAGGCGCTCCCTTGAGTGGCCCTGGAACAGATCCGGCAAATGCCGCTTCGCCGGTTCATATCCCACGGTGTCTAGATGATTGCTTACCGTCAATGCAGTCTCCCGATTCGGTCCACGCCGCGCAAGTCACTCCTACGGTTGGTCGTCGATGCGGTCTTTCGGGGTACGGCGGGGTCCGCCGGGGAGTTCGGTTAGGCTCGGAGGGGGCAATGTAAACAGCAGGCATCTTCTCCGCAGGTGGGGGTAGCACCTATGAGCTGGCTCATCGTGGCCGGGTTTCTCATCTTCTTCCTCGGGATGGCCTTGTCCATTGCCCTGCACGAGTTCGGGCACCTGGTACCCGCCAAGTTCTTCGGGGTCAGGGTCACGCAGTACATGGTCGGTTTCGGTCCGACGGTCTGGTCGCGGCGCCGCGGTGAAACCGAATACGGCCTGAAGTGGATTCCGTTCGGCGGTTACATCCGCATGATCGGCCCGCTGCCCCCGCGGCCCGACGACGGCGGCAAACTGCGCTCCATGCCCACCGGCCCCTGGCAGGGCCTCATCGAGAGCGCCCGGCAGGCATCCCTGGAGGAGGTCGGCCCCGGCGACGAGGACCGCGTCCTGTACCGCAAGCCGTGGTGGCAGCGCCTCATCATCTTCCTCGGCGGCCCGCTGATGAACTTCGTGCTGGCCTTCGCCCTGTTCTCGGTCGTCTTCATGGGCTTCGGCATCGAGGTCACCAAGCCCACCGTCGCCAAGGTCTCCGAGTGCGTCATGACCCTCGCGCAGGAGACCAAGGGGCAGAAGTGCGACTCGTCCTTCAAGCCCACGCCCGCCGCGCAGGCGGGCCTGCGGACGAACGACACGATCGTCTCCTTCGGCGGCACGCCCGTGCGCACCTGGGAGGACGCCACCCGGCTGATCCGCGCGCACGGCGCCGGCCCCGTCGCCATCGGCATCCACCGCGACGGCAAGCCGATGACGCTCACCACCACCCTCATCGCCCAGGACCGCCCCTCGGCCGCCGATCCGAGGAAGATGGACAAGAACGTCGGCTTCCTCGGCGTCACGCCCGTCATCGTCGTCGAGAAGCAGGGGCCGGGGTACGCCGTCGGCGCGATGTGGAACATGACCGTCCGCACGGCGCAGGCCCTGGCGCAGTTCCCCCAGAAGATCGTCGGCGTGTACCAGGCAGCCTTCGGCGGGGCCGAGCGCGCGATCGACAGCCCGCAGAGCGTCGTCGGTGCGGGCAGGATCGGCGGTGAGATCGCCGCCTCCAAGCTTCCGCTGGAGGGGAAGATCGCTCTGTTCCTCCAGTTGCTCGGCGGCATGAACCTCGCGGTCGGCATGTTCAACCTCGTCCCGCTGCTGCCCCTGGACGGCGGCCAGATCGCGGGCGCGCTGTGGGAGGGTCTCAAGCGCGGGTACGCCCGGGTGCGCCGCCGCGCCATGCCGGGGCACGTCGATATCGCCAAGGCCCTGCCGCTGACGTACGGCGTGGTGGCGGTGCTGTTCGTGGTCTTCGGCCTGCTGATCTACGCCGACATCGTCAACCCGATCCGCCTGACGGGCTGACCCTCACTCGCCGGAGGCGCCGCCCGGCCGGCGGCGCCTCGTCCGGCGTTCAGTACATCGAGATGTGCACGTGGTCGAAGTGGTTGGCCGTGACGCCGCCCCGGTCCTCCATCGCGCGCCAGCCCGGGAAGCCCAGGTTGTAGATGCGCTGCCGGTAGATGACGTACTTCACGCCCAGCTTGCCGCCGTTCTTGATCGCCCAGGCGGCGATCGCGTCGCCCAGCGCCGCCTGCCCGGCGGACGGCATCGCGCCGCCCGAGCTGAGCATGAAGTCGCAGGCCCTCCCCAGCGGATGCTCGCCGGAGTCCTCGGGCCGGTAGCAGCCGACCGGGAAGCTCAGGTCGAAGTGGCTGCGCACCTCCGCCCGCATCAGGCGCATCCGCGGGGTGATGTTGTCGCTCCCGGCGGGCAGTTCGGGGGCCCACGATCCGTTGGCCCGCTTGCCGGGCGCGGTCGGCACGAGCGCGTCCAGCTTGTCCTTGATCTGGCCGATCAGCCGCTCGGCGTCCTTGCGCTGAGCGGTCACCTCGGCCACGTCGCCGCGCAGGCGCACGGTGAGCCGCGCGGCCTCGTCCGAGGCCTTCCTGCGCTCGTCCCGTACCACCGCGAACTTCGCGATCTTGGCGTTCTGCTCGTCCTGGAGCTGGAGCAGCAGGGCGGCGCCGCCGTAGCCGGGGGACATGAGCTGGCCCGCGACGCCGAGGTCGCCCGCCTGGTACTGGAGCTGGGCGAGGTCGCCCACCTGCTCCTGCACCGCCTCCAGGCCCTGCTCGGCCTCCTTGAGGCGTGAGCGCGCCGCCTTCTCGGCCGCCTTGGCCTCGGCCACGGCGACGCGCTTGGCGTTGTACTTCTCGATCAGCCGGTCGACCTGCTTGCCGAGCGATTCCAGTTGTGCCTTGAGCTGCTTCTCCGTCGGTTTGGGGGCGGCGCTCGCGGCCGCCGCCGGGGCGAGCGTGTGCCCGGCCATGGTGAACATGGTGAGAACGGTCATGACGCCTGCGGCCACGGTGGCGTGGCGGCCGGTGGTCGGGGGCAGAGCCCTCTCCTCTCCATCCGCCGACCGGGTTAGCTGACGGGTTCGGGCCGGAGCAGCCCTACCACGACGTGGATTCACCCCAGAACCGTTGGGTCCCCGGTTCCCGGGCGGGGCACCCGGGATTAGGCGTACCGACCGTTACGGCCGGTGTTCGATGGATGTTAGTGGTTGACCGTACCTCGCGGTAGCTTTGTGGTGAATTGTCCTAAAAACCGTCTTGTGTCCGGAGTTGTCGGGCCGCCTCCTCGGGCGGCACGTCGTTCACGAAGGCGCCCATGGCGGACTCCGACCCCGCCAGGTACTTCAGCTTCTGCGGCGCCCTGCGGATGCTGAAAAGCTGCAGGTGCAGGTAGGCGAGGTCGCGCCCCTCGCGCACCGGCGCCTGGTGCCAGGCCGCGACGTACGGCATGGGCACGCCGAACAGGCCGTCCAGCCGCCGCAGCACCCCGGTGTACAACGGGCCGAACGCCGCGCGCTCCTCCACGTTCAGCGACCCCAGGTCGGGGACCCGCCGGTTCAGGTACACGTGCACCTCGAACGGCCAGCGCGCCGCGGCGGGGACGAACGCCGTCCAGTGGTCGTTCGCCGCCACCACGCGGATCTCGGCCTTGCGCTCGGCCGCCAGAACGTCGGCGAACAGGTCGCCGCCCGTACGCTCGCGGTAGCGCGCGGCGGAGGCGAGCATCTGCCGGGTCCGCGGGGTCACGTACGGATACGCGTAGATCTGCCCGTGCGGGTGCGACAGGGTGATGCCGATCTCCGCGCCGCGGTTCTCGAAGCAGAACACCTGCTCCACGCCCGGCAGCGCGGACAGCTCCGCCGTCCGGTCCGCCCAGGCCGTCAGGACCAGATCGACCCGCTCGGGGGAGAGCGCGGCGAACGAGGAATCGTGCTCGGAGGTGAAGCACACCACCTCGCACCGCCCCACGCCGGGCCGCACCTCGCTCAGCCCGCCGGGCTCCTCGTAGGTGCCCTCGTGGTCGCTGAAGGAGGGGAAGCGGTTCTCGAACACGGCGACGTCGTACTCGGGGGAGGGGATCTCGGTCCGCCTGCCGGGCACCGAGGGGCACAGCGGGCACTGGTCGGCGGGAGGAAGGAACGTACGGCCCTGCCGGTGCCCGGCGACGGCGACCCACTCGTCCATGATCGGGTCGTGGCGGAGCTCGGAGGCCCGGGGCCGCGCGGGCAGCTCGCGCGTGTCGGGCGCGCCGCGGTCGGCGTCGTCACGCCGGTCGAAATAGATCAGCTCGCGTCCGTCGGCCAGGTGGGTGACGGTTCGCTTCACTGGGCCGCCACCTGCGCCGCCTCGCCCGGTTCCGCCAGCACCAGCGTGCCTACCTGGTCGGACAGCAGGGGCCTCGCCTCCTCCGGCAGGCCCGTGTCGCTGACCAGCACGTGCGCCTCCTCCAGTTTGGCGATCGTGCTGATGCCGACGGTGCCCCACTTGGTGTGGTCGGCCAGCACGACGAGCTGCTGCGCGGCGGCGACGAGCTCCCGGTTCGTCTCCGCCTCCAGCAGGTTGGGTGTGGTGAAACCCGCCCGCGGGTTCATGCCGTGCACGCCCAGCATCAGGGTGTCGACGTTCAGTTCGCGGATCGCGGCCACCGCGACCGGCCCGACCAGCGCGTCCGATGGCGTGCGCACCCCGCCGGTGAGCACCACGGTCTGGTCCGGACGGCCCGCGCGGTGGAAGACGTCGGCCACCTGCAGGGAATTGGTGATGACGGTCAGCTCGGGGACGTCGACCAGGTGGTGGGCGAGGGTCCAGGTCGTCGTGCCGGCCGACAGCGCGACGGCGGTGCCGGGCCGTACGAGCTCCGCGGCCCGGCGCGCGATGGCCTCCTTCTCGGCCTGCTGGCGCACGGACTTCGCGGCGAACCCGGGCTCCTCGGTCGACCCCGCCCCCGTGGCCGTGGCGCCGCCGTGGACCTTCTCGATAAGCCCTCGTTCCGCCAGGACCTCCAGGTCGCGGCGGATCGTCATGTCGGACACCCCGAGCTCGCGCACCAGATCGGCGACCCGCGCCGCGCCGTTCCTACGTACGCGCTCGAGGATCGCCTGCTGCCGTTGCTGGGCCAGCATCGTCGCTCCTCTTCAACAGATTTCCCCAAATTATCACATATTAGTACCGGTCCAATGTTGGAATGTGATGGCGGAACGCTCACTTCGACGGACCGGCCGCTGTGACGATTCGCGACGTCCCCGGCCCGCGTCTGCGCTCTCTTTGACGTTTGGGCCTTGTGCGGCACCCGGTCACGGGACCAGATTGGAAACAGGAATCGAACAGGAAGGGACGCCAAGATGGCCAGACGTGCGCGCAAGGGCCGGGCCCGCAAGAAGAGGAAGGCCAACCACGGCAAGCGGCCGAACGCGCGCTGACCCTCCCCGGGGCCTCCAAGCCGCGCTCAGGCCCCTTCCGGGGCTCCTTCGTCCTCCAGGCGCCCGCTGCGGCCCCAGGCCGCCAGCAGGCGCGTCTGCGCGTCGGCGTGGTCCGGTGACAGCGGGCGATCTCCTATCACTCCTGCCTGCCGGTAGGACTCCTCGGCCCCGGCGAACCACGCCGTGCATACCTCCACCAGCTCCGGGTCGAGGCGGTCGTCGCCGCCGATCGCCGTCGCGAGGTCCCACGTGTGGATCAGCGTGTCCGCGAAGAGCTCGGTGATGTACTCCTCGCCGGGAATGTCCCCGAAGGGCAGGCGGACCGTGCGGGTCGGCACGTCGTCCGGCTCCATCGCGCGCACCGCGGCCGCCGCGGCGACGTCGAACGCCTTCACCGGGTCGTCCCCGAGCAGGTCGCCGTCCAGCAGATCACCGAGTTCCCCGGCCGACCTGCCCGCGAGCAGCTCCGGCGCCCACAGGCTCTCGCCCACCAGATGCTCGACCAGAGTGCGGACGTTCCAGTCCGCGCACGGCGTGGGGAGACGCCACTGGTCGGCCTTGACCTGGTGCACGTACACGCCGAAGTGGTCGAGAGCCCGGCGGTACGCCTCGCGGATGTCCATCGTCATCATGCCCCTCCCGCGTCCTCGCCCCCGACGTTAACCCGCCGCGCAAGAACTCGTCAGGGGGCCCTGCGCCCGCCTCTCAGCGGGAGGAGCACCGGCGTGTCGTGTCTATTTCACCCGAGACCGGCCAGCGCGTCCTCGACCGCCCGGTGGAACGTCGGATACGCGTAGATCATGCTCCTCAGCCGCTCGACCGGGATCCGCGCGTGCACCGCGAGCGTCAGCAGGCCGAGCACCTCCCCGCCGGACGGTCCCGCGCACGTCGCGCCCGCCAGGACGTTGCCGTCCGCGACGAGCTTCACGAAGCCCTCGGACCGCGCGATCCACCCGCGGGCGGAAAGCGGCGTGACGGCGACGCGCACGTCCAGGCCCTGCTCCCGGGCCTGCCGCTCGGTCAGCCCGACCGCGCCGACCTCCGGATCGGTGAAGGTCACACGCGGCACGGCGTGGTACGCCGCCGTGGGGCCCGGCTTGCCGAGGATGTCGGCCAAGGCGATCTTCGCCTGGTATGTCGCCATGTGGGTGAAGTTGCCTTTACCGGTGACGTCGCCGACCGCCCAGACGCCGTCGGCGGCTCGCATGTGGTCGTCCACTTCGATCGCCCGCGCCGACTCGTCCAGCCCGGCCGCGCCCACGCCGAGCGCCGGGAGGTCGGTGCGGCGCCCCGTGGCGACCAGCAGTCGCTCGGCGCGGTGGCTGCCGCCCTCGGTCATGACCGTGAAGGCCGACCCGTGGTGGTCCACGCGGGTGACCGCGGTGCCGGTGCGGACGGTGACGCCCTCGCCGCCGAACACCTTGGCGATCAGCTCGCCCGCCTCCGGCTCCTCCTGGGGGAGCAGGCTCCCGGCGGCCTCGATGACGGTGACCCGCGCGCCGAAGCGGGCGTACACCTGAGCGAGTTCGGCCCCGACCGCGCCGCCGCCGAGGACGATCAGCGACTCGGGCATCCGCTCGGCCTCGATCGCCTGATGGTTGGTCCAGTACGGGGTGCCGTGCAGCCCGGGGATCGGCGGCACGGCCGCCTGCGAGCCGGTCGCCACGACCACGCCCCGGCGGGCGCGCAGCACGCGGGCGCCGCCCACGAGCACCTCCCGCGGGCCGGTGAGCTTCCCACGGCCGCGCACGAGGGTGCCGCCCTTGCCGATGAACCGGTCGGCGGCGGCCTTGTCGTCCCAGTCGTCGGTCGCCTCCTCGCGGATCCGGCGGGCCACGGGCGCCCAGTCGGGGGAGATGGACGCCTCGCCCGACATGCCCGGGATCCGCCGGCCCTCGGCGAGGAGATCGGCCGCCCGGATCATCATTTTGGACGGGACGCATCCCCAATAGGGGCATTCGCCGCCCACCAGGCCTGCTTCCACCCCGGCGACGGCGAGCCCGGCCTCGGCGAGGCTCCCGGCGACCTCCTCACCACCCGGCCCGAGGCCGAGGACGATGACGTCGAACTCTTCCGTTTCCGCATCCATGGCCATCCTCTGCCCCGACCGATATCCGCCGAACGTCACCTCCATTTAAGGATGTCCGAAAAATCGAAACCCGACGGCGTATGGGGTGGCTACACGCCCGGCACGCGGGGCGGGGCGCTGGAGAGGCCCCGGACGGTCAGATCCACGAGCTGGCGCAGGCGGGTGCGCAGGACGGCCGGGGGTTCCTTCTCCTGGGTGATCCCCGCGAGGGCGTCGACCAGGATGGTGGCGGCGTCGCGCGCGGACAGCGCGTCGCCGAGCAGGTCGAGCTCGCCGGCGGACGCGGCCAGGATGTCCTCCACCACCGCGAGGTGTCTCTCTTTGACGGCGCGCACCACGTCCTCGGCGATCACGCTCGCCTCGGAGAACATCTCCGCGCGGAACTCGGCATCGACGGTTCCGCAAACGGCCCCGCAACGTGAAAGGCCCGGGCGGGACGGCGTCCTACCTGGGCCTTCGGAACGAGAGCGGACGACGGGAATCGAACCCGCGTAGCCAGTTTGGAAGACTGGGGCTCTACCATTGAGCTACGTCCGCGCGAGCCGGTCGCCGTCTGGTCTAGACTTCATCCGGTCGTCAGGACGTAAGCGTACCGGAGATTCCGAGTGCGCGAACGGCCCGGCGTTCCGGGGTGTAGCGCAGCTTGGTAGCGCGCCTGCTTTGGGTGCAAGAGGGCCTGATGTCAAGTTACCCCTTAGACCCCCCTTCCGACCTGCTGATATGAGTGCCGCGCCTGCGGACTTCTAACGGCGTGTTAGACGGCCTGTTGGAACCACGGGCGACCTCCATGAGCCGTGGCGTTTGGTGGAGGGCGGAGTTGCCGGTTGGAGTAGGTGCCTCGCCCGCCAGTTGAACAAGGGCGAGTCGAGCTGCCGGTCACCTGATCAGCAGGTGGCGAGCATCTCGGTCAGCGCGTCCCGCTCCGCGGCCTGGAGGGTGAGCGCGTAGGCGTGCTTCACCGCGATCCACGCCGAGGCGTAGGTGCAGCCGAAGCCGGCCAGGGGTGGTTGCCAGGTGGAGGGGTCCTGGTCGCTCTTGCCCTGGTTGACGTTGTCGGTGACCGCCCACAGCTGGGGCGTGGCCAGGTCGTTGGCGAAGGCACGTCGTTGCGCGGTGGTCCAGGCCCAGGCGCCGGACCGCCACGCTTCGTACAGCGGCACCATGTGGTCGATGTCGATGTCGGACGCGGCCATCCAGGTCGCGCCGTCGTAGGGGCTGTACCAGGTGCCGGAGGTGGCGGCGCAGAAGGCGTTGACGACGACGGCGCTGCCATCGCGCCGTAGCACGGTCTCGCGGGTGTTGCAGGTCCCGGAGATGGTGATCCAGTGCGGGAACAGCGTGCGGTTGTAGCTGTCCTGATGGGTCTCCTCGGCGACGACGAGGGCGTTGAGCTGGGCCGCGGCGGTGGCGGGGTCGGGGATTCCTGGCGGCTCGGCCCTCGCCGGCGCGGCGCCGAGTACGGTGAGCAGTCCAGCAAGTAGCACGGTCGCGAAGGATGCGGACGTGAAAGCGGTGAGTCGGGACACCGGGGCTCCTTCGGCCATCCGTCTCGGCCGGCGTCGGGCTGCCGGTCGGGGGCGAGTTGGACGGTTCGCCTCGACCATGACGGTCCCCAAGTGATCGCGCACCGGCTTTCACAGAAAGTGACGGATCAGTCACTCCACGGCCAGGGCGTGGGTGGGGGCGCCTCATGAGGCACGCCTGGCCCGCTCTCCGCGACGTTGGGCAGGCCGCCTAGCTGGTTTCCAGGCGCGGGGCTCACTAGAATCGCGCTGCCCGGTCGCACATGCACAGCGCCCGCTCCTCCGCGAGGGAGGGGCGGGCGCTTTCTGCGTGTCGGCGGCCGGGTGTGGTCAGTCTGGAAGCGCGTCGAGGATTAGGGGGATGGCGCCGAGCAGTGCGGCTACGGCCAGGACGAGTTTCGCCATGCCGCTGGGGGCGGCGGCGGTGGATCTCCTGATCGCGTAGGCGGCTACCGCGAGGGCGGCGAGGACGATACTCGCTTTCGCGGCTATGAGCAGGGTTGACTCCATTCGGTCTCCTAATATGGATTGCCGGGCTATTGCCGCCTCGTCCGTATTGCTGCGGTTGGTATCGGTCCGCATACGGTCCGCGATCGGCAGTCGCACTCTAACGGAGTGATCGTGAATGCGTATCAGGATCGCCGATCAATCGCATGCGGCCGCCAATGGATCGCCCTGACACCCTGGACAACCAGCGAGGAGACGCTATTGTCGCCCGGGAGCAGGGACCGATTGCCGGGCCTGCGCGTAGGGCGGGGCGCCGACCGGGGTGGTATCCGGGGAGCGCCCCGTCCGCTCATCGCGCAGGCAGAGACACGACCTTCGCCATGTCTGCCAAATTCACGACTCCGGCGAAGTCGTTCATGTCCGCAGACGAGGCTCTCGGCATCACCATGTCCCGCTTACGCCGCTACAAGCTGGACCGGCCGTAGCGGGATCGACCACCCGCTGTTACCGCGTCGATCGCCGTGATCGAAGGCGCCGCAGGCGATGGGATCCGCCGCGATCATGAACGGATCCGCCCGTTCCGGCGAATGCGCAACTGGCGTGTCGGCATCGAAGCCCGCATCAGCCACCTCAAGCGAGGATTCGAGCTCCGCCGCACCCGCCTACGCCGCCTCGAAGGCGCCCAGATCTGGGCCGGAGTCGGAAGCTTCGCCTATAATCTCCATCGGATGATCGTGATCACCCGATGTCCACTCGGCTGAAGCCGACTGGAGAGTGTAAGCCGGATCGGCAAGCATGCCCCCGCCTCACAGGCTGGCCATCAGCCCCCTGCTCAAAGCTTCAATGACCTCTTTTTCGGGAGCAAGTGGCTAGGCGACTGCCTCGGCGAGGTAGCGAGCGAGGTCGGTCTCGCGGAACCGTAGCTGCTTGCCGAGGCGAACGACGGGAAGCCTTCCGGCCTCGACTTGGTCGTACACCCAGCTCTTCTTGACGCCCCAGAGATCGCACAGTTGATCAACGTTGATGAGCCGCAGGCTCACGTAGTCGGCACCTTCGTTGGGGTCTCTGCTCAAGCTGCCCACCTTTCCGATCCCGATACGACCAGCGTGTATCCTCAGCACAAAAATATACTCATGTATATGAGCTGGTCAAGGCAGGTGTGCCTACCTTGTGCTGGATCAGACTCGCCGTGATGCGCCTGTGGTGGAAAGGGCGCGCCTGACAGGGGTGCTGCGCTCCGGATCTGCGCATTCGGTGCGACGAGATCCGCTCCTCAGGCTGTTATCGACTACCCGGCTCGGTGCTTCCCCTGCTCGGTGAGTGCAGGGAGTCCTTCAAGGGTGCGTGCGCGGTCGATCATGTCTTGGATTGTCTTCAAAGTTTCGTCGGAGAGGCCGGCCGCCCGTAGTGCGACCTCTTTGACCGCTTCGTCTCTGAGGGCGAGGTCGACCTTCGTCGCTGGGGCTGTGCCGCCGTCTTCGGCCTCGTCTTCGAAGAAGTACAGGACCGAGACGCCGAAGAAGGCCGCCAGCGCGGCGAGGTGTCGTTTGGTGGGGTTGTCTTTGATGCCCTTGCGGAGTTGCCAGACGTAGGCTTGTGAGATCACCTTTTCGCCGGCGGCGGCGTTGATCGCTTCGGCGACCTCTACGTTGGTGTACGGCTTGCCGCCCTTGGGGTAGACGGTCTGGAACAGGTGCTCAAGCCGGTCGGCGAGCGGGCCGGGTTTGGAAGGCGTGGTGCTCACGGGTCCTTCCCCTCCCTTGGGCGGACGGTCGGTGACGCGCCCCCTGCCGGACTGGTCATAGACTCCAGTACTCGACAATAGGGCGGCGTTTACGTGAGTACATCCTAGCCGGTGATGCGGGCGCCCGCGATGAAGGTCTTGTGCCGGTAGGTTCCTGGTGCCATGGAGTCGAAGCGCAGGTTGGCGCCGGTGAAGGGTGCGTTGAAGAAGCGGTGGTCGCCTGCGTAGATGCCGACGTGGGACGGGGCGCTGCCGGTGCCCGAGGTGCCTGGCCAGAAGACCAGGTCGCCTACCTGGAGCTGATCGTAGGGGACGTGCTTCCAGCGGCGGTCCTGGAACTGGGTGGCGGCGGTCCGGGGGAGCAGGACCTTGCCGCCGGTGGCCTGGTAGACGGCCCAGACGGTCAGGCCTGAGCAGTCGAAGCCCGGTTGGCCGCTTCCGTTGGAGTTCGTGCCTACCGAGGGCCCGTTCTGGTCGCCGCCGCCATACTGGTAGGCCATCCCGGTCCACTTCTGCGCTTGGGCGAGGATCGCCGCGCCGAGGTCGCCGGGTGGGACGACGGTGGGGCAGGCGGTCGCCTTCTCTGCGCAGGCTGCGACGATCTTCGTGGCGAAAGGCTCCCACTGCGCGTAGGCGTCGGGAGTGCCGGACTTCTGGACGGCTTGTGCGGCGTGCGCCAGAGGGATCGTCTGCCAGTTCGGTACCTTGACGAGCGCCGCGTAGAACTTCTTGGAGGCATGGACCGGATCGGTCAGCTGCTCGGGAGTGCCCCATCCTTGGGATGGCCGCTGCTGGAACAGGCCCAGGCTGTCGAGATCGCCTGGGGTTGTGGAGTTGCGGAGCCGGTCTTCCTGCATCGAGGTCGCGATGGCGATGACCGCCGCCCGGGCCGGCAGCTTGAGCTCGGCGGAGACCTGGTAGATGATCTGAGCGTTGCGGGCCTGGCCGTCGTTGAGGATCTCGCCGCGGCCGGTGTCCATGCCAGAGCCGGTGGTGCCGAAGCACGAGGAGTCCACGCCTGACGGGGGAGGACCGGGGGCGGTGCCTGCGGCAGAGCCGAGGGCGATGCCCAGAACGAGCGTGAGGGGCGCGGCGACGGCCGCGACCACGGCACCGACGAGCTTGCCGCTCATAGGCGGACGCGGGAAAGCGAACGGACGCGGGGAAGCGGAACAGGGGTGATCGTGTGCATGTGATCTCCCTTGAACTCGCTGAGATCCGGGTCGGCGCGGGGAGCAACCAGTCTGTTTGCTACAGCAAACGAACCGGTAAGACGGTATTGGGCATCTCGGGCTGACGTCAACTGGGGCAAATGCGATGAGCCTGGTTGAGGCTGCCCTGTTTGCTGGCAGGCTTGCTCAGTTCAATGGAGGAGCTTGTCGGCCCTGGTGTCGGCCGGCTCGCGGGGAGGAGGGCCTGGTCCGCTGCCCAGTAGGGGCGCGGTAGCGGAGTCGAAGATCAGCGTGCACTCGGTTCGCGTGGCGCGCGCGAGGGCGGGCATCTGCGTCTTGGTCATGGATGTCGCATCGCTATTCGGTGGCTGAGCGTGGCACAAGCGGTGGCGACGGCTTCGCAGCGGCGCGCGCCATCGACCAGGCGGAGCCAGCGCACCTCGCCGCGCAAGTCGCTCCCACCGCGTGCCGGCCGTGAAGTCGGTGGTACGTAAGGCCGGCCATGGTGTCGCGCGCCGGCCGCGCAGGTGAGCCAGGCGGCCTCGATCGCGGCGTCGAGTTGCTCTCCTGCCAGGCCATGGCTGACCAGCTCGTCTCGAATCCAGCGATGGTCCTCGTCGGTCACGTAGCCGCGCAGGGCCAGCCGTGCGTCGCGGATCTCGATCGTGCGACGCAGCAGCCGGATGCGGAGATCGGCGAACGAGGTCAGGTCGGTGCGTCGGCTGGGTGGGGCGCCGAGGACGACGTGCGGCGTCGCGTCGGTGAGTTGCTTCCAGAGCGGGCGCAGCGCGTTGAGGTTTCGATAAGCCCAGCAGGCGTCGAGCGCGGCGCTGATGGCCGGAAGCGGCAGGCGCCACAGGGGGACGGTCCACGGGATGGTCCACGGGACGGTGATGAGGAGGATCTTCATTTCAGTCGCGCGGGGTTTGGCTCGGGCGCTGCCAGGCGTTGCTGAGCCGGGTCACCCAGCTACCGGAGTGGGGCGGTGAGACGCTGGCCCGTTCCAGGATCAGGGAGGAGAGGAGCTCGGCTTGAAGTTCGTTGTCGGTGGTGTAGATCCGCCGGCTCAGCCAGTGCCGCACTTTGCCGGGGTCCAGGTCGGGCAGTATCCCGGACAGGCCGAGGGCGTCGGCCACGTCGGAGGAGTGGCCAAGGAGCATGTGAGAGACCTCGTGCAGGATGATCGCGTCTCGATGCAGGGGGCTGGTGTCCTGCTCGTAGTAGATGCGATCGACGTGGTCGAAGCCGACCCACAGGCCGTAGGGGCATGACTCCGCGGTCGGGGTCATCTGGGCCGGTGTGAGGATCATCGGTTTGCCGCGGCGCTCGGACACCGAATCACAGAATGTGGTGATCTCGAAAGGATTCGGAATGGTCAGCTCGCGCAGGAGTTTCTCGCACTGCGCGCGGAAGCGCTTCAGATCGTTCAACCCGAACTCTCCTCGGTCAAACGGGAGTCTGGCAATGGGAGAGTAAAGGAATTTGGAGATCCTTTGGGGGCGGCCTGGGGGCTGCTGGCTGCGGAAACGCCGTGTGGTACGGGGATGTGGGGTCAGGTAAAACTTTACGGCGGGGTCGACAGACGGTGATTCACTGCCTGGGGTCGTCGTCCGGCAGGCCTTCGATCTTCCGGGCCTGCTCGACCATGCCCAAGATCGCTTTGAGGGTTTCGGGGGACAGGCCGGACGCTCGCAGAGCGAGTTCGCGCACGCCGCTGTCGCGGATCGCGGCGATCAGCGCGAGCTGGCTGTCGGTGCGCACGGCCACCTCGTCATCGGCGAAGTAGGTCACGTCGACGCCGAAGAAACGGGCGATGGCACTCAGCCGTTCGTAGCTGGGCCTGGTTTTCTCTCCCGTGCGCAGTTGTGACAGGTAGGCGGCTGAGATGATCGCCTTGCCGGCCTCTTCGTTGATCTGTCTGGCGGCTTCGCGGAGCGTGTACGGCCCGCGACCCTTGGGGTGCACGGTCTTGAACAGGTGGTCGAGTCGCTGCGCCAGCACGCCCGGTTCGCTGTCGATCATGTCAGGTGTAGCCCTCCGTCAGCTCACCAACGCAAGATCCAGCACTGTCCATAGTGTAGTGCTTGCTCCGGCAAAGCGAGTTGACCCTTTGACCGCTTGATTGTTTGCTGTAGTTGACAAGCCTCTTCGTGGGCGCGTATAACCGTTTCCGCGGCGTTCGTACGGAAACGTCGCAGGTCAAACCCCGTCCCCGCGCGATTCAGGCCGCTCGCGTGCCCGGTCGGCGGGCGGGCCCCCTACCCCCAAGGAGCCCGATTTGCCCCTTTCGTTGTCTCTGCATGATGGTGTTCACGCCGCGGTACAAGCGCTGGCGGCTGACATCGACAACCCCGCCCCGCAGGACCCGACCGCGGGCAGCAACGGCGTCAACCTTCTGCTGGCCTACGCCAAGTGGGGCGCCCTGATCGCCTGCGCGGTCGCCGCCGTCGTCTCCGGCGGGCTGATGGCCGTCGGAGCCCTGTCCAACCGGCCCGACCACGCCGACAAGGGCAAACGCGCCCTGGTGTGGAGCCTCGGCGGAGTCGTGGTCACGGCGATCGCCATTCCCATGGTGAACACGGTCTTCGGAGCCGCTTCCTAGCGGCCGGTGCGCAGACGACATGAGCAACACCTTCCTGCAGCGTCGCCGGCCGGCCTTCTACTACCTGCGCATGATCGTGCTTGGACTGGTCACGTTCGTGGCTGTCGGCCTGGTCATCCAAACGGCCCTGATGCCCAGCGACCCCCCGGACTACCGTGTCCCCGCGCCCGGCGCAGGGCCTGGGGATGTGATCGGCATCGACCAGAACGGCAAGCGGATCGGCTTCGGTGAGCACCCGCCGCCGTTGCAGCTTTTGCCGGGAACCCGGATGGTGCATGAGGTCTCGGTCGGTTACCCGCACTCGACGCTCGGTGCGGTCTCCGCCGCGGTGCAGTACTGGGGCCAGATCGCTTCCACGCTCGACCCCGCCCGCGCGGCGCAGATCGGCACCGTCATCGCCGATCCGGCGTGGACGACCGCCGCCGCCGAACTGTCGAAGGGACCGATCAACACCCGCAGGCGCCTGGGCCTGCCCACCAGCGGACCGGCTCCCGACGGCGCGTCGGTGCTGCTCACCCCGATGGCTTATCAGATTCGGCAGATCACGACTGACTCGGTGACCGTCCTGCTGCTGGGCTATCTCCAGACCACGCTGCCGGGCCAGGAGCCGCAAAACCGCATCGGCGTCTTCCCCTTGCGAATGCACTGGGCCGCCGGTGACTGGAAGGTCCCCGCCCCCACGCTCAGCGCGGACTACTCAGGCCTGCAGGCCGCACCCGGCTCCCCGGAGGCGGCCGCCCTGGGGTGGCTGCCGCTGACCTCGCCGTAAGTCAAGCCTCGTGACCACTCACCCCGGGCTGACAGGACAGGAGGTCTCCCATGCCATGCGATCTGCCTGATGTCCTGGGCTGCGCCGGCGACCTCGTCGGCGGGGGCGTCACCAGCATCGCCGGCAGCGCCTTCAACGCGGTCGTCCAGAGCTTTGTGTCGGCGGCGAACACCCTGCTGGAAGGCTTCGGGAAAGCGTTCGTCGCCATCCCGCCGGTCGATTTGACCTCTCCCGGGGTGCGCAGCGTCTACCAGATCTCCCTCAAGGTCGCCGGAGTGATCGCTGTTCTGCTGCTGCTGGGCCAGGTCATCAAGACGGCGATCACGCACGATGGTTCCGCCTTGGCCCAAGGGCTGATCGGCGTCGGGAAGGCTGCGCTGGCGTTCATGTTGACGCTGGTGATCGCGGGGACGTCTCTCAAAGCGGCCGACGAGATCACCAACTACATCGTGGTGCGGAGTTTTGGCAGCACCCGGGCTCTCACCGCCAGGATCACCAGCCTGATTCCGTGGTCCTCGCCGGCCACGGCGGGTGCGCTGATCCTGCTGCTGGCGGTTGTCGGGATTCTGCTCACGCTGGTGCTCTGGTTCGAACTGCTGCTGCGTAACGTGGCCATCGTCGTCTTGGTGGCGACCTCGCCGATCGCGGCAGCCGGGCAGGTCTCGGGGTTCACCACCTCCTGGTGGACCAAGTTCGCGGTGGCCACGGTTCAGCTGATCATCCTCAAACCGGTCATCGCGCTCGTCTTCGCGCTGGGATTCGGGATGACCGGCAAGAGCGAAGACATCCAGTCCATTCTGGCCGGGATGCTCGTGCTGATCCTGGCGGTCTTCGCCTGGCCGGCCATTGCCCGTTTCTTCTCCTTCGCCAGCGTCGCGGTCGGCGGCAGCGCAGGACTTGGAAGCCTTGTCGGTTTTGCCGCCGGACGGGCCGGCGGCGGGGGGCCGGGCGGGGGCGTACCGACCGGTATCGATCCTGATGAGTTCAGCCAGGCGTCCGAGGCCCGGACCATGGCCTCTTTCGGGCAGTCCGGTGGTGGTGCATCAGCGGCCGGGGGCGCCGGGGGGTCTGCGGCGGCCGGGGCCGGTCCCGCGGCGGTTGCCGTCGCGGCACTCCGCGGAGCGCAGAAGGCGATCAACAGCCTCAGCGGTGGCATGGACCAGATGGCGACCCACGCGGGAATGGGCGGGCGACCGGCCGGCTACGCGGCCGGAGTACCGCCTTACGCCGGACAGGGTCGTTACCGGCGCCCGTACGGCGCAGGTACCTCTGCCCCTGGCAGCGGCAGTGCAGGCGGCACGCCCCCCGCTCCGGTGCCTGGCTCCGGCGCGCTGGGGAAGGGGGAAGACCATCAGGGATCATCGCAGGCTGAGCCACCCCTGCCGCAGGCGTCGGCTGCGGAACGGCCGGCTGATACTCCGGCCGAGCAGACCGCACCCCAATCCCCTGCCCTGCCGGATCAGCCTGCTCTGGCAGAGGCCCTTCCAGCGCCGCCGCGGCCGAAGGCGACCCCTGCCGGTGACGGTCATGACCTTGAGGGAGGCGTGGCATGAGTGCCGGTACCGGTGGCGGTACGCCGTCCTCGCGGACGTATTTCGGCTGGCAGGAGGAGAAGGTCGCCTTCATTCTCGGGGTGAGTGGGCAGCGTGCCGCGATGCTCGCGGTCGCTGTGCTTTCCGCCGCCTGGCCGCTGGCCGTCTCCGACATCAGGAAAGGCCTGCTGTGCTGGCCGGTCGCCGGTCTGCTGATCGCCCTGGCGTTCGTCCGGATCGCCGGTCGGACCGTCGATGAGTGGATCCTGGCCGCCGCCTCCTACGGACTACTGCGGTCCCGAGATCAGAACAAGTTCGCCAGTGCCGCGTTCGCTCCGAGGTCCACAAGCCGTCCTGCCGCGCCTGCGCCGATGGACCTGCCCGGCATTTTGGCGCCCGTGACCATCTTGGAGGCCGCCTTCGGTAACGCGGCCACGATCGCGGTGGCGCACAACAGCTACGAGCGGACCTTCACCGCGGTCGCACGGATCGGCTTCCCGGGGATCGGGCTGGTCGACTCCTCGCGCAGAGATCTGCGGGTCGCGGGGTGGGGCGGTTTGCTGTCGGGGTTGTGCACCGAGGGCAACCCGATCGTCCGGGTGCAAGCGCTGCAGCGGCTGGTCCCCGAATCGGGGGCGGCGCTGCGCCGATGGCACGCCGACCACCTCTCAGACCAGGCGCCACCTCTCGCGCGGGAGATCACCGCGATGCTGTTGGCGACCTCGACGTTGGCGACCTCGCAGCGTGAGGCGTTCTTGGCGTTCACCATGGACCACAAGAGGGCAGCGTCGCAGATCAGGGCCGCCGGTGGTGGTACGGCAGGGGCCGCGACCGTGCTGGTCCGTCAGCTCAAGGCGCTTACCTCGGCCATCGGCGGTGCCGATCTGCAGGTGGAAGGCTGGCTCGATCCACGGGATCTGGCCGAGGTGCTGCGGACCGCGTTCGACCCCCACTCGGCTCGTGTCCTGGCCGACCAGCGTGCCGGGGCGATGGCCGCTGCCACAGTGGGCGTCCGCCACAAGGGTGTGCCGGGGGTGGATCCGGCGCTGGCGGGGCCGGCCGCCGCCGAGGCCAAGCCCGGCTCCTACGCCCACGACGGCGCTCACTCGGTCAGCTATGTGGTGCACGACTGGCCGCGAAACCAGGTGTACTCCACCGCGCTGGCGCCCCTGCTGGGGGAGAGCGATCACCGTCGTGCTTTCTCCTTGCACGTCGAGCCCCTCGGCCCGCGCAAGGCGGAACAGGAGGTGATGCGCGAGCGTACGGCCCGCGATGTCGCGATCAGGATGCGGCAGCGTACCGGCCAGATCGTTCCCGAGCACGAGCAGGCCGCCCTTGACCGTGCCCGCTCCCAGGACCGCGAACGTGCGGCCGGTCACGGACTGGTCCGCTTCTCGGCATACGTCACGGTCACCGTCACCGATCCCGCCGACCTGGACGACGCCTGCGCGGCACTGGAAGCCGACGCGGCGGCAGCACGGATCTCCATCCGCCGCATGTGGATGGCCCAGGACGTCGGGTTCGCGCTCGGCGCCCTGCCGCTGGGCATGGGCCTGCCCCGGAAGAGGTTGTGAGTATGGGCCTGCGCAAGAGGAACAGCGCTGCTCTGCCCGCCTTCGACCTGGCCGATGTGCTGGGAACTCCGGCCGCCCCTGTGGCCAAGGCCGGCGGCAACCGGGCCGGGAAGGCCGAGCGCCGTCGCCAGGATGCGCTCGCGCCGCGGCGCGGTCATGCCCACCCCTTCGGGGGACGCGCTCCCCGATTCCCGGCGATCCCTGTCTTCCGCGGGAGCACCGGCCAGGTGCAGGGCCTGTACCCGTGGCTGTACGGGGCGAGCATGCCGCCGGTCGGTGTCTACGTCGGCGTCGACTGCCTGTCCGGCGGCGCGTTCGCCTGCCACCCCATCGAATGGCTGCACCGGGGCCTGATCTCCAACCCGAACATGCTGATCACCGGGGTGCCCGGCGCGGGCAAATCCGCCACGATCAAAGCCCTCATCACCCGGCTCAGCGCGTACGGCGTCAAGACCTTCGTACTCGGCGACATCAAGAACGAGTACGCGCCCCTGGCACGCGCGTTCGGCGTCGCACCGGTCGAACTCGGCCCTGGCCTGGGAACCCGGCTCAACCCGCTGGACGCCGGCCCGCTCGGCGAGAACCTGCCCGCCGACGGCGAGCAGCTGCGCGAGCGGCTGGAGGAGATCCACCGCCGCCGCATCACCCTGCTGTCCTCGCTGCTGGTCATGCGGCTGGGCGGCGACCTCACCCCAACGGAGGAGGCGGCGATCAGCTTGGCGATCAAACACGCCTCCGGGCAGGCCGCCGGCGCGAGCACCCTCAAGGACCCGACCATCCCGCAGGTGTGGCAGCTCCTGCGCGACCCGCTGCCGGAGATGGCCACCGAACTGCGGGTCCGCGGCGATGACGTGGGGGAACTGCGGGAGATGGTCCGGCGGGCGACCGACGCCCTCGGCAACATGGTCCGCGACTCCCTTTCCGGCCTGTTCGACGGACCCACCAGCGTGCAGCTCGACTTCAACGCCCCGATCCAGACCGTCGATCTGTCCCGTATCGACGGCCGCGGGGACGAGACCGTCGCCATGACGCTCGCCTGCGTCTCCTCCTGGGGCCAGGCCGCCATCGACGAACCCGGCGGACCCGTCCGCCTGGTCGTCCGCGACGAGCTGTGGCGCGCCATGCGCGTCCCCGCCATGATCCGCAAAGTCGACTCCGACCTTCGCCTGTCCCGCGCCCAGGGCACCATCCAGGTCCTGGCCACCCACCGGCTCGCGGACTTCGAGGCGGTGGGGCCCGAGGGCTCGCAGGAGGTCACGATCGCCAAGAACCTGATCGCCAGCTGCGACGTGCGCATCTGCCTGCGGCAGGACACCGCCCCGCTGGCGATGACCCGCGATGCGATCGGGCTCACCGACACCGAGTGCGCACACATCGCCTCCTGGTCCGGCGAGCAGATCGGCCGGGCGGTCTGGAAGATCGGCCGCACCGCCAGCCACGTCGTCCAGGTCGTCCTCACTCCCGTGGAGCGCCGGCTCTACTGGACCAACGAGCGCATGGCCGTCTGACATGGCACGAAACGAGACCATCGCCGGCCGCGGCGTGTTCGACGGCCCTGCCGACTACCTGCTGTTCGGTGCGCTCGGATGCATCGTCGTCGCGGTCGTGGGGGTCTGGCTGACCGGGCAGATCGCCGGACTGGTATTCGCCTTCTCCTGGCCCGACACCAGCCTGGGCGACTCCCTATCGATCCTGCAACGGCTTCCCCACCACCTGTCCGACCCCAAGCAAGCCTGGCCGGCCTCGGCACGCGACTCCCTCCCGGGCTGGCCCGGATTCCTGCTCTCGGCCCTGATCACCTTCACCGGCCTGGCGACCGCGGCCGTTGCCGGTATCCGCCGGGTCGCCGGCGGGCGTTCCCAGCGCGGGTTCGCCTCCCGCCGCCACTTGGCCCGGGCGATGTCGGAGAAAGCGGTCCTTATCCGGGGACCGGTCGTCCGCCCGAGCTTGGCAGGCACCGGGTACGCGGTGGAAGAGGTGGGAGTGCGGCTGGGCCGCGCCAGGTCCGGCGGCATGCCGCTGGCCATCAGCTCCGAGTCGTCGGTCCTGGTGATGTCCGCGCCCCGTCAAGGCAAGACCAGCATGGTCATCATCCCGTGGCTGCACCGCTGGCCCGGTCCTGCTCTGGCCACCTCGGTCCGCAAAGACGTCGTCGAGGCGACCGCGCTGCTGCGCGCCGAAGGCGGCCGTCCCGTGCTGGTGATGGCGCCCACCGGGATGATCCGCTGGCCTGACCTGGTGCGCTGGTCACCGACCTCGGGTTGCGAGAACTTCGAAAAGGCCCGCATCCGGGCTGACGTCATGGTCACGGTCGGTAAGACCGGCAGCAACCAGGACTCCGGCAACGCGGCCTACTTCGGTATGACGGCCACGAATCTGCTCGCGGGCTGGCTGCACGCCGCCGCCTTGTCCGGCGGTTCCACCGACGATGTCCTGCGCTGGGCGCTGGATGAGCGCCTCGACCAACCTGTGAAGATCTTGCGCGACCATCCCGCCGCGGCGCCGGGCACCGCCGCGATGCTCGATGCCGCCTACCGGTCTCCTGAGGGCACCCGCTCGAACCTGTGGACCACCGTGCAGACGGCGGTGGCACCGCTGCTGGCCCCCACCGCCCGCGCCACCTTCACCCCGGCGGCGGGGGAGGGCATCGACCTGGAAGTCTTCCTCAAAGTCCGCGGCACGATCTATCTGCTGGTCTCGGAGAAACAGGCGACCGACCTGGCGCCGCTGATCTCGGCGTTCGTCGACGAGCTCACCGAGACCGCCAAGAGGCTCGCCGACGCCTCACCCGGCGGCCGGCTCGACCCACCGCTTGGCCTGATCTGCGACGAGGTCGCCAACGTCGTCCCGCTCCCGCACCTGCCCGCCCTGATGTCGTACGCGGGCGGATCGGGCATCTTCGTCGTCGCCGTGCTCCAGAACATGGCGCAAGCCGAGAACCGGTGGGGCCGCGAAGGCGCGGCCATGCTCTGGGGCGCCTCCACCGTCAAGATCGCCCTCGGTGGTCTGTCCGGTGACGAACTACGTGACCTGTCCGCGCTGGCCGGTGAGCATCGCGAACTCCTCACCACCCACCAGCGTGGCAGCACCGGCCACACCATCCAGTCCACCTTGCACGACCGCAAGACCCTTCCGGCGGAGGCGATCCGGACCCTGTCCGAAGAACACCGCGAGGCGCTGGTCATCCACGCCACCACCCCCGCCGTGCTGGTGCGGATGACCCGCCACTACGAAGGCCCCGACCGCGACGCCTACGCCCGCTCAGTCGCCGCGGCCACCCACATGATCACAAACGCCATCCCGTACACCACCAGCGTCACGACAACCGCCGCGGGCAAGGACGGAACCGAAAATGACCGAGACGCCTAAGCAGCCGGTGAAATCTCAGGCGGCTGTCCTGCTGAAGTCCTCGCTGAACAAGGGCTACCGCGACCAGCACCTCAGCCGTGGCAAGCGTCGTGACCGTCCCACGGCCAAGCCCACCCGGCGCCTGATGGAGTGGCACCGGATGGATCCCGGCGAACGGCAGGCCAACTGGGCGCGGCTGCGGGCCTGGGCGACCTGGCTGCACGACCGTTACGAACTCGGCGTCGAGGAACGCCTGCCGCGCTGCTGGGCCCAGCATCCCGGCCTGATCGAAGAGCTGTGGGCGCTCAAAGCCTGGCGTGAAGAGATCTATGACGCCAAGCAGCCGTCAGGGCAGGCCGCACGCTACTGGCACGCCGAGCTCCGTCAGACCATGCACGCCGCGATCACCTTCTACGCTGCCGGCTGCCGCGCCGGGCACCGCGGAGCCGACGGCCTGGCCGCCGAGGACGCCGCTCTCCAACAGCGCTGGGCCACCGCGGATCCCGCCGCGGGCATCCCTGCCGGCATGCTCCAGGCCGACGATGCCGCACCGGGCCGGTCGGACAGCTACCTGTTCCTGACCGCCGCCACCATGACCACCCACCACGAGCAAGCCGCGGCCGTCCCCCTGGGCACGACGGTCACCGACTTCCTCCACCATGACGGCTCCTGGTGGACCCCCGGCCAAGGCGGCTGGCTCCGGATCATCGATCCCCACCTCGACCGCCGCCTCAACCAGCGATCCGCCGCCCTGGCACTCGCCGATCGCAGCGTCGAGCGCCACAGGGCCTTCAAGGCCACCGGCCGGGCGGCGAAAGGAATCGCCTGATGTCGCCCTTAACCGACCCAGCCACACTCACGCCGCGCTCACAACGACCAAGAGCGCCGCGACCTGGAGCCTCCCTTTTAGGAGGTCACACAACGATAGGAAGCTCCCCGACCATGCCTGATCTCGTCCACCGGACCGAACAAGAGCTCCTCGGCGCGCTGATCTACGATCCGAGTCTCGTCAACGACGTGCCCTACCTTCTTCCCCGGCATTTCCAGCACTCCGATCACCAGGCCATCTTCGCGGCGTTCCTCGACATCTACGCCAACGAACCCGGAATCTGGGGTGCGACGATGGCCGAACGGATCAATCTCCAGATCGGCCAGTCCAGTATCGACCAGACGCGGCTCACCGGCCTTGTTCTGTCCAGCCCCGATCTCGCCTCCGTCGCCGTCTACGGCCGCATGATCCAAGAAGCCGCGCTGCGTCGCGAACTCCTCAGCCACGCCGACCGCCTCACCCAAGCCGCCGGAACCGTCCGTGGCATCGACCCGGAACTGGACCACTTCGCGCTGCTGTCGGACGCCCTGCGCTCCAACGCGGTCCACTTCGACACCAGCCTCACCTATGAACTGGCGGTACAGGCACCGCGCCAGGACCTGCGGACCCTGCGCGAAGAAGCACTACTGGCCGATTTGATCCAGCATCCCGAATACCTACACGAGGTGGCCGCCTGGCTGGATCCCGAGGTGTTCACCAGCCCCGACCGGCGCAGCATCTACGAAGCCATCATCGCCGTCGACCACTACGGCGAGCCGGTGCAGGAACTCACCCTCTCCTGGGAACTCGCCCGCGCTCGATCCGCCGGCCTCACCCTGGCCGGCGAACCCATCGACAGCAGGTTCGACGCCACCCCCGCGGCTCCCGGCTACCTCGCTCGCCTGGCGGTCACCGCAGTCGAGGCAGGCGTCTCCATCGAGCTCGGACGTGACCTGCTGGCCGACCACAGCCGCGCCGAACTCGCCGCCGGAGCCGCCCGGATCACCGTGAACGCCGTGAACGCCGTGACAATCGCCCACCAGCCCGCCGCGCATCGGACCCTCCGCCACGAACGCGGCTTCGCACAGGACCACAGCGCGCCGCTTCTCACACCACCCGATCAAACGCTCGGCCTCGACGGCCCCGAGCTGCGCCAGTAGAAGGAGCCACCCAAACCATGTCGCTCCCCAAGCGCCCCGCAGACCAGCCGTCCACCGCCGAACCGGACACCCAGCCAATGATCATCAGTCACGCGGAGATAAACCGGGCCTTCGACCAGGGCCTAGTGACGCCGCTTGGCCAGACCATCGCCTACGTCGTCCGCTATCAGCACACGTGGTGGATCCATTTCGAGAAGGGATGGATCCGCAGTGACAAGCAGCTCGCCGACATGCTCGACGCCGAAGCCGCACGCATCACCGCTCAGGACACCATCGTGGCCCGCAAGGCCGCGATCCGTGCGGCCACCCGGCCCGACCCGCAAGAACGACTGAACCCGACCTGACGGCAACCTGCGATACGTCATGCCGATCCAAATTCAGGAGCGCTGATCTGTGTGTTGAGAGACGATCCCGCCGTACTGGAGCAGCTGTGCCGCGCGTACGGTGATCATCTCTACGACTATTGTCGTTCCCTGCTGCAAGACGACGATGCCCTGTCGGCCACGGTGGGCGCCCTTCACGGGGCCATGGCCCACACCGGCCGGTTGCAGGACGCCAGGCATCTGCGGGCCTGGCTGTACTCCCTGGCCCGCGCCGAATGCCAGGCCAGGCTCGCCGCCGTCACCCACACCCGCTCATACACCCGGCAGGGACGCGGCGGGGCTCCCGAGCTGGCGGCCGAAGTGCTGGCCTGCCTGGAGTCGCGAGAGCGGGAGATCCTCGATCTCACCGCGCGCCACGGCCTGACGCCCGATGAAGCCGCCCGGGTACTGGACATCCCGGTGGACGCGGTGGAGACGGCAGCACGCCTGGGCAGGCGCAATGCCGAGCAGTGGCTGGCGGCCGTCATGGACGCCAGGCGCGCCACTCCGCGGTGCCCGCTACTGGCCGACCTGGTGACCTCGTGGGTGGAGTCGCCGACGCGGCTGTTGCGCGCCCACATCAGCCGGCACGTGCGCTCCTGCAAGCACTGCCAGGCCACGCCGACCAAGGCATCCATCACCACGCTGCTGTCAGCCATGCCCATCAGGACAAGTCCCGCTCCATTGCAACGGCAACGACTGTCCGCCGGCGCCGGCGCCGGCGCTTCGGTCACCGCCGCGGAGACCCGCACCGAAAGCTGGCACCCCGACGGGTTCCCCGTGCAGCCCGACGCGCTTGAGGACCCCCCGCCCCCCAAGGAACCGTTGTCGGTCGAGGAAGGCTTCACCCCCGAACGGCCCGATGACAAGCAGCCGCCCGCGGATTTCTGGGAACACGACCCGCAGGCCGCCGACCCCGAAAGCCGCATCCGGTGGGGCCGCGTCAGCCTGGTCACCCTGGTATCGGTGGCGTCGGCAGCTGTGATCTGGACGCTGCTGTTCAATCCCGGCAACAGCAGGAAGACGATCAACGTGGAGGCGGCCGGAGGAACGGTCGCGGTCACGGCCGGCGAGCCGCTGCCACCCCTGGCCGCCCCTCCGCCCCCACCCGCGGACGCCCGCAGGCTGGCAGACGTCGGTGCACCCAGCGGCACGGCCACGCCGAAGACCAACCAGCGCCGCGCGAGCAGGCTGAACAGCTCCGCGCCGCTGCCGCCGCCGTCCCACCGATCAACCCCGTCAACCAAGCCGACCGGCGAACCCAAGCACAACGCCTCCCCATCGGCTAATAGCGGCCCGAACGACCCTCCGCCTCCGCCTAGGACATCGCAGCCCCGCTCATCCCCGAGGCAGACCTCGCAGCCGCAGGCCAGCACGCCCCCGCCCCCGCCCCCGCCCCCACCGCCACCGCCATCGTTCTCGGCGTCCACCACCTCGGTGAATCTGGGCACCGGCCGGGGGGGAACGGTGACCGTGCACAGCCAGACCGGATCGATCAGCTGGCAGGCGAGTGGCGCCGAGGTGAGCGCGTCACCCGGCAGCGGAAGCGTCGCAGACGGCCAGAGCTCGACCATCAATTTCTCGCTCCAGGTCGCAGTGGGCCACACCGACGACTGCGGCAAGCCCTTGACCACATATCTGTCGATCTTCTGGTCCGGTGACAACAAGGGAACCAAAGGCTCCGGGACCACCGGCGTCACCATCACCTACACGAAGCCCTGCCCCAAGCCCCTCTAGCAACAAAGAGAGACACCTATGCCCCGACTTCGTAAACGCGAATGGATCATCGCGCTCATCGCGGTGCTGTTCACGTTGACCATCGGCATCCCCACCGGCATGGCCCTGGCGGATCCCGGCCAGAGCACCGGCGTCAACAACCAGTGCGACGACATCCTCGGCACCGGAACCCCCGAGTTCATGTACTGCTCGTGGATGGCCGAGACGCCCAAGGATGCCCTGAACGTCCTCGACTTCTGGTCGTACAACGACGGCCAGCGGCTCAAGGAAGCCGTGCCCTACCCCAGCCCCGTCCTGTTCTGCAAGGACAAGAGCAACAAGGGCCCCGGCATGCAGGGCTGCGCCGACTCCGACCAGGTGCTGTGTAAGTACGACCAGAGCGCCGGGAAGTACCTGTGCAAGGACACCGAGGGCAAGCCGACGAACCCGCCCGCCAAGGCATGTCTGGGCGGTGAGTTCGACTGCACGCGCGGCAACGGTTCCACGACCTCGGGAGAGGCGAACGGCACCCCCGCGCCGACGGCGACCGGCGGCGCGCGGACCGGCGGCGACCCGAGCGCCGGTCCGCTCGCCGCCAGCCAGGCGCCGAACGCCGAGGCCTCGGCGTCACCGGACGGCTCCGGGCAACTCGCCACGCCGGACGCCCAACCCGACACTCAGGCCGACCAGCAGACCGAGCCCCAGAAGCAGCAGGTCAACCGGCAGCGGTCCGAGCCGCAGGGCTGGCAGCAGACCGAGCAGCCCGAGCCGACCACGTCCGCCAAACCGCAGCCGACGACCCCCGACAAGCAGGTGCTGACGCCTCCGGACGACGCGACCGGCCAGGCCGCCGCCGCGGCCGTCAAGCTGGGCATGCGCGTGTGGATCGAGAGCGAGCTGGCCC
>NZ_JBFAGG010000015.1:0-253954 GCF_040653595.1 Sphaerisporangium sp. NPDC051011 | reverse complement strand
GCAGGGCGAGAAGATCGGGAACTTCGAGCGGCTCCTGGATGCGCGCGAAAGACACGCGGCGGGGACCAGCGGGTACGGCGAAGGCGTTGCGCGAGACTGCCAACAGATGTCCTTCCGAGGGCTCGCGGACTGGCTGCGCGCACGCCGGACGGCCTCGCGAATCAGGCGAGAGTCACGGGACGTCAGAAGGCGGCGCGAGCAGACAGTCTAGGCAGAAAGCAAACACCTGTCCACACATTACCATGCGAGTCAATCACGCGGCCAACTTCAGGGTGACACATGGCAATGAACTCGTCAAGCCGCGCGCGACGGGGGAGTCGTGTCGTGCCCCTCGCCAGAGGGGGCGATCACGGAGCCGAGGGGCGGGGTCGATGCGGGGGGTCGGGGGTGCCGGCGGCCATCGAGCCGAGGAGGGCAGGGCACGGGCGGAGTCGGTGCCGGGCTCGGCGTGGTAGATGACCAGAAGGCCGCCGCCGGTGTCGCTTATGGTCGGCTTGTCGCGGTACAGGTCGAGGTCGCCGACCTCTGGGACGCGATCGGCCGGTCATGATGTACGGAATGCCCCAGGCCGCGACGGTCATATCCGCGCGCGGTACTTGAGGGTTTATTTCCAGTCGCGTGTCACGCGGAGTAAGGGCGAGGGTTACGGGGCTTCCGAATGGTGCCTGTCCGCGCCGGTTCAGGGCTCCGAGAACCGTGTACTATTCGCCTCGACTTCTTGTAATCGCTTGACTACGGCGCCGCGGGCGGCGAGCCTCGGATGTGCAAGTCCGTGCATACTTCCGATGCTGGAGGACTCGATGGCGTTACGGTTCTACGGCAAGGGCGGCAGCGAGCAGAACAGTTGCCCGTCGGTCTCGGTCGACGAAGAGGACGGCAGCCTCGTGCTCGTCGGCTACCCGATCGAGGACCCGGACGTGATCGCCGAGATACAGACCTACAGCCATATCGAGGCCAATGAGCGTGCTTTCCGGTTGCCCTCCGAGCTGCGCAAGGCCCTTTGGGAGGCGTGTGGTGGCCATGACCCTCGATTTGACTGAGATGTTCGAGAAGGCCCGGAGCTCCGTGACGCACCTGGAACTCCGCGATACCTATGGCACCGGCAGCGCCGGCTACCGCGCGTGGCGTGAAGGCGTTCCCGTGGAACGGATCGCGCGATACGACTATCTCAGCCCCTGGGTGAACCTCATCAGAACCCACGTCGCCCGCGGGGTCTCCTTCCGTCGCGCGCGGGTGGTGTCCGAGCCGGTCAGCGACTACATCCGTTACGAGCACGCCATCACCCCGGCCGCGAATCTCGCCGGCGGCGAGCAGGTGCGATGGCTGCCCCGGCCCCGTGCGGCCGATCTGGCGCTGCCGGGCAGTGACTTCTGGCAATTCGACGACGGCCTGGTCTGTTTCGTTTTCCAGACAGGCGACGGCGAGCCCGCCGGTCATGTGATTTCCGAGGAGCCCGCCGTCGTCAAGTTGTGCGTCGTGGCGTTCGAGGGCGTCTGGGAAAGAGCCGTCGACCACGCGGAATACACCCCCGTCTGAGCACCGACCGCGCCGCACGTGTCCACTTCGCCGTCCTCCAGCGCCCAGCAGGCCCGCCAGGCCATCGCCGACCGGTTGCGCGAGATCCTGCGCGATTCCGGAATGACCGCCCGAGCCCTGGCCAGGCAGGCCGGCTGGGACGAGACCAAATGCTCGCGCCTCGTCAACGGCCGCACACCGCCCAGTGACGCGGACATTCGCACGTGGTGCGAGATCTGCGGGGTGCCGGACGAGATCCCCGATCTGATCGCCGCCTCCCGCAGCGCGGGCGACGCCTATGTGGAGTGGCGAAGGGTCCAGCGCAGCCAGAAACGCATGCAGGAAATGCGGCTGACGCTCTACGAGGAGACCCGCCTTTTCCGTTTCTACTGCTGCAACGTCGTTCCCTGGCCCTTGCAGACGCCCGGCTACATGCGGGTCCTCATGACGCGCTTCTCCGAATTCCACCGCGCGGGCACCGACATCGAGGCGGGTGTCGAGGCGCGGCTGGCGCGGCGGCGTTTCCTCGCGGGGCGGAACCGCCGCTGCGCGATGCTCATCGAGGAGTCGGTGCTGCGCAACCGGATCGCCGCAGACGATGTGATGGCCGAGCAGCTCCGGCACATGCTGACCGCCATGGGCCAGGCGAACCTGTCCCTGGGGATCATCCCGATGTCGGCGCCCCGGAGACAGGTGGTGACCGAGACCTTCTCCATCTACGACGAGGCGCGGGTCTTCATCGAACTGGTCTCGGCCGCCGTGACGATCACGCAGCCGCGCGAGATCGACCTGTACGTCAGGTACTTCGCCGAGCTGGCGGCGTCCGCCGTCTACGGAGACCAGGCGCGCGCGCTCATCCTCGCGGCCATCGAGGCCCTGGAATGATCGCGTGCAAGTTCGTACATGTTCGTTGAGGCCGGTGACCCTCCGCTCCTACCGTCATGCGCATGGTGATCGGACGGAGGGGGTTCCGCATGGCCCTGCCCGGCGAGAGGGCGGCCGCATGACCGGCGTGCGCGAACTGGAAGCCGCCTACGGCGGGCGGTGGACGTTCATGGACGGCGCCGGGGGAGGGTTCATCGCCCTCCGGATCGGCCGGGTCTCGGCCGAGGCGCAGAGCAGGGGGCTGGCGCACGTCGTGTGCGGCGCCGACGCCGAGGAGCTGATACGAGGGCTCGATGCGCAGTACCGCCTCGAAGGCCGGGCCGTCCCCGCCTCCCCCCGCCGCCAGGAAAGCCACCTGCGGGCCGTCTCCTAGTACTCGCCGTGACACGTCGCGATCATGGTTGGGATCTGTGCCGGTAGCGGCGGCGCCGGGCTGTGCCTGGTGACCGCGGCGCCAGTCTGACCAGCGCAGGACGTCCGCGATCGAGCGGTGTGCTCGTCGGCGCCACGAGCACCTCGAATACCCGGCCTAGCGTCTTGCCCGTGGCTCTTGACATCGGCATGGGGGACCTCCCTAGTATTCCCCACCATGGAAGTAGACTTCCGCCAGGCGCAAGCTGGCGATGGCCGATCGTCGGGCGTCCGGGCGGTCACCCGTGCGTTGGGGTTGCTGTCGGCACTGGGGCGCGAAGGACGCACCCTGACCGAGATGGCGGCGTCCATCGACGTGAGCCTGAGCACGGCGTCACGGCTGCTGGCCACGCTGAAGATGGCCGGCTACGTCGATCAGAGTCCTGACGGACTGTGGCATCCCGGCATGGCCTTGACGACCATGCTGTATCAGACCGACCAGTGGGCCTGTATCCGCTCCATCGCAGGTCAGGCGGCACGCGGGCTGCGTGACGAACTCAACGAAACGGTGGCGTTCTTCGTCCTCGCCGGCGCCGAACGGCTTTGCATCGAGTCGGCCGAGTCGGAGCGGCCCGTACGACGCGTGGTGCCGCCTGGCGAGCGGGGCCCGGCACACCTCGGTGCGGCGGGCAAGGCGCTGCTGGCCTTCTCCGGCGGCGACCCGGAGCACCTGGGCTCCCACGCCGCCGACGGCACGTTCCTCACCGCGACCGGGAGGACGCGGACGTGGGACGAGCTGCGTGCCGAACTCGCGGAGATCGCGGTGCAGGGCTACGCGTACAGCAGCTACGAGTCGACCCATGAGTCCTGGTCGGTCGCGGCCCCGGTGCGCGTGTCCGAACGGGTGGTCGGCGTGCTGGCGACGGTCGTGCCCGCCACTCGCAACGATCCGGACTACATCGCCCACATCACCCAACGGACGATCGCGGCGACGCGGGGTATCGCCTGATGCCGCCCGTTCCGACCCACGAGAGGAACCCTGTGAACGAGCCGTCAACGATGGCGACCGCCGAGGTCGGCAGGATTCGCGATCTGTTGTCGCAGGTCGCCTACGTTCTCGACTCCCATGACTACGACCGCCTTGGAGAGGTCTTCGCCGAGGACGTTCACTTCGAGAATCCCGGTCGTCTGGTGGCCCATGGCCTGCCATCTCTCATCGAGGCCTTCAAGAAGATCACGGATCCCGCGGTCAGCCACCATGTGACGAACGTCATCGTCACGCCGGTCGACGGGGGGAGCGCCGAATGCGTCACCAAGGCCCTGACCCTCCGCAAGGGCGGTGTGCTCTCCGCGGCCGAGTACCGCGACACCGTCCGCCTGGGCGCGGACGGGTGGCGCATCAGCTCGCGGTCCATCCGTCCCCTCGGCTGACCGCGAAGCACTCTGCGGCTGCGCCCTCGGTACCTGGCTGGAAAAGCGGAAGTAGATGAACGACAACCAGATGTACGACGCCATCGTCATCGGAACCGGACACAGCGGTCTCGTCGCCGCTCACTACCTCGCGCGTGCGGGATGGTCCGTCCTCATGGTGGAGCGCCGTGACATGGTCGGCGGCACCTGTGTGACAGAGGAGATCTTCCCGGGGTATCGCGGCAGCAGCGTCGCCAACTCGAGCCACAGCCTGGATCCGAGGATCATCGCCGACATGGAGCTGGAGCGGTTCGGCCTCCGCTTCACCAGACCCGAGCTCGGCTCGCTGACCATGTTCGACGACGGCCGCGCCCTCGCTCCGTGGCCGAACCGGGAGCGTCGTCACGCCGAGATCGCCCGTTTCGCCCATGGCGTCGCCGACATCGACGGCTACTCCGGCCTGCTGCGGTTCTTCGCCTCCGTCGCGCGCACGATGGACATCTCGTTCTACGACCCGCCGCCGAGCCTCGCCACCGTCGCGTCGCGGTTCCGTACCCCGGAGGAGCAGCAGGCCTTCGAGTCGGTGATGTTCGGCAGCGTCGCCGGCATCATCGAGAGGTATCTCGCCTCGCCCGAGCTTCAGGCGTTTTTCGCCGGTACGGCCGTCGCGACGAACTTCGTCGGGCCACGCACCCCCGGCTCGGGCTACCTGCTGCTGCAGAGGCCGCTATGGGAGCAGTCCATGAAGCGCGTGGGCACCCATGACGAGAACGAGCTGATGATGAGGAACGCGGCGCCGCTGGGCGGCATCGGCGCCATCACCGAGGCCATGGCCGAGTCCAACAGGGCACTCGGAGTCCAGATCCTGACCGGCGTCGAGGTGGCCAAGATCCTGGTCGAGGGTCATCGGGCCGTCGGGGTGGCTCTCGAGGACGGGCGGGAGTTCCGAGCCCGGCGCGTGCTGTCCAACGCCAACCCCAAGCTGACGCTCACCCGGATGCTCACCCCGGCCGAGCTGGGCGAGGACGTCTACGCGCAGGCGAAGCGCATCAACATGAAGGGCTCCTCGGCGAAGGTGCATCTGGCTCTCAAGGGGACGCCGCGATTCGCCGCGGCGTCGTCGGAGGAGGAGAACCGGCTGTTCCTGGCCACCAACTTCCGCGTCGCCCCCAGCATCGACGTGCTGCAGAACGCCTACAACGAGGCCGTGATGGGCCGATGGACGGAGCGGCCGACCATTTCGGGGATCATCTCCTCCGCCCTGGACCCGTCCCTGACCCCGCCGGGATGCCACTTCGTGAGCCTCAGCATCCGCGGGATCCCGTACCACCTCGCCAGTGGCACCTGGGACGAGCAGCGGGACGATCTGGGTAAGGCGGTCATCGCCACTCTCGAGGAGCACGTGCCGAACCTGACCGATGTCCTCCATGACTTCCACGTCTACACACCGCTCGACCTGGAGCGGGAGTTCGCGCTCGCCGAGGGCAACGGAGCCCACGGCGACATCGTGCCCGGGCAGATCTTCGACTCCCGGCCGATGCCCGGGTGTGCCGATCACCGCACCCCGGTCGAGAGCCTCTACCTGTGCGGCGTCGGCACGTGGCCCGGAAACTTCATGAGCGGCGTCACCGGCTACAACGCGAGCCGGCGGATGCTCGCCGACGCCCGGGACGGGCGCGTCGGATCGACGACAACCACAAGGAGCAAGCAATGATCATCGGCCGGGGGATACGGGGAGAGCAGTCCTCGGGGTTGCGGTCTTCGACCACCACCGGAACGGTGTGGTCGGACATCATGGTCGCCGCGGACGACACCCGCGCCATCAACATCTTCTTCGCTCCCTGCTCGCGTACGCACTGGCACACCCATGAGGGGGGTCAGCTGCTGTACACGGTGGCCGGCGAGGGCTGGATCTGTGAGCGCGGCCAGGAGCGGGTCACCGTGGGCCCGGGTGACGTGGTCTGGACGGAGCCGGGCGTCGAGCACTGGCACGGCGCCACCGACAAGGGCATGCTCACCCAGTTCATCGTCCACTTCGGCGAGGTCGACTGGCGGGGCGAGGTCGCCGACGAGGACTACCTCGCCGGATGACGAGGCTGCGCGGGGTCCCGCGGGCCGAACGGGCAACAGCACATCAACCTCAACGGCACCTGCCACGTGACCGAGGGTCACCCGACATAATTTCGGCCTTTATCTACCGGGCCAGTACGAATGGAACACCCCATGTCAATGAAATCCGCAATCGCAGCCGTCCGCCGATCCCGGCCGCGTAGGTCCGTCCTGGCCCTCGCGACCGCGGTGACCTGCGGTCTCACCCTCGTGAGCTGCGGCTCCGGCAGTGGCAGCGGCAACACGCTGTGGTACTCCGGATACGGAGGCACCTACGAGCTCTCGGTGAAGAAGGCGCTCTTCGACCCGTACGCCAAGGAGTCCGGCGTCGAGGTCAAGATCGACCAGAACGGCTCGAACGTCACCCAGCTCGACGAGATCATCAAGTCGGGACGGCCGAGCCCGGACATCGTCGACACCGAAACCGCCACCCTGGCGCAGTTCATGTCGAAGGGGATGCTTCGGCCGCTCGACAAGAGCAAGCTGGACGTCTCCACCGTGGCGAACCAGTCGCTGATCAACGAGTACAGCGTTCCGTGGTACCAGTTCTCGCGGAACCTCTACTGGAACACCAAGACCTTCCCCAACGGCGGCCCGAGCACCTGGGCGGACGTCTGGAACGTGGAGAAGTTCCCCGGCAAGCGGTCGTTCCCCGACCGGCCCATCGGCACCTTGGAAGTGGCGCTGCTGGCGTCCGGGGTTTCGCGTGAGAAGCTCTACCCGCTCGACGTCGACCGCGCGTTCCAGTGGCTCGACAAGATCAAGCCGAATGCGATCTTCATCAACCGGGCCGACACCGCCATCTCCCAGGGCAATGTCGTCACCGGCCTCTACACCCTCGGGCGTCTCCGCGACCTGCAGAAGGGCGGGGCGACCGTCGAGTACAACTGGAACGGTGCAACGGTCAGTGTCGAGACGCTGACGATCTCCAAGAACGCGGCGAACCCCGCCAAGGCCATGGAGGTGATCCAGCGGTCGCTCTCGGCGGAGTCGCAGACGGAGATGCTCAACTCCCTCAACTACACGCCGACCGTCAAGTCGGTCCTCGACAAGCTGCCGGCGGACCAACGCGCCAATCTCCCGGGCACCGCGGAGACCAACAAGGACTCCTTCTATATCGACGGCAACTGGTGGGCCGAGCACTACGACGACGTCGTGAAGCGCTGGCAGAACTGGCTCCACTCCTAGTCCCATGACGGCCGTCAATGATCGAACCCGTGCACCGCGCGAGCGGAGCCCGATGAGGCGAGATACGGACTCGGCGAGGCCGAGGGGATGGGGCGCGCTCGCGCTGCCCGCGGTGCTCTTCGTCACCGTCGTGTACGTCGTGCCGCTGGTGATGCTCCTGGTCCGGAGCGTCGCCGGCGAGGAGTTCGGCTTCGGGAACTACGCGCGGCTGCTGGGCGGTTCCGGCTTCCTCGAAGTGCTCAAGAACACCGCGCTGCTCTCGCTGGTGTCGGCGATCCTGTGTGTGCTCATCGGTTTCCCCGTCGCATTCACGATCGCTCGCGCCCGGGGGATGTTCCGAGCATTCCTCTACATCTGCGTCGTCGCGCCGTACCTGACGTCGGTGCTGATCCGGGTGTTCGCGATCCAGGTGCTGCTCGGCTCGCAGGGAATCATCAACAACGCGCTGGCGGCTCTGGGGTTCGAGCGTGCCGATCTGCTGTTCAACTCCTTCGCGGTCATCGTCGGCCTGGTGCACTCGCAGATCCCGATCGTCGTGCTGGTGCTGGTGCTGGTGCCGGTCATCGAGAAGGTGGACGTCAGCCGGGTGCTCGCCGCACGCAGCATGGGCGCGGGACCGGCCGAGGCCTTCGTCCGGGTCTTCCTGCCGGCGACGCGCCCGGGGCTGCAGGTCGCCTTCGTGCTCTCCCTGGTCTACAGCGCGGGGAGCTTCGCCGTCCCGGAACTCCTCGGCGGCAACTCCGCCGGCATGGCCGGATCCTTCATCTACGGTGCGGTGAGCGAGGAGGGGGACACGGCTTCCGCCGCGGCGGCATCGGTGATCCTCAGCGCCGCCATCCTGGTCGTGCTCCTCCTGTTCACGCTGCTGACGCGACAGAAGATCCAATCCGTCGTCGCCCCCCAGTTGATGACCGCGCTCGCCACCGACGGGCCGGCCGAGCGGCCGGAGCGCGGACGCCGGCCGCGCCTGCCGTGGCGCCGCGCGACCCACCGGTACGCGCGCCGGAGCATCGCGGGTGTCGCCGCACGCCTGCTGGATCGCTCGCGGCTGAGTTACGTGCCGGGCATCGTCCCGGGTATCGCGACCGTGCTGGCGATCCTGGTCCTGCTCCCGCAGCTGCTGGCGATTCCGATCTCGTTCGCCGGCACCCGGGCGCTCGTCTTCCCGCCCCACTCCTACTCGACGCAGTGGTACGCCAACATGTTCACGAGCAGCTGGCTCGTGCCGCTATGGGTGAGCATCGTGGTCGGCCTCGTCAGCGCCGTCTGCGCGACGGCGCTGGGCACGCTCGCCGCCATCGCCATCGGGCGGACCAGGTCCAAGGCCCTGCGCGCCGTCTCGCTGCCGTACCTCCTCGTTCCGCTGCTGTTCCCGGTGGTCGTGGCCGCGAACGCGTTCTTCATCGGCTTCCTGCGGGTCGGGCTCGTCGACACCCAGGCGGGCTTCATCCTGGCGCACATCTCGATCACGCTGCCGCAGGCGTTCATCATCGGGTTCGCCGGGGTGCAGGCGCTCAACCCCGACTACGAGAACGCGGCGGCCAGCCTCGGCGCGTCGCGGCTGAAGACGATGCGGCGGATCCTGCTCCCGCTCCTGGCGGGACAGGTCCTGGTCTCGCTGTTCCTGACCTTCGTGACGTCGTTCGACGAGTCCACCATCGCGATCTTCCTGTCCGGCATCAATGTGCAGACGCTTCCCAACCGGATCTTCCAGGCGCTCGCACTGCAGACCGATCCCACCGTGGGCGTCGCCGCCGTGCTGTTCATGGCGTTCGCGAGCGTCGTCGCTCTCGGGTGGCAGGTGCTCAAACGGCGCAGAACCCGCACCACCGTACGCAGCGGATCAACGAAAGATCTCTAGGAAAGCAGTATCGAAGGGATTGCGGCATGAGCAAGCGCGAGTTCAGCTTGTCGATGCGCGATGTGACGAAGGATTACGACGGAACGCGCGTGCTCGACGTGCCGGAACTGGACGTGAAGCAGGGCGAGTTCCTGTCGTTGCTCGGTCCGTCGGGCTCGGGGAAGACGACGAGCCTGAGGCTGGTGGCCGGATTCGAGGCGCCGTCCGCGGGACAGATCGTCATCGACGGGCAGGACGTGGCACAGGTCCGCGCCGAGAAGCGGAACATCGGGCTGGTCTTCCAGAACTACGCCCTCTTCCCGCACATGACGGTCGCGGAGAACATCGCGTTCCCGCTGCAGATGCGTTCGCAGTCCCCGTCGGACATCGAACGGCGGGTCGCCGAGGCGCTCGACCTGGTCGACCTCGCGCCGTACCGTGACCGCAACGCGGCGCAGCTGTCCGGCGGGCAGCAGCAGCGGGTGGCGATCGCGCGCGCCATCGTCTACGAGCCGGCCCTGCTGCTCATGGACGAGCCACTGGGCGCCCTGGACCGGCGCCTGCGTTCACGGCTGCAGAACGAACTGCGCGCGCTGCACCGCAAGCTGGGGATCACCATCGTCTACGTCACCCACGACCAGGACGAGGCCATGTCACTGTCGGATCGCGTGGCGATCATGAACCACGGGAAGATCGTGCAATTGGGGCGACCCGACGCGCTGTACGACTCGCCCGCCAGCCTGTTCGTGTCGAACTTCCTCGGTGACAACAACACGTTGTCCGCGCGCATCGCGGGCGCCGATCGAGCCGAGCTCGCCGAGGGCACCGTCATCCCGATCCCTCGGGTCCGCACCGCGGTCGGCGCCGCGGCCGATCTGACGATCAGGCCCGAGCGGGTGCGGTTGGCCGCCGAGAGCACCGGCGAGACGACGAAGCCGCGGTTCGAGGGTGTCGTCGTCGACGTGGTCTCTCTCGGGGCGGCGACGCAGTACTGCGTTCAGGTCGACGGCGTCGGCGCGCTGTGGGCGAGCGTGCAGAACAGCGCCCACGCGTTCAGGGGCGCCGTCGGCGACCGCGTCGAGGTCGGATGGGAGCTCGACGACGTGCACGTCTTCCCGCGGAACACGGACATGCTCGCCGACTCGTCGGCCCTCGAGGACACAGCGAAGCTGGCGACCGCCGATGCGTGAGACCACCCACAGGCCGGAGCCCGGCGAGGTGTGCTTCTCGGTCGGGCCCGGCCTGTACGACCCGGCCGGTGGTTTCGGAGTCGGCTTCTCCGACACCTTCGTGGTACAGCCGGAGGGTCCTGCCGTTCAGCTCTCCCCGCTCCCGTGGAGCGAGGAGCGGTGTCGGCTGGGGGGCCGATGACGTCGCGGGACACCGGGATCGGGGAGCCCGCCGGCGCCGTCCGCGCCGCGGCGTCGCAGGTGGTCCGGTTCGACGACCTGGACGCCCCTGAGACTCGCCGGTGGCTCGCCGCGCGGGAAGCCGAGCTGAGCGGATATCTCGGCCGCCCGGACATCCAGCCCCTCCACGCCCTGGCCGCAGGTGCCCTCGCCTCCGCCGTGGGACGGGGCATGGTGGGCGCGCCGTCGGTCCGCGGACGATGGATCTTCACCAGCGACCGCCTGCCCGGCGCGGACCACCGCGTCGTGGTGCGCCGCGAACCGCCGGCGAAACCGCCGCCCGGAAGTCACCGAGGGCGCGTCGAGCCGTCCGCGACCCGCGTCGTTCTCGACCCGGCGACGTACGCCGAGGGCCGGGGCCCGGCCGCGGTCGACTGGTTCTACCCGAGCCTGGACGGCGGACTCCTGGCTTTCGGGATGTCGCACAGCGGCTCGGAACAATCGGCCGGGTCGATCCTCGACCTGCGCACGAACGAGGTGCTTCCCGACCGGCTCCATGGCGTCCGGCACGCCAGCCTTGCCTGGCTTCCCGACGGCAGCGGCTTCTTCTACAGCCACTATCCCGAGAACCGGGAGTACGGCCGGGAGATCAGGCTGCACCGCCTCGGGACGCCGCAGAGCGAGGACACGCCGTACTGGACATCGAGCGAGACCTGCCTGGACTGGCCCGACGTGGAACTCTCCCCGGACGGCGACCGGCTGCTGGTTCACGTGTCGATCGGATGGCTGGACACCGACGTCCACCTGATCGACCTGACCACGGGTGACAGGACCGCCCTGGTGACGGACCGCGGCGGCAAGACCCGCCTGCACTTCACCGAGTCAGGGGCCATCGCCGGGGCCACCAGCGTCGGGGCGCCGTACGGGCAGGTGGTCAGGGTCGACCCCGCACGGCCGGAGCCGGGCCGGTGGGAGGTGATCGTCCCCGAAAGCGATCTCGTCATCGACGACGTCTCGGTCAGCGACGGCTCGCTGTTCCTGGTCGGCGAGCGCGACATGAGCTCCGAGGTCGGCTTCGTGGACCTGCGGGAAGGGCAGGGGCGGATCCGGTTCGCCCCGATGCCGGCGCTGGGCCAGGTCTCGATCCTGTTCCCGACGCCCGGACAGTCCATGATGCGGAACCGGGTGGTGCGGCACCTCGACCGCCACACGGCCGCCTTCTCCTGGTCGACTCCGGCGCAGAGCGCGCGGCTGGCCGGATGGAACGCCGCGCACGACACGGTGTACGACATCGCCGCGTGGGACGACCCTCCGGACGACCGGCCGATCGCCATACGCCGTCGCTCCGCGACGGCAAGCGACGGGCGTGACATCCCGATGATCGTCGTCGAACCCGAGGACGTGCCGCCGGACGCCCGGATTCCGACCCTGCTCCACGCGTACGGAGGCTTCGGCCTGTCGAGCACCGCCGCCTTCTCCGAGGTCGGGCGGGCCTGGGCGGACCTGGGTCACCGGTACGTCGTCGCCGGTGTCCGAGGCGGCCGGGAGCGCGGGGACGCGTGGCACCGCGAGGGGACGCGGTCCAACCGGCAGCGCGTCTTCGACGATCTCTACGACGTCGCCGGCTCGCTGGTCTCCTCGGGCCTCTGCGACCCCGCCACGCTGGCGCTCTGGGGAAGCTCGAACGGCGGCCTGCTGGCGTCGGCGGCCATCGTGCAACGGCCCGGCCTGTTCGCGGCGGTCCACGCGGCCGTGCCGATGACCGACATGCTCCACTACCAGTACTTCTCGATCGCCCGGCTGTGGATGTCCGACTTCGGCGATCCCGACGACCCCGCGGATCGCGAGTGGATCAGGGCGTACTCACCGCTGCACAACGTGCCGCCGGACACACGGTTCCCCGCCGTACTCGTCACGACCGGACTGCACGACACACGCGTACACCCGGTGCACTCGATGGCGTTCGTCGACGCGCTGCGTGACGCGGGGGTGCCCGCGCCGGGTCGCCCGATCCTGTTGAGCATCGACAACGACGGCGGGCACGGCGTCGACAAGCCGAGCCGGCGATTCGTCCACGAACGCGCGACCGCCTTCGCGGTCTTCCTGCACGCCTTCGGCCGTACGGAGCCGGACCGAACGGGCCGGACCGAACGGGGCCGGACCAAGGGGACCGAGCCACACCGGCGTCCGAGCGGCGAGACGACCACCCCGACATGCTCGAGCGACTGAGGAAAGACTGAGAAACACATGGGAACCAAGGCGAACGGCGCCGTCGAGGCGGGTGCGGGCGAGAACGCCGCGCAGGAGTTGTTCATCGGAGGCCGGACGCGCCCGGCCTCGGGTGATCGGCGCTTTCCGGTTCACGATCCGGCCACCGGCGAGGTACTCGCCCACGTCGCCGACGCGACGGGCGACGATGTCGCCGCCGCCGTGAGCGCCGCGCACGCCGCCCGGGAGAGCTGGAGCCACACCCCGGCGTGGCAGCGGTACGAGGTCCTCAGGGACGGTGCCGACGCACTCCGCCGTGACGTGTCGGCGATGGCCGAGCTGATCTCGGCCGAGACCGGCAAGCCTGTCAGGGAAGCGCTGGGCGAGGCGCACAACACGGTCCGCTTCTTCGAATGGTTCAGCCACGAGACGCTGCGCCTTCCGGGGGAAGCCTGGCCCGAGATAACCCCCACCCGGGACGCGATCGTCGTCGCGGAGCCCGTCGGCGTCGTCGCGGCGATCACCCCCTGGAACTTCCCCGCCTTCATGGTGGCCTGCAAGGTGGGTGCGGCCCTCGCCGCGGGATGCACGGTCGTGCTCAAGCCGGCCGAGCAGACCCCGCTGACGGCACTCTTCATCGCGCGTGCCCTGCACGCCGCCGGCCTGCCCGACGGCGTGCTCAACGTCGTTCCGACCAGTGATCCGGCCTCGGCGGGACAGGTCTTCCTGCACGACGCCCGCGTCGACTGCATCAGCTTCACCGGCTCCCGGGCGATCGGCGAGCTGCTCATGCGCGAGGCCGCGGCGTCGATCAAGCGAGTGCTCCTCGAACTGGGCGGCAACTCGCCCGTGGTGGTCCTCGACGACGCTGACATCGCCGCCACCGCGAGCCGGCTCGTCCAGGCCCGCTACCTCAACGCGGGGCAGGCCTGCGTGGCCGCCAACCGTGTTTACGTGGTGGAGAGCGTCGCCGAGGCGTTGCTCGCCGAGCTGGGCATGGCGGTGCGCGCGCTCAACGTGGGCGACCCACGGCGCGACGACACGAACCTCGGCCCGCTCATCGACCTGGCCGCCGTGGAGCGCATCGAGACACAGATCGACCGGGCCGTGGCGCAGGGCGCGGAACTGACCACCGGAGGCGGTCGCCTGAAGGAGAACGCGGTGAGCGCCTTCGTGCGGCCGGCCGTCCTGACCGCGCAGGGGGGGCAGGAGCCGGCGGTGTTCTCCGAGGAGATCTTCGGGCCGGTGCTGGCGGTGGTGACCTGCCGGGATGAGGCCGAGGCCATCTCGCTGGCCAATGACACCGAGTACGGCCTCGCCGCGTACGTCTTCACAGGTGACGCCGACCGCGGGCTCCGCATCGCGCGAGCACTGAGGGCCGGCTCGGTCGCGGTGAACGGCGCCTTGACGAGCGAGCCGCAGCTTCCCTTCGGCGGCATGAAGGCAAGTGGCCTCGGCCGTGAGCGCGGGCGTGCGGGCGTGGAGGAGTTTCTGGAGCTGAAGACGATCCAGCTCGCCAAGTGACGCGCCCGCGGGATCCGCCCACCGGCGTGGCCGCGGCCGGGAACCGACCGACCCGGCATGACCCCAGCGCAACGCAGCGCACCCTTGAGGAGGGACTCAGCGTGACCGGAGAAACCGACATCTGCGTGGTGAACGCACGCGTGATCACGATGGACGGCGACAGCACGGTCGCCGGCGCGTTCGCCTTCAGTGGCGGACGCATCATCGCGGTCGGCACGGACCAGGAGGTCCTCGCCACGGCCGGCGAGCGAACCCGGGTCATCGACGTCGGCGGGGCGGCCGTGGTGCCCGGCCTGATCGACGCGCACTCCCATCTGGAGATGCTCGCCTACGCGTGGGAGGTGGCCGTCGACGTACGGTCGACGCGGGTCGGGTCGGTGCGGGAGATCGTCGCCGTACTGGCCGAGGCGGCGCGCGACGTTCCCGAGGGGGAGTGGATCCTCGGCCAGGGCGAGCACTACCAGCACCTGAAGCTGGCCGAGGGTGTCTACCCCGACCGCCACGACCTCGACCGCGTGAGCACCCGGCACCCGGTGATCTACCGCGCGAGCTACCACATCAACGTCTTCAACTCCCTCGCGCTGGACATGCTCGGCGTCGACGACGACACCCCCGACGCTCCCGGCGGCCGAATCGAGCGTGACCCCGAGACCGGGGTGGCCACGGGGCGCACCTACGACATGTTCGCGCCGCTCAACGGCCCTCAGGCGCCGGTCGGCGTGCTCGCCGCCGCCATGCGCAAAACCGAAGAGCGGTACTCGGCCGTGGGCGTCACCGCCGTGGGTGACATCCAGTTGCACACCCACGCCCTGGACGCGCTGATCGAGAACGCCGAGAGCACGGAGCTGCGTCTGCGTGCCGTCGCCTACCCCAAGCTCCCCACCGTGCTGAGCGACGCGGACGTGCGCTCGGGGACGCTCAAGGAGCGCTTCTCCGGAATCGACCGCGAGCGGCTGTCGCTGGGAGGCATCAAGATCTTCCTTGATGGCGGCCTCACCGCGGGCGCCGCGGCACTGCACGAGGACTACCCCGAACGGCCGGGCTACCGTGGCGAGCTCGCCTACACGGACGAAGAAGTGTGTCGTCTGGTCGCGCTCGCGGACGAGAACGGCCTGCAGATCGCCATGCATGCCATCGGCGATCGTGCCCTGGACCAGGCGATCGCCGCCGTCGAGGCACTGCCGGCCCATCGGCGGGGAGTGATCCGCCATCGCATCGAGCACGCGGGCAACATGTTCATGACCGCCGAGCGGATCAAGAGGATGGCCGAGGCGGCCATCGTCCCGGTCCCCCAGCCGGCGTTCCTGCTCACCACGGCCACCGGTTACCTGGCGCACCTGGGCGCCGAGCGCATCGGCACGGTGATGCCGTTCCGCACCTTGATCGACTCCAGCCTGCCCGTGCCCGGCAACTCCGATGCGATCGGAATCACGGCCGACCAGCACAACCCGTTCCCGGCCATGCAGGCGGCGGTGGAGCGCCGGGCGAGCGGCGGGGAGCTGCTGGACGAGCGGGAGGCGGTCACGGCCCACGAGGCGCTCAGGATGTACACCACGTGGGCCGCCCACTCGATCGGTTTGGACGACATCATCGGCTCTCTCGAGGTCGGTAAGGCGGCCGACTTCGTCGTACTTTCCGACGACCCCACAGCGGTCGCGGTCGAGGACATCGGCCGGATTCACGTCACGGCGACCTGGGTGGACGGCAAGGAGGTTCACGCTCCCAAACCGTACGGACTGCCGGCGTGAGGTCCGACCGGCGTGGCGGCGACGGCTTCTCGGCGTCGCGCCGGGCGGGGTGGTTAGCATCGTCGATGCAATAAGTCGACGGCATTGCGCAATATTGCCGGAATGTTAACGCACCTCTGTGGAAGGCCGGTTCCAGCGCGGATTCACCGCCGGACCAGGGGAATCGGGAGCCCGGCCCGCTTGGGCGGGCGGTATGGGTCCGAGCTGTGGTGACGTCTCGGCGGGGCCGTTCGGCCTTGCCGGGAGGCCTTCACGTGGCCGTCGGATGACCCGCATGCCAACTCATGATGCTGTCACCGGCTTGCGTTATTTTTTACAGTATCCTTGCGCCATGACACGACGACTTGCGGAAGTTGCTAAGAAGGTCGGGGTCAGCGAGGCCACGGTCAGCCGGGTGCTCAACAGCAAGCCCGGGGTGTCGGAGTCCACGCGCGCCGCGGTGCTGACCGCGCTGGACGTGCTGGGCTACGAACGGCCGTCCCAGTTGCGGGGGGAGCGGGCGCGCCTGGTCGGGCTCGTGCTGCCCGAACTGGGCAACCCGATCTTCCCCGCCCTGGCGGAGGTCGTCGGGGGCGCGCTGGCGCAGCGGGGCTTCACGCCCGTGCTGTGCACGCGCACGGCCGGCGGGCTGTCCGAGGCCGACTACGTCGAGATGCTGCTGGACCAGCAGGTCTCGGGCGTGGTCTTCGCCGGCGGCCACTACGCCGAGGCCGACGCCCCCCACGACCACTATCGGCGGCTGCTGGAGCTGCGCCTGCCGGTCGTCCTGGTCAACGCCGCCAGCGAGGCCCTCGGCTTCCCCTGCGTGGCCACCGACGACGCGGTGGCGGTCGAGCAGGCGTTCGGCCACCTGCTGTCGCTCGGCCACGAGCGCATCGGCCTGGTGCTCGGCCCGCGCGACCACGTCCCCTCGCTGCGCAAGCTGATGGCGTTCACCGAGGCCGCGCGGCGGGCCGGCGTGGACGTGGGGCCCGAGACGGTGGAGCGGGGGCTGTTCTCGGTCGAGGGTGGCCAGGCCGCGGCGGCCCGGCTCGTCCGGCAGGGGTTCACCGGCATCATCTGCGCGAGCGACCCCCAGGCTCTTGGAGCGATCCGCGCGGTGCGCCGCCTGGGCCTTTCCGTGCCCGGGGACGTGTCCGTGGTCGGCTACGACGACTCGGCGTTCATGAACTGCACGAACCCTCCGCTGACGACCGTGCGGCAGCCGATCGAGGCGGTCGGCCGGGCCGCGGTCACGCTGCTGGTGGGGCAGATCGAGGGCGCGTCCGTCACCGCGCAGGAGCTGCTGTTCGAGCCCGAGCTGGTGGTCCGGGGCTCGACCGCGCCGGTCAGGGCCCGGGCGCTGGCCGCGGCCGTGTGACGAGACCGGGCAGGGTACGGACGGCAGGACGGGCCGCCGCCGTGTAACGCTCCACGCGGGGGCGGCCGCACGGCCGGGGCGGCCCGTCCTCCCCGCGTGAAAGCCCCCGTTCACACGGACAGCCGGAACGACGTCGTTTATTTGCGGCTCATGTAAGCAGTGTTGCCGGGAGACGTCGCGTTCTGCAAGCGGCTTGTGAGGGTTCCGGCCCTGCCGCGGGCCCGGACCGTGGCCCGGCGGGCGCGCGTCCGTCAGCCGTTGTGCTTCTTTTCGTCGATCATCTGGTTGAGCTGCGCGCGCATCTGCTGGGCGAGCGGGGCGTCCATCTTGTCGGTCAGCGCCAGCGCCCGCGCCAGCGAGTCCTGCGCCGCCTCGCCGTCCCCGGCGTCGTGCTGCGCCCCGCTGAGGGAGATCAGCGTGCGGGCCTCCAGCAGCGGCATGTGCATGGCGCGGAACAACGACAGCGCCTGCTCGAAGTGGACGACGGCCTGCGTGGCGTCCACCTGCGCGATGGCGAGCTCGCCCAGCCCGAGCTGCACCCGGGCCTCCACGAGTTGCTCGCTGGACGTGCTCGCCAGCATCAGCGACCGGTGCAGCGCGCTCGCGGCGTCGGCCAGCTCCCCTCGCCGGAGCCGGGCGATGCCGAGGCCGTGCAGGGTGTACGCCTCGCCGGTGGGGTCACCGATGTTGCGCACGACGGTCAGCGCCTCGTTGAAGACCTCCGCCGCCAGCGCGGGCTGGTCGGACTGGAGGTAGGTATGGCCGATGCGGTGGAGGACCTGCGCCTCCACCCGCCTGCTGCCGCTCGTGCGGCTCAGTTCCAGCGCCTCGGTCAGCAGCCGCTGGGCCCCCGGCAGGTCGTCGAACTCCAGGCGGAGCTGGGCCAGGTTGTGCAGGACGTACGCCGACGCGACCTGGTCCTCGGTGCTCCGGAAGATCTCCAGGGCCCGTTTGTAATGTGCCTCTGCGTCGGAGAACCGCCCGCTCAGCCGATCCAGGAACCCGATGTTCCTGATGACCAGGGCCGTTCCCTGCCTGTCCCCGACCTCCTCGAACAACTGGACGGCCGCCTCGAAGTCGCAGCGGGCGTCGCCGAAGCGCTGTTCGGTGATGTAGAGCGAGCCGCGCGAGTAGTGCATCGCCGCCTGCCCGCGTTTGTCCATGGCCTGCCGGGCGGCCGTCAGCGCGATCTGGTGGGTCTCCCGCCAGTCGTCGAGGTAGACCCGCGACTCGAAGAGCGTCACCGAGCTGATCGCCAGGTCCCAGCACAGCTCGACGAAGCCCGCCTGCGCGGCCTGGCGTATGCCGGAGACGAGCATCGACCGCTCGCGCTCGTACCACTGCAGGGGCGCCGCGACGAGCTGGCCGACGAGCTTCTCCGGCAGCGGCCAGCGCAGGGCGCCGCTGTGGATCTGGACGTAGTCCCCGCCGTACTCCCTGCGGTGCGCGGCCTCGGCCAGGTAGAGCAGGCCGCCGAGCACGCGGGCGAGGGCGGAGCCGCGCTCGGCCGGGGTCTCCTCGGCGGCCAGGCGCTCCCGGGCGAACACGCGCAGCAGGTCGTGGAAGCGGTACTGGCTGTGGACGCCGTACCCGACGCCGGTCGTCTCGATGAGCTGGGCGTCGGCCAGGTCGTCCAGCAGGTCCTGCGCCTCGGCCAGCGGCCGGTCCAGCAGCGCGGCGCTGACCCACGCCGAGAAGACGGGGGAGTCGAGGATGGTCAGGCGGCGGAACAGGCGGCGCGCGTCCTCGGTGATGCTGTCGTAGGTCAGCGAGATGCTGGCCCGGATGCCCATCTCGCCGTGCTTCAGTTCGTCCAGCCGCCGCGTCTCGTCCTCCAGGCGGCTGACGAGCTGCTCGATGCTCCAGTGCGGCCGGGCCGACAGGCGCGCGCCGGCGATGCGCAGCGCGAGCGGCAGGTGCCCGCACAGCTCGGCCAGGGCCTCGGCGGCCTCGATCTCGGACTGCACGCGCTCGATGCCCGCGATGCGCGACAGCAGGTTGACCGACTGGTCGGACTCGAAGATCTCCACGTCGACGTGGACGGCCCCGGCCAGCCCGGCCAGGCGGCTGCGGCTGGTGATGATGACGGCCGAGGCCGGGTTGCCGGGGAGCAGGGGCAGCACCTGGCTCTCGCTGCCGGCGTCGTCGAGGACGATGAGCATGCGGCGGTCGGCGAGCAGCGCGCGGTACATCTCGGCCCGCTCCTCCAGGCCGTCGGGGATCGCCGTGCCCGACACGCCGAGGACGCGCAGGAAGCGTTCGAGGACCTGCATGGGGCTGGTGGGCCGCGGCGCGGCGCCGTGCAGGTCGGCGAAGAGCTGGCCGTGGGGGAAGCGGTCGCCGACGCTGTGGGAGGCGTGGACGGCGACGGTGGTCTTGCCGACGCCGGGCTTGCCCACGATCACGATGATGGGGACGGCGAAGCGCGAGCGGTCCTCCGAGGCGAGCATCAGCCGCTGCCGGATGTCCTCGATCTGCTTGGTGCGCCCGGTGAAGTCCGCGATGTCGGTGGGCAGCATGCCCGGGACGTTCGGGACGGTCGGCGCCGGTTGCACCTCCACCCGCTCCGGCTGGGCGGGAGGGGCCAGGCTCTCGTCGGAGGTGAGGATCGCGTGCTCCAGCCGCTGGAGCCGCTCGTTGGGCTCGATGCCCAGCTCCTCGATCATGGTGCGCCGGGCGTTGCGGTACACCTGGAGGGCCTCGGCCTGGCGGCCCGAGCGGTACAGCGCGGTCATGAGCTGGCCGCGCAGACGCTCGCGCAGCGGGTACTCCTCGGTCAGCTCGGTCAGCTCGCCGACCAGCTCGTGGTGGCGCCCGAGGTCGAGCTCCAGCTGGATGCAGTCCTCGTTGGCGGTGATGCGGTCCTCGGCGAGCCTGCTGGCCGCCGACTGCACCAGCCTGCTGTCGATGCCGTCCAGGGCCGGCCCCCGCCACAGCGACAGCGCCTCGCGGTAGTGCCGGATCGCCTCGTTGACGTTGCGGCTCTCACGGGCGCGCCGGGCCCGCTGGACGAGGCTCTCGAAGCGCTGGGCGTCGATCTCGTCGGCGGCGACCCGGATGGCGTAGCCGAGGGACTGCGTGGAGATGATGTCGGGGCTGCCGCTGGCGGCGAACAGGCGCCGCAGCGAGCTGATGCAGATCTGGACCTGGGCCCGGGCGGTCGTCGGGGGCTCGTCGCCGTAGATGGCCTCCATGAGGCGGCCGATGGTGACGACCCGGTTGGCGTCGAGCAGGAGGACGCCGAGCACGATCTGCTGCCTGATCCCGCCGAGATCGAGCCTCCGGCCGGCCACGGACGCTTCGAGAGCCCCTAGAATCCCGAATTCCACCCTGCATCTCCTCGCAAGAAAGCCCGCGGCCCATCCGGAACTTTGCTCACCCTCCGATGCGAGAGGTAACAGGTGTCTGATTCCAGGAGATCCGCCCCGTAGTAAACATCGACCATTGGCCGGTTCGTGGCAACTCCGGCGCATTGATACTGCCAGGCGCTGGATCGTCACGTATAGCGATGTCACTTATGTCTGGATCGTACTACTATACGTGGTTCAGATCTATAGAGAATCTGCGAAGACTTTCCGAGCTCGTATGCGTGTTTGCGCATGCAACCAAAAGCCGGATGTCGGACATCCCCATGCGGCGAAATGTCCGGTTATATGTGTTTCTTCCCCTTTTGGGTCCGGGTTCGGCGGGGCGCGGAGCGGGGGAGTGCTCTCCGGTGCGTCCGGAGGCGGGTGAGGCGCGCGTGCGGAGGCTCAACCCCACGGAGTGTTGCCGCTGCCCTTGACGGCCGCGGCTCCCGCGGCGGTCCCGGCGATCCCGATGGAACGGGCGGATCCGGCCGGCGCGGTGCGGTCGGCGCCGGTGGTCCGGGCGGCCGCGGTCACGGCGACGCGGAAGGCGGAACGGGTGTGAGCACTCAACTCTGCTGACCTCTTCTCGTGTCGCGGTGCTGCGGCGAGCCGCAGCGGGTCGGTTCCGAACACCGACAACGTAGAAACCAGCGCCATTCGGTCATTATCGGTTCTCTTCTCGCCTGGCATTTGTCCAGCTCAGGGCGCTATTCGGGGGTTTTTGGTCACTGGTCGCCATTGGTGGCCCGCACGGGGGCCGCAGGGGCCTTTCGTCGCTCGAAAGCGGCGCACGCAGGCGTGGGGCCCAGTGGGCGGCGGTGAATGCCGGGACCGAATAGCCGGACGAAAGTGAATCGATAGCGAGATTTGCCAGGCTTACCCCCAAGGCCGGAACTCTCGGGGTGCCCGTGGCATCTTCGGCTCCGGATCCATGCGCGTCGGGTCAAGGACGGTGAATCCGGATGTGCGCACGCCGTCCGGCAGCTCACGCGCGTGTCGCGCCAGTGGGGGCGCCATGGCGACCGGCGCGCGATCGCAGTGGTGGTCGAGCTGTCCGTCATGGCGGACCCGGCAGATGGGGTTCTCGGGATGAGCGTTACGGCGCAGGCGCTGGACGGCGTCTACGGCCGGTCGGCCGCGGGCGTGCGGGCGCGCCTGGAGCAGGACTGTCTCGGGCGATGGCAGGACCTCGCGGACGCGGAGACCGACAGCGAGGGCTGCATCAGCGAGTGGCGTGACAAGAAGCTGGAACGTGGGCTTTATCGCATTGTTTTCGATAGTGACTACTACTTTGTCGGGTTAGGGCTTACGGCTGCCTATCCCGAGATAATCGTCACTTTTCGCATGCGGGACGAGACCGACGCCTATCTGATCCAGGTGATGTTGTCCCCGTACTCGTACTCGACCCATTTCCGGATCACGTGAGCCACGCGAGCCACGCCCTGTCCTTGCCCGACTTCCCGGGGGACAGGCCCCAGGCGGAGGAGGGAACCCCCACAGTGACCACAGGAGACACCACGGGCGCGGCCGCCGGTGCCGGGGGACCGGCCAGGCCGCCCGCGGCCCGCTACCGCGAGTACCTGGAGTACGCCGCCCTGCCCCTGCCGCTGGTCTTCGCCGGCCGGTCCGTCACCGTCGAGCTCCACATCGACGGCGAGCCGTTCGACGTCGGCGGCGCGCGCACCGACTCCGTCCGGTGGGTGCGGGGGGCCCTGGCCGGGTGGGGCGTGGAGGTGCGCGCGGTGCATCGCACGGCGGGGGCGGCGCCCGGTGCCGGCAGGGCCGGCGGGGTGGCGGTGTACGCGGAGTGCCTGCTCCCCGAGGGAACGCTGTGGGGCGCCGGGATCGACCCGGACGTGGAGACGGCCGCGCTGCCGGCCGTCCGGTCCGCGGTCACCCGCGCGCGCCTGGCGGCCACCATGGCCGCGCCCGCCCGACCATCACCCGCGGCGGAGGATGCCGAGCCGCTCGGCATTCCCGCGCCGCGACCCTCACATCCCGCAGTGGCCGTTCGCGCGGTGATAGCCACGCGATAAAGCCCGGAAGGTGCCCGAACTTAACGTGGGCATTAACGCCGAAATCGGACATGTATGGACAATCGGAAGACGCCACGACGTGCGGCCGGGAGCTCCCGGCCAGGCACGAAATAGGCGGACGGGGATGCGACGCACTGAACCCGCGTATCGGGGGAGGCCGCTCTCTGGGCTTCCGATTTACGGCGGGGATGTGATTTTCGTCGGGAAAGAGGGAGGCTCGTCATGAGCCTGATCGAACGACAGGAGGCGTTGGCCTCCTTGGAGGGACTACTCGCCAGCGCTATCAACGGGAAAGGCCGGGTGGCCCTGGTGAGCGGCACCGTGGCGACCGGCAAGAGTGAGTTACTTCACTCATTCGCCGAGCACGCGGCCGAACTCGGCGCGCTGCCCGTCACCGCGACGGGCTCGCTGGCCGAGCGGGACATGCAGTTAGGCGTGCTCGGGCAGCTCATCCACGACGCGCCGCTGGTCCCGGCCGAGCGTGAACGGGCGATGGCGCTGCTGCAGGAGGGCGCCCGCGCCATCACCTCGTCCGAACCGGACGGCGAGCCGCCCAAGCAGGTCGACGCGCAGATCGTCCATGCCCTGTGCACCGTCCTGCTGGAACTGTCCGAGCGTTACCCCCTGATGATCGTCGTGGACGACGTCCACCACGCCGACCGGGCCTCGCTGCTGTGCCTGGCCTACCTGTCCCGGCGGGTGCGGTTCGCCTCGATCATCGTGGTGTTCAGCCACTCCACCCACGGGCGGTACGCGGAGACATCGTTCCCCACCGAGCTGCTGCGCCAGCCGCACTGCCGCCGGATTCAGCTCGCCCCGCTGTCACCGGCGGGCGTGATGAGCCTGGTAGCCGAGCAACTCGGCGCCGGCGCGGCCGAGAGGTTCGCCGGCGAGTGGTACGCCGTCAGCGGGGGCAACCCGCTGCTGGCCGCCGGGCTCGTGGAGGACTACGAGGCCGCGATGCGCTCGTCCGGAGGCGATCCACCGGACGAACTGGTCGCCGGCGAGGGGTACGGGCAGGCCGTCCTGTCCTGCCTGCACCGGGCCGACCCCAAGATGACGCGGGTCGCGTGGGGTCTCGCGGTGCTCGGACGGCCCGAGTTCCTGGCCAGGCTGCTGAACGTGGGCCAGGAGTACGTCACCCGCGAGCTCAACGCCCTGGACGCCGCCGGGCTGCTCACCGGCGGCCGGTTCCGCCACGAGGCGGCGCGCGCCGCCGTCCTCACGGAACTGGACGTCGAGGAACGGGCCGAGCTGCACCGGCGCGCGGCCAGGCTCGCCTACGACGGCGGCGGCACCACCACGGAGGTCGCCGACCACCTGCTCAGCGCCGGAGGGTCCGGCGAGCCCTGGACCGTCGAGGTCCTGGAGGACGCGGCCCGGCACGCCCTGCGCGACGGACGGGTCGAATCCGCCGTCGAGTACCTGCGCATGGCCAGTCGGACCTGCACCGACGACCAGCGGCGGGTCAGGATCACCACGACGCTCATGCGGGCCGAGTGGCGCATCAACCCCAGCACGCCGACCGGGCACTTCGCCGAGCTGACCGAAGCGTTGCACCGCGGGCACCTGCGGGGAAGCGACGCCGTCGTGCTGGCCAAGGCGCTGCTGTGGCACGGCAGGCTTGAGGACGCCGAGGACGTCCTCAAGCACCTCAGCGAGTCGGGGGAGAAGCTGGACGCGGACACGATCACCGAGTTGGTGGTCACCCGTCCGTGGCTGCGCTGCTCCTACGCCCCGTTCCTCTCCCACCTGCCCCAGGTGAGCAGCGAGCAGTCGCGCGCGGCGATCCTGACGGTGGCGGCCTACCGGCGCCTGGAGTCGGCGGTCACGCTCGCCGCCGTCCTCACCCGCGGGCCGCGCGAGGAGATCGTCTCAGGCGTGGAGCGCATCCTGCGCAGCTCACGCCTCGACGAGATGTCGATGGACACAGTGGAGAGCGCCCTGCTCGCGCTCACCTACGGGGGGCGGCCCGACAAGGCGGCGCCCTGGTGCGACCTGTTCATCGACGAGGCCTCCTCACGGTGGGCGCCGAGCAGGCAGGCGCGGCTGTCGGCGATCCGGGCCGAGATCGCCCTGCGTCAGGGCGACATGCTGGGCGCGCAGTTCCACGGCCGCCTCGCCCTGGACACCATCCCGCTGAGCGGGTGGGGCGTGGCGCTCGGCGGGCCGCTGTCGAGCCTCATCATCGCCTACACGGCGATGGGGAACTACGACGCCGTCAACGAACTGCTCGACCAGCCCGTGCCCGAGGCGATGTTCCAGACCCGCTGGGGCCTGCACTACCTGCACGCCCGCGGCCGCTACAGCCTCGCCACCGACCACCCCCAGCTCGCGCTGCGGGACTTCCAGCGGTGCGGCGAGCTGATGGGCAAGTGGGACCTGGACGTGCCCTGGCTCATCCCCTGGCGGGCCGAGGTCGCCGAGGCGTGCCTGCGCCTCGGACGTCCCGACCAGGCAAGGCGTCTGGCCGAGGAGCAGATCAGGCGGTGCGGCAACGGCGCGCCACGGGTGCACGGCATCGCCATGCGCCTGCTGGCCGCCACCAGCGAGCCACGCCACCGCCCCATGCTGCTGCGCCAGGCCGGCGACCTCCTGCAGGCGGGGGGAGACCGGTACGAGCTGGCGCGCGTCCTGGCCGACCTCACGGAGGCCTTCCACGCGCTGGGCGAATACCGGCGGGCCGGCATGATCGGAGGCCGGGCCCGCGCCGTCGCCAAGGAATGCCACGCCGACCCGCTGCACAGGTCCTTGGCCAGGGAGGGCGACGGCAACGGTGCCACCGCCGCGACGGGGACCGTCACCGAGACCACGGACGTGACGGCGATCCTGAGCGACGCCGAACGCCGGGTCGCGGTGCTGGCCGCCGCCGGGTACACCAACCGGGAGATCGCCGACAAGCTGTACGTCACGGTCAGCACCGTCGAACAGCACCTGACCAGGACCTACCGCAAGCTCGACATCACCAGCAGGGCCGAACTGCCTTCCACGTTGCAGCTCGGCACCTCGATGCCCGCCTGACAGACACGCCTTCCCCGGACGCGCTTGGATCGGAGCGCTTCCGAGGACGCTCCGGCCCCGGGCCGGAACGCAAGAGGCCCGAGCACAGGCCGCTCCGCGCGAGACGAGGTCCTCGCGGGAGAAGTCGCCGGCCTGTGCCACCGCCGCTCAGCGGCGACGCGGGCCCGAACGGATCGCCCCCGCCCCACGTGCCCGGCACACGACCGGCACCCGCGCACCCCGTGCCCGGCATAGGCCCGGCACCCGCGCCCGGCGGATCCCCCCACGCACCGTCCGCACCTTGTCACCCGTGCGGAACCCCTGTTTCCGCTTATCGCGCTATCGCGCACCCCAGGCACCCGCGCCCCCGCACCCCAGGCACCCGCGCCCCCGCACCCCGGCCGCCCCCGCACCCCGGCCGCCCCCGCACCCCGGCCGCCCGCGCGCCCCGGGAACGCGGCCGGCGATGTCGGCATAGCGGCTCGGCGGCGGCATGGCCATGCGCCCCATTACGGTCCGCAACCGGCCCAGATGGCGTCGGGGCCGGGGCTGTGGTCAGGTGGTCAGGAGGGCGCGGGCCTCTTTCGTCAGGCGGGTCATGCCTAGGCGGGTGGACTGGCGTAGGGAGCGGTGGAGGAGGCGGGTGGCCTCGCCGGCCGGGTCGGAGGGGTCCAGGAGGCGCAGGGCCTTGGCGCGGTCGAGCTGGATGCGGGCCATGTGAGGCGGCGCGCCCGACACCAGGCGCTTGGCCTCGTCGAAGCAGCGCAGCGCGTCCTCGGCGTCGCCCGCCGTGGTCGCCAGGACGCCGCGGAACCGCGCCGTCGGCCCGATCAGCACCGTCGGCCACCCGGCGAGCACGATCTCCCCGGGGTAGGCGGCCAAGCGCTCGCGCAGCAGGCGTACGTGGCCGTCGGTCTCGGCCCCCTCCGCGCCCGCCTCGGCGATCATCGCGCACGCATCGGCCAGCACCGCCAGCGTGGGCACCGTCCAGCCGTGCGGCGGCAGCGCGGACAGGCCCGCGGTGTCGCGGACGACGGCGGCCAGCCGGTCGGCGGCCTCGTCGTACCGCTCGGTCTCGCACAGGGCGAGCACGTGCGCGGCCCGCCAGACCGGGAAGTAGCCGTGCTGCTCGATCTGGGTGGCCAGGCCCCCGTCGAACAGCTCGGACATCGCGCCCCGCTCGCGCAGCAGCCAGAAGTACTGGCCCATCCAGGTCTGCTGCAGCGTCTCGGCGGGCATGGCCTGGCCCTTGGCCAGTTCCTGCACGATGCCGAGCGACTCGCCCATCAGGCGCTCCCGCGCCCGCGTGAAGTCGCCGCCCCACAGGTCCATCACGGTGTCGAGGGTCGCCTGGAGCCAGGGGCCGAGCGCGCGGGGGTTGCGGGCGACGTGCCTGCGGTGGTCGTCCACGGTGCCGAGCGCGTCGGGCAGCAGGCCGAGCCTGAGCTGGTCGACGGCCAGCGCCACCATGCCCTCACTCTGGAAGTACGCCGACCCCGCGCCGATGCCCGCCTCGCGCAGGCGGGCGGAGATGCCGATCAGCTCGCTGGGGTAGGCGTGGTCGAACAGGGCCCAGCGGCACTCGTTCAGCACCTCGCAGCGCACCAGCGGGTCGCCGTCCTCGGGCAGCTCGCGCAGGGTGGCGCGGGCGAGCTCGACCTCCGGCGGCGGCCCGGCGGGGACGGCGCCGGCGCTGGGGCTGACGGCCATCGTCCGCTTCTTGGCCAGATGGGCGCGTAACTGGAGGCGCAGCTCGGCGGCCTGCGCGCCCGGCCCGTCGCCGAGGGCGGCCAGCGCGCCGCGCAGCAGGTGGACGAGCTGCTGGTCGGCCTGCCCGGGGGCCGACCACCGGCGGGCGAGCCGGATCGCCGCGGCGGCGGCCAGCTCGGGCAGCCCCTCGGCGGCCTCGTACGCGGCCTGGTAGCGGCGGCCCGCCTCGTCCATCTCGCCGACGTCGCTGAGCGCGTCGCCGAGGGTGATCAGCAGCCCCACGCGGGTCGCCGAGTCGCACCGCAGCAACAGCCCGGCCTGGGCCCACCCGACCGCGCTGTCCACGCCGAACCCGCGCTGCTCGGCGCGGGCCGCGTCCAGGCACGCGGCGGCGACGCGCTCCTGCGGCAGGCCGGCCCCGGCGGCGCGGGCGTGCCGGGCGACCCGCACCGGGAGCGCCGGGTCGACCCAGCCGCCGCCGGTCATGCGCTCGGTGAGCGCCTCGAAGGCCCGCCGGTGCAGGTCCCTGGCCAGCGCGGGGTCGCGTTTGAGGCCGTCGAGGACGGCCTCGCGGGACCGGTCGTGCGGGAAGCACAGCCGGTCGTGGACCAGGACGGTGTTGCCCGCGGCGGCCAGCGCCTGGTCGCGGTCCGCCTCCTCCGGGCGCAGGCCGAGCATGCGGGTGACCAGGGCGGCGTCGATGTCCAGGCCCACCGCGGTGATCGCGGCGGCGGCCAGCCAGCGGAAGGCCGGGGTACCCGCGGGCTCGGCGCGGGCGGGCGCGGGACGGGGCTCGCCGTACTCGGTGAGGTTGTACAGCTCCAGCGGGACGCCGTCGGTGACGCGCGCCGCCTGCCTGGTCTCGTCGGCGGTGGGCTCGCGGCCCCACGCGCGCCCCAGCCACCGGCCCACCTCCTCCACGGTGAGCGGGGCGAGCGTGAGCGTGTCCATGACCGGCTGCCAGTGCGCGGCCTGTGTACGGGTGGCGAGCAGGAAGCCCACGGGCGCGGCGCCGAGCCCTCTGCGCACATGCTGGAGCAGTTCCTCGGCGTACCCGGTGAGCAGGTGGGCGTTGTCGAAGGCCACCAGCAGGCCAGGCCCGGCCGCGCGGCGCAGCAGGCCGGTGAGCAGAAAGGTCAGCTCCCGGGGGTCGCGCTCATGGCCGGGCCGGGCGGGGGAGTCCAGCGCGGCGGCGGACATGAGCTTGGCGAGGGTGCCACGCTCCTGGGCGCCGATCGGGTCGGCGGGCGCGGCCAGGTCGCGGCGCACGTGGCTCCACAGGGTGCCGGCCAGCTCGCGCCACGGCTGCAGGCCGTCCTCCTGCCGGCACATCACGGTGACCGCGCGCACGCGCGCCCCGGCGGCCAGGCGCGCCGCCTCACGCAGCAGGCGGGTCTTGCCGATGCCGCCCGCGCCGCACAGCGCGAGGGCGGCGGAGTCCCCGCCGCCCAGCCGCCCGATCAGGCGCGAGAGCTCCCGGAGCTCCCGTTCACGGCCGACCACCTCCCGGGGCCCGCCCTGCTCGGCGAGGCCGGAATCGGCGCCGAGGGGCGTGCGCACGTCGAAGCCGTGCTCGTACAGGGCCAGCAGGTCCTCGGCGCGCCGGACGGCCTCGTCGCCGGGGGCGTGGGCGCGGCGCGCCTCGGCCAGGCGCCGGGCGGCGGCCCCGCCGTCCTCGCCCAGGGTGGTGAGGAAGCGCAGCAGCCACATCGCGGTGGTGTCCTCGTGCCCCTCGCCCACCGCGCCCTCGCTGAGGAACGCCGCGTCCTCGTGGCGGCCGAGCCGCAGGGCGATGCGGGCGACCAGGCGTACGAGCTCGGTGCGCAGCTCCTCCAGCCGGGCGCGGTGGGTCTCGCAGACCCAGGGCAGCGACCACCCGGCCGCCAGCGAGGCGAACGGCGCCCCACGCCACTCGCCGGCCGCGGCCCGCAGGCACGCGAGCGCGGCGGCGAGGTCACCGGACTCGTACAGCTCCCGTCCCTCGCGCAGCTTCGCCTCGAACCGGGAGGCGTCCAGGGCGGCGGCGAGGACGCCCGGCTCCTTCTCCACCAGTTCGTAGGCGTGGGACCACTTGGCGGGAGGGATGTCCAGGTTCGCCCCGGTGAGTGCCTGTCTCAGCCGGGAAAGCGGCGGCGCCACGTCCGGCACCGGCCAGTCGGGGCCCTGGCCGAGCGCGGCGGCGAGGGTGTCCTGGGGGACGGGGTTCCTGGAGGAGAGCAGCATTGCCAGGGCCTTGGCCGTCTGGGGGAGGAGTTTCCTCGGCGTTCCGTCCGCCAGGATCGCGACCTCGCCGAGGACTCTGATGTCGAATTCCGCCACATTCACCGCCGGATCGGTTCGCGATTCTCACTCGACGGCCTTCCCCGCAAGGACATCGCAAGGATCATTGGCCACGATGGGGCCGGTGGCAAAAAGAGTCGTGGAGCCATGGGGTCGCGGACGCCGGGAGCGCCGTCAACGCCGTGAGCGCCGTGACGTTGTCAACGCTATGACCCGAGGTGAGCCCGTGGCAAGGACCGAACTGATCTCGGTCGACGCGCTCGACGAGCATCAACTCGACCGTGTCAGACAGAGCGTACGCCGCGAACGTGACACCGAGGCGAATAAAGCCCTAAGTGTTGCGATCATGGGGCAGAGCGGCGTGGGAAAGTCCTCTCTGCTCAACGTTCTGTTCGGGACACACTTCCCCGTGGGGGACGTGAAGCCCGCCACCCGCGAACCTCAGGCCATCTCTGTTCCCAGTAATTCCGGCCACACGTTGACATTCTGGGATATGCCGGGACTAGGGGATTCGGAGGATCTGGACGCGGGTTATCGCGCGATGTACCTGGAGAAACTGGCCGAGTGCGACGTCGTCATCTGGGCCATGCACGCCGACAGCCGCTGCACCGACCACGAGGCCCGCCATCTGCGCCGCCTCCTCGATGACGCGGACCCCGGGGCGCGGCGGCGGATCGTCGGCAAGGTGACCCACGTCCTCACCAAGGCCGACCTGCTCACCCCGCCGCCGTGGATCTTCGACATGCGCGGGGAACGCGGCTCGTTCGTCCCCAGCCGGCCCCTCGCCGGCCGCATGGAGGTCAAGGCGGCCCACTTCGAGCAGATGGTCGTCGAACCCTGGGGCGACCTGCTGAGCGCCCACACCTACAACAACGGCGAGTTCGCCGTGCGCGACGACCGGCTCGGCTTCGACCGGCAGACCGTCACCTACCGGGGGCATTTCTCGCGGGAGGTCTGCGAGCGGTACACCGCCGCCCACCCCGAGCACGCGGACGTCTTCTCACGGCTGCGCGACAACCACCGCGTCCTGCCCTGCTCAGCGCTGTTCCGCTTCAACCTCGCCGCGCTGATGGTGAACGTCGTCAACAAGCTGGGGCCCACCGCGATCTTCCGCTTCCAGCGGGTGCTGGACGACATCGCCGAGCTGGCGGGCGTGCCGGTCAGCGCGATGCGGGAATACGGCAACTTCCTGGTGTGGGACGGCATCCGCGGCACGCGCGCCTTCGACCTGTCCCAGCTGCCCTTCTGAGCCCCCGGTGAGCACCTGCGCGCAACCACTCCCCGACGCCGCCGCGGCGGGCGCCCCGGCCGGACACGAGGACACGACATGATCGAGGACGACGACATAACCCGGGCCGTGGAGGCCAGGCGCCGGGAGGACACCGAGTACGTCGCACGGCTCGACGACGCGGTGCAGCACCGCGACGAGACCGCCATCGAGCACCTGGTCAGGAACGCCGTCGCCCGCGTCGTCGGCAGGGTCGCCGACGTGGGGTTCGACGTCGTGCGCAACATATGGAACTGGCTCGTCAGTCACTGACCCGCGCCCGAACCGCCGTCCCGGACACCATCCGTTTCCGCGCGTGTTCCCCGCCGATTCCCGGCCAATACCCCGGCCGTGACGGCCGCGTGACCGGTATGTGATCGAATCCTGGCTCGCCCGTCGCGGCGCGGGGCGCGCACTCCCCGGGTTTAGGTAAAGAATGTGTATGTAGACGGACTGGTCCATCCCGTACCGGGGGAGGCGCGGAGCGTTGGTCATGCGCGGGGCAGGCGGCCCGCAGATGGGTCTGGCCGAGCTCGACCATGCCCTGCGCCGCCGCACCGAGGAGCGCGACCGCGTCGCCGGCGACCTGCTCGACCTGGACGACCACCCGAGCCACCGCCTGCTGACCGGCATGACGCCCACCGGCGAGACCGGCCGCCGCTGGGAGCAGGCCCAGGGCAGGTACGTCACGCTGTGGTGGCTGTTCGACGCCTACCGCCGCGTCCTGGACCGCGCGCAGGAGCTCAGGGCCGCGGGCCGGCCCGACCTGGCCGCCCTCACCGCGCTGCTCACCGGCCCCTCGGCCGAGCTCAAGCCCGACGACGTGCCCGTCGAGAAGCGCTCCCTGCTCCAGGCCGCCGGTGAGCGCGTCACCCTGGACGTGCTGCTGGCCCGTATGGACGAGGCCTACCGCGAGGTCGCCGCGGCCGTCGCCGCCGTGGACGCCGCCTGGACCGACCTGCTGCCCGTGCTGGACGGGGCCGACGCCGCCCGCGCCGCCGCCAGGGACCTGGCCCGCGACCTCGACGTCCACGACCCCGACCTGGAGCGCCTGGACGCCGAGGCCGCCCGCCTGCGCGCCGCCGTCACCTCCGACCCCCTCGGCTCGCGGGAGCGCCGCGGCGAGCTCGACGCGCTGGCCGCCGCCGTGGCCGCGCGCAGGGCCGCGCTGGACCGGGCCGTGCTCGCCCGCGACGACTACGCCGTGCGCGCCCGCCGCCTGGGCGAGCGCATCGAGCAGGTCGCCGAGGCCGAGCGTGAGGCGCTGCGCGTCCGCGACGTCGTCCTCGCCAAGATCGCCGCACCGGCCCTGCCCGCGATGCCCGGCCAGGCGCCCGCGCTGCGCGACCGCCTCGGCGCCCTCGGCACGCTCGGCGGCCGCTGGCTGGAACTGGCCGACCGCCTCTCGGCGATGGAGCGCGCGGCCGACGACGCCGTGGCCCAGGCCCGGGGCGTCGCCGAATCCCTCGGCGGGCTCATCGGCCGCCGCGACGAGCTTCGCGGGCGGCTGTCCGCCTTCCAGGCCAAGGCCTTCCGCCTCGGCCACGCCGAGGACATGGCGCTCGCCGACCTGTACGGCAAGGCGCGCGACCTGCTCTGGACGGCGCCATGCGACCTGCGGCGGGCCACCGTCGCGGTCGCCGAATATCAGCGGGCCATCACGCGGATCGGAGCGGCCGGATGACCAACTGCACGCAGCCCGGATGCGCCGGGACGGTGGTGGACGGGTACTGCGACACCTGCGGCATGGCGCCCGTCGCGGCGTCCGCCCCAGCGCCCGCCCCGTCCTCGTCTTCGCAGGCGGGCGCCCCCTCCGGGTGGGCGCCCGGCGTCCCGCCCGGCCCCGGCGGCCCCGGTTTCCCGCCGGCCCCCGGCGCGTCCGGCGTGGCCTGGCCCTCGGCTCCCGCGCCCGGCGGACCCGGCGTGGCGTGGCCGTCCGCCCCGGCGGGTGCGCCCCCTTCGGCCCCTGTGCCCTCCGCTCCTTCGCCGTCCGCGCCGATGCCCCCGGTGACGATGCCGTCCATCGGCGGCACGCTCGCCACCGGCGCGTCCGGCGCCGCGCCGAGCACCCGCGGCTCCCGCCGCGGCAGCACCCGCTCGCGGCGCGGCATGCTCGGCATGGGCCTGGTCGAGGTTCCCCCCGTCCCCTACCGGGACCCCTCCGCTGTCGTGATGGCCGACCCCGTCGTCCCGGAGGACCGCCGCTTCTGCGGCAACCCCGACTGCGGCAAGCCCGTCGGCCGCCGCAGGGACGGGCGCCCCGGACGTCCCGAAGGCTTCTGCCCGCACTGCGGCCAGCGCTTCTCGTTCACCCCCAAACTGCACCCCCGCGACCTGGTGGCCGGGCAGTACGAGGTCAAGGGCTGCCTGGCGCACGGCGGCCTCGGCTGGATCTACCTGGCCGCCGACCGCAACCTCGACGGCCGCTGGGTCGTCATGAAGGGCCTGCTGGACACCGGCGACCTGGAGGCGCTCGCCGCCGCCGAGGCCGAGCGGCGCTACCTCACGGCGATGGACCACCCCAACATCGTCAAGATCTTCAACTTCGTGAGCCACCCCGACCCCGGCACCGGGACGATGGTCGGCTACATCGTCATGGAGTACGTCGGCGGCGAGTCCCTGCAGGACCTGCTGCGCAAGCGGCTCAGGGAGACCTCCAACGGCCAGGCGCTGCCGCTGTCCCAGGTCATCGCCTACGGGCTGGAGATCCTGCGCGCCTTCGGCTACCTGCACGACCGGGGCATGCTGTACTGCGACCTCAAGCCCGCCAACGTGATCCAGGTCGAGGAGCAGCTCAAGCTCATCGACCTCGGCGCCGTCCGCCGCCTCGACGACCCCGACAGCGCGATCTACGGCACCATCGGCTACCAGGCCCCCGAGATCGCCGCGCAGGGCCCGTCGATCGCCTCCGACCTGTACACCGTCGGCCGCACCCTCGCCGTGCTGAGTTTCCCGTTCAGCCCCACCAGCGGAGGCGAGCCGGCCCCGCTGCCCGACATGGGCGTCGGCCGCGAGTCGTTCATGCGCTTCCTGCGCCGCGCCACCGACCCCGACCCGGCCCGCAGGTTCGAGAGCGCCGCCGAGATGACCGAGCAGCTCGTCGGCGTGCTGCGCGAGACCAGGGCCGAGGAGGAAGGCAGGCCCCATCCCGCGCAGTCCGGCGTCTTCGGCCCCGAGCGCGGCGCGGTCGGCACCGAGCTCGCCGCCGCGAGCACCGGCCGGGTGTTCGGGCCGCTGGACCGCCTCGACGCCGCGTCCTCGCTCCCCGCGCCCCTGGTCGACCCGCTCGACCCCGCCGCCGGGTTCCTCGCCGGGCTCACCTCCGGCAGCCCCGACGAGCTGATCGCCGTCCTGCAGTCCGCGCCGCCCACCCCGGAGACCAAGCTCGCGCTGATCCGGGTGCTGAGCGAGCTCGGCCGACCCGTGGCCGACTCGCTGTACGCCGCCGCGGCCGCGGACCTGCCTGGCGACTGGCGGCTGTGGTGGTACCGCGGCGTCGCCGAGCTGGCCTCAGGGGACCCGGCCATGGCCGCGCGGTTCTTCGACGGGCTCTACTCCTGGTTCCCCGGCGAGCCCGCGCCCAGGCTGGCCCTGGCCTTCGCCCTGGAGGCGGCCGGGGCGGGCGCCGAGGCCGCGCGCCACTTCGCCGCCGTCTGGCGCACCGACCGCTCCTACGTCAGCGCCTGCTTCGGGCTCGGCCGTATCGCGCTCGCCCACGACGACCGGGCCGACGCCATCCACGCCCTGGACGAGGTGCCGCCCACCTCCATCCACCGCACCGCCGCGCAGGTCGCCGCCGTCGCGGTCATCGTGCGCGGCCAGGCCCCGGCCGAGCCCGAGCTGCTCTCCGCGGGCGAGCGGCTGCGCGTGCTGAAACTCGACTCGCGCGACCGCGACGGCCTGGCCTCGGAGGTCCTGGAGAGCGCGCTCGCCCGGTTCGTCACCGGCCAGTCCGTCACCGGCACCGGAACGCTGCTCGGCACGCCGCTGAACGAGCGCGGCCTGCGCGGCGAGCTGGAGCGGGTGTACCGCGCGCTCGCCCGGTCGGCCGGGTCCACCGAGGACCGCTACGCGCTGATCGGCCGCGCCAACTCCGTGCGCCCGAGGACGCTGTGGTGAGAGGCATGGTGAGCGGCGCCTGCCCCGCGTGCGGCACCCGCGTCCTGGCCGGCGAGGCGTTCTGCGAGAGCTGCGGGCACGACCTGTCGTCCGTCCCGTCCGTTCCCGCCGGCCCGTGCACTGCCTGCGGGGCCTCGGCGGTGGGGCCCGACGGCTACTGCGAGAACTGCGGCATGCTCCAGCCCACCGGCCGCGACCACGTCGAGATCGAGGCGGCGTACTCGGCCGCCGTGAGCGACCGCGGCCTGCGCCACAGCCGCAACGAGGACGCGATGGCGCTGCTGCCCGGCGGCCAGGGCGCGGTCGTCGCGGTGGTCTGCGACGGCGTGTCCACCTCGCCCCGCCCCGACGAGGCGTCCCAGGCGGCGGCCGACGTCGCGGCGGCGGCCATCGTCAAGAGGCTGGCCGACGGCGACGACGCGCGGGCCGCGACCCGCGAGGCCGTCCGCCTGGCCGCCGACGCCGTCGCCGCCTCCGCCGCCCCGGGCGAGGACTCCCCGGCGTGCACCTACGTCTCGGCGATCGTCCACGGGCGGCAGGTCACGGTCGGCTGGGTGGGCGACAGCCGCGCGTACTGGCTCGGCGGCCAGTCGGCGCTGCTGACCGAGGACGACGCGACCCCCGGCACCCACATGCTCACCGCCTGGCTCGGCGCCGACGCCGGCGAGGTCGTCCCGCACGTCAGGACGTTCACCACCGACGGCCCCGGCGCGGTGCTGTTGTGCAGTGACGGCCTGTGGAACTACTACCCGGAGCCGGAGGCGCTGGCCGCCACGGCGTTGAACGACACCCCTCTCGTGGCGGCGCGGCGGCTCGTACGCCTGGCCATCGAGGCGGGAGGCCACGACAACATCACCGTGGCGATCATCCCGTTCGGCCAGGGGGATCGGACGGACACCACGGTGGCTTTCCCGAAGGAGAGAAGTGACTGACTTCACCATCCGCGTGGACCAGAACAAGTACCTGCCCGCGGGGAGCCAGGAGGTCCACGGCATCATCACGGCCGAGGCGAGCGGGCCGGTCCAGAGCTCCTCCGTGGCGGAGGCGGCCGAGGTCATCATCATCGACACGTCGGGCTCCATGTCCTACGGCAAGATCAACGACGCGCGCAAGGCCGCGCAGGCCGCCGTGGACACCCTGCGCGACGGCGTCCATTTCGCCGTGATCTCCGGCAACCACCAGGCCGAGGTGATCTTCCCGGGTTCGGGGCGGCTCGTCCCCGCCGACTTCCAGAGCCGTCAGGCCGCCAAGGAGGCGATCGCCCTCCTGCGCGCTGAGGGCGGCACCGCCATGGGGCGGTGGCTGCGCCGCGCCGCCGATCTGTTCAGCGCCCACCAGGCCGACCACCCCGGTGCCATCAGGCACGCCATCCTGCTCACCGACGGCAAGAACGAGCACGAGCCGGCCCCCGAGTTCGACGCCAACCTCGCCTACTCGGCAGGGAAGTTCGTCTGCGACTGCCGCGGCGTCGGCACCGACTGGGTGGTCGCCGAGGTCCGCAGGATCGGCTCCACCCTGCTCGGCAGCGTGATGGACGTCCGCAGGCCCGAGGAACTGGAGGCCGACTTCCGGGCGATGACCGAGGCCGCGATGGGCAAGACCGTCGCCGACATCGCCCTGCGGGTGTGGACGCCCCGCGCGGCGACGCTGAACTTCGTCAAGCAGGTGTCGCCCACCCTGGAGGACCTGACCGGCCGCCGCACCGACGTGGACGCCCTCACCGGCGACTACCCCACCGGCGCGTGGGGCGGCGAGACCCGCGAGTACCACATCAGCGTCAGCGTGCCCGCGGGCAACGTCGGCCAGGAGATGCGCGCCGCCCTGGTCAAGCTGGTCCAGCCCTCCACGGGGGAGGTCATGGCCGGCGGGAACATCCTGGCCCAGTGGAGCGACGACCCCGCCCAGTCCACGCGCATCAACCCCCGCGTCGCCCACTACACCGGCCAGCAGGAGCTCGCCTCGCTCATCCAGGAGGGCCTGCAGGCGCGCAACGACGGCGACGTCGAGACGGCCACCGCGCGGCTCGGCAAGGCGCGCGGCATCGCCGAGCAGGCCGGTAACGAGGAGACCGCCAAGCTGCTCGACAAGGTCATCGACATCGACCCCGCGACGGGAACCGCCCGCCTCAAGCGTGTCGTTGACAAAGCGGATGAGATCGCACTCGACACCCGCTCCGTCCGAACCGTCCGCATGCGCAAGGACCCGGAGAGCTGAGCGATGGCCATCTGCCCAGAAGGGCATGAAAGCTCCGACGAGGAGTACTGCGACACCTGCGGCGCGCGGATCACGGGCGCGTCCGCCGGGGGCGTGCCCGCGGCGTCGTCCGCCGCGCCGGCCGGCACCTCCGGGGCCTCCGGCGGCGGGGACGGGCCCTGCCCCGACTGCGGGGCCCCGCGCACCGGCCGGTTCTGCGAGAACTGCGGGTACGACTTCGTGCTCGGCGGGTCGGGCGCCGCCCCGTCCCAGGCCGCTCGTCCCGCCCAGCAGGCACCCCCCACCGGCTCCTCCGCGCAGCCCCCGCCGTGGCAGCCCGCGCAGCCGGCCCAGCCCTGGCGGCCCGCCCAGCCCGGATGGCAGCCGCCCCCGCCCTCCTCGTCGTACCGCACGGCGCCGCCTCCCGCGTCCGCCCCGCCACCCGCGCCCGCCCCGCCACCCGCGGGCGGCTGGATCGCGGTGATCGCCGCCGACCGCGCGCACTACGACAGCATGATCGCCCAGGGTGGCCCGGACGCGGCCAGGGTCGCGTTCCCGCCCTACTGCCCCGAGCGCCGGGTGCCGCTGCGCGGCCCCGAGACGCGCATCGGCCGCCGGCGCCAGTCGCGGCCCATGGTGCCCGAGATCGACCTGTCCGAGCCGCCCGAGGACCCCGGTGTGTCGCACCTGCACGCCGTGCTGCTCGCCCAGCCGGACGGGAGCTGGCAGATCGTCGACCCCGGCTCCGCCAACGGCACGCTGGTGAACGGCAAGCTCATCGAGGTCAACGTGCCGGTCCCGCTCCAAGACGGCGACCGCGTCCACGTCGGCGCCTGGACCCTCCTCACCGTGCGGAAGGGCTGACATGACGATCGCCGGTCCCCCCGCGGCCCCCGCCCCCGCGCAAGCCGCGCCCCCCGATCCCGCCACGCCGCCGGGCACGGTCGCCGTCCCGGTGCCCGGCTCCGTCGCCGGCTCCCCGTCGCGGCGCCGGGTCACCCGCGTGCGCACCGTGCCCGGCTGGATCCGCCTGCTCACGGGCCTGGTCGTGGCGACCGTCCTGTTGGTGTTCGGCGCGGTCGCCTTGGCCGTCGGGCACGCCCGGGACGGCCTGCAGGTCATCGGCCACACCGCCGGCCCGCAGGTCGTCGCCACCGCCGACCTGTACTTCGCGCTCAGCGACATGGACGCGCAGGTCGCCGGGCTGCTGCTCACCGGCAGGGACCCCGGGTTCCAGGCGGGCCGCCAGGGCATGCTCGACCGCTACGAGCAGCGCCGCGCGCAGGCCGACGGGGCGGTGCTCCAGGCCGCCGACCTCGCGGGCGGCGACGCCACCGGGCAGACCACCGTACGCGCGCTGCTGGACGGGCTCGGCCGCTACGAGCGGCTCGCCGCCCGCGCCCTGCTGCTGGACGAGCAGTCCGGCCACAGCGCCGGGCCGCCGCCGGCCGAGGTGCTCCGGGAGTACCGCGAGGCCACCGACCTGATGCGGCTCCAGCTCCTGCCCCAGGCCTACAACCTCACCCTCGACAGCGCCACCATCGTCCGGCACTCCTACCTCGCCGAGCTGTCCTCGGTGCAGTCCGGGCGGCTGTGGGTCGGCCTCGCCGGGCTGATCGCGCTGGCCGCGCTCGTCGCGCTCCAGGTCTTCCTGAGCCGGGGCTTCCGGCGCACGCTCAACCTGCCGCTGCTGGTGGCCACCGCCGTCGTCGGCGCGCTCACCCTCGCCGGGGTGGTCGTGTTGCAGCACGAGGGCAACGCGCTGACGTCCGCCAAGGAGGACGGCTTCAACTCCGTCCTCGCCCTGTCGCGGGCCCGCGCCATCGGCAACACCCTGCACGGCGACGAGATCCGCTACCTGCTGGACCCGCAACGGGCCGACACCTACGAGCAGGTGTACCTCGACAAGTCGCAGAGCGTGCTCTACGTGCCCGGCGGCAACCTGGACAAGTACTACGCCGCGCTGGACTCGGCGGTGGCCGCCTACCCCGGCAAGGTCACCTTCCTCGGGTTCTACGGCACCGAGGCCTCCGGCGGAAGCCTTCCCGGGCAGGAGGCCGCCGTCGCGCGCGTGCTGCGCCTCTACCAGGCGTTCCAGCGCAACGACCAGCAGATACGCCAGGTCGCCACGGGCGGGGCGCGCCGCGACGCCGTCGGCAGGGTCATGGGACCGGCCTTCGGCGAGTACGACGAGGCGCTCGTCAAGCTGACCGGCCTGCACCGCACGGCGTTCGACGACGCCGTGGCCGACGGCGACGGCGCCCTCGGCGGGTGGAACTGGCTGCCCCCGGTGGCCGTGCTGGTCGCCATCGTGCTGGTCCTCGCCGGTGTCCGGCCCCGGCTCGCCGAGTACCGCTGAAGGGAACGTATCGATGCTCACGCTCATCCGGACGCGCGGCCCTCTCGGCGGGACCGGCCGGGCCGGCCGCCTGCGCCGCGCGGCCGCCGTCGCGCTCGCCGTGGCGGCGGCCGTCCCCCTCGCCACGTCGTGCGCGGCGGGCACCTCGGTGCTCGACAAGGACTCCCTGGTCATCGGGGTCAAGAAGGACCAGCCCGGCCTCGGCAATCTGGTGTCGGGCAGGTACGAGGGGTTCGACGTCGACGTCGCCACCTACGTCGCCGCCAAGCTCGGCAAGCAGGCACGGTTCGTCCCGGCGCCCTCCTCCCAGCGCGAGAAGCTGCTCATGGACGGCGCCGTCGACCTGATCTTCGCGAGCTACTCGATCACCCCGGAGCGCAAGACCAAGGTGGCCTTCGGCGGCCCGTACTACGTCGCCCACCAGGACACCCTCGTGCGCACCGGCCAGCGCGAGATCAACAACGTCCGGGACCTGCGCGGCCGCAAGCTGTGCCAGGTCACCGGGTCCAACTCCTGGAAGCGGGTCAAGGAGGAGCGGAAGATCCCCGTCGTCCTCGTCCCCTCGGCGTCCTACAGCGATTGCATGGCGGACCTGCGCTCGGGCAAGGTGGACGCGGTCTCGACCGACGATCTGATCCTCGCCGGGTACGCGACCGCCGGCACCATCATCGTCAACGCGCCGTTCAGCGACGAGCGGTACGGCGTGGGCATCCGCAGCGGCGACATCGACGGCTGCGAGGCGGTGAACAAGGCCATCACCGAGATGTACCAGGACGGCACGGCCAAGAAGCTGCTGCAGAAGTGGTTCGCCAAATCGGGGCTGGCGCTCAACTTCAGCGTGCCCCAGTTCGAGGGCTGCGGCTGACGGTCCCGCGGCGGCGGGGGTTCTGGCCGTTCGAGGGCACCAACGCCACGGTCAGGGAACCGGAGCACATGTCCGAGGCGGGCCTCGGCCCTGTCCGCGCCCTCCACGCCGGGACGCTCGGCCCGGCCCGTCGGCTCGGCGCCGACGCCGGCCTCGGCACCGTCGAGCCCGGCAAGTACGCCGACCTCGTCGCGACGGACGCCGACCCCCTCGCCTCCGACTCGGCCTTCCGCACGGTGAGATGGGTGATGAAGGCCGGCACCGTCGTCCGCGACGACACTCGCACCTGACCACTTCACGCTGGAGCGCAGCACAGCGGGAAGACGGGCGGCTGGTACAGACGGCCGCCGCCGCCCGGCGCGTGCGGTTCGGCGCCGCGTGCCTGAACCCGTACCCTCTCGCGCCGTACGGGAGCGGCGCGCGGGGTGGTGCCGGTGTCCGAGGGGGCGTGCCGGGCTCCGTGGTTCGGCGGGCGTCCGGACTCCGCCGGTGTCCTGGGTAGGTTCGCTTAGGGGACGGAGGTGCGGATCGTGCGCGTGGTCGTTCTGACGGGGCCGGGGCCGGCGGCCGATGAGCGGCTGCTCAGGGAGGTCGCGGGGGCCGAGACGGCCGCGCTCGGGGTGCCCGCGCGGTTCGCCGTCGCGGACGGCGCCGCGGCGCTGGAGGCGGAGCTTGGCGCGACCTCCGGCGACTGTGCGGTCGTCGCCGTGCCAGGGCCGTGCCCGGATGCCCGGAGGCTCATGGACGTGCCGGCCGCGTACTCGCCGCGCACGGTGTGGCTCGACCTGGAGCGCACCGGGCCGATCCCGGTGGCCGGGGGAGCGGCGCACCAGCAGGGGCGCGGCGTCGCCGGCCTGATCTGGGCGATCCGCCACGCGGTGCACCGGTTGAGATGGCCCGCGCGCCGGGTGGCGTACGGCGACCACTCCGACCAGTGGGCGGACCTGCGCCTTCCCATGGCCGCAGGCCCTCCGGCGCCCCGATCGGGCCCTTCGGATGCCGAATCGGCCGCGGCGGCCGAGCCGCGGGAGGGGGCGGCACCTCCGGTGGCGGAGGCGCCGCTGCCGGTGGCCACCGACCCCGGACGATACTTTGTAAAGGGCATCGGCCCGGCTCACCACACCGGCCCGGGCGCGGGCGGCGTCCCGGGCAAGGGCAGGCAGGGCGTCACGGGCGCGGGCGGCGTCGCCGACGTGAGCTCGGACGATCTCACCGGCGCCGGCTCGGGCGAGGTCGCCGGCATGGGCTCGGATGACGTCGCCGGTACCGTCCCGGACGATGCCATCGGCGGCACCGGATCGCGTCCGCCCGTCGTGGTGCTGGTCCACGGGGGCTACTGGCGGTCGATCTGGGGCGCCGACCTCATGGACGCGCTCGCGATCGACCTCGCGCGCCGGGGCATCGCGTCCTGGAACCTGGAATACCGCCGCCCCGACCTGCACGGATGGGACGCCACGACCGCCGACGTGGCCGCCGGCATCACCGCGCTGCGCTCACTGGACGTTCCGGTGGACCTCGACCGGGTCGTCGTGGCCGGTCACTCGGCGGGCGGGCAGCTCGCTCTGCGCGCGGCGGCCGACGCCGGGGGAGCGGTCGCGGTGGCCGTGTCGCTGGCCGGGGTGCTGGACCTGGTGGAGGGGTACCGGCGGCACATGAGCTCGGGGGCCGTCCACGACGCGCTCGGCGGGACGCCCGAGGAGATCCCCGGGACGTACGCCGCCGCGAGCCCGCTGCTGCGGCTGCCGCTCGGGGTGCCGCAGATCGTCGTCCAGGGCGCCTCCGACGACCTCGACCTCGTGGACATGGCCCGCAGATACGCGTCCGCCGCGGGCGACGAGGCGGCCTACATCGAACGGCCGGGCGACCACTGGTCGGTCATCGACCCGTCCACCCCGATCTGGGCCCACACGGCCCGCGAACTGACCACCCGCCTCACTCCCTGGCACGGCTGAACGAATCCCAAGGCGGCCCGGCATCGAGACCGCCCACCCGAGCCGGTGGGGGCGGTGGCTCGTCCACACATGGATCTTTCGAGTGGTGAGGGAGCGGCGGCCAGTGTCGGGGTCGTTCGTCCGAGCGGATGGGGGTGGAGACTCGCCTTCATGTTGATCGCCCCTGCGGGGAGGGGACCGGGTGGCCGGGGGTGCGGGGAGGCTTCTCGAACGTGTGGAAGGCGGCACGGCACGCCAGCAGTGCCGTGGCGAACGCCGGGAGCCAGGCCAGGCGGGCGAGCAGCCAGCCGGGGTCGTCCGGGACGGTGTGAAGGCCGGGTAGCGGTTCGCCGGCGAGCAGGCCGAGCGCGGTGACGGCGATCATGGCCGTCTGGTGCCAGAGGAAGATCGTCATGGCGGACAGGTTGGCCAGCGCGACCGGCGCCCAGACCGCCGGGCGGCGCAGCACCCGGCGCAGCGGGCCGAGCAGCAGCAGGGCGGCCCCGCACTGGGCCAGGCCGAACGTCGCGGCCGCGAGGGTGGGCGGGGACTGGTTGGAGATCGGCGCACCCGGCACCCCCACCATCGACGCCGGATACCCGGCCCACAGGACGAGCGCCGCCGTTGCCGCGCTGCCGCCCAGCAGCAGCACCCACCCGGCCCGGTGGCCCCACATCCGTCCCCCCGACCACCCCGTCCCATCGTCGTCCCCTCGGCCCCGCACCGCCGCTATTTGACGCTCGTCCCCCCGGCTCCGCACTGACCTCGTTTCGTACGCGTCCAGTCCGCTCTGCACCGATCTGGCTTCTCGGTTGTCCCCCCGGCTCCGCGCCGGCCCGGTTTCCTGGTTGTCCCGTCTGCTCTGTGCTGACCCCGTGTCGTGCTCGACCTGTCTGCTCTGTCCTGGCTCGGTTTCGTGTCCTTGGCTTCGCGTTCGCCCCGTTTTGTGTTCGTTCCCCTGGCTTCGCGGCTGTCTGGGGTTGTGTTCGCGAGGTTGGTGTCGTGACCACGTCGCGCCTAGGCAGTATGGGACCAGCCAACCTGCCGCCACGTTCACCCAGCCGATCCAGGCGGGGCCGTCGAGGCCGTAGCGGACCAGGTCGACCAGCGCGACGACGGCCAATGGCCACAGCGGGTTCAGTCTGGCCACCAGCGGGGTCGCCGTCGTGAGCGCCGCGAAGACGAGCAGGAACCACAGCGGCGACAGGACCGCCTTGACCAGGACGTACACGGTCTGCGGGCCGGCGCCGGCGGCGAGCATCGCGCAGGCCACCACAGTCCACACGGCCAGGACGGCGGCGACCGGCCGGAACAGGCGGGCCATGCGAGCGGCGAGCCAGGCCCGGTACGTCAGGCCCCTGGTCCGGGCGCTCGCCCGGCTCGTGGCCGCCACGTGCCCGCCCACCAGGAAGAAGATCGCCATCGTCTGCAGTAGCCAGGAGGCGGGGGCGAACTCGGGCATGTTCCGCAGAGGACTGCCCACGCGCAGCGTGCCGCTGTCGGTGACCAGCGCGGTCACCAGCCAGTGGCCGAGCACCACGCCCAGGATGCCCACGGCGCGCAACGCGTCGACCCCGCGGTCACGTCCTTCCGGAGTCGCCGCGTCGATCCGCCGGACGAGGTCACGCACCGCGGCCGTCCTCGACGAGAACTCCGCCGTGCCGACTCGCCGGGCCAGATCGCGCACCACGCTTCGCCTTAGCGGGAAGTCCGGCGTGTGGGTCGGCCGGACAAGGTTGCGGATCACGCTTCGCCTCGGCGGGGAGTCCGGCGTCTGGATGCGCCGGGCGAGATCGCGCGTCATGGTTCCTCCCGGCGGGAAGTCCGGTTCGTGGATCGGCCGGGCAGGATCCAGTCGGTGGGGAGCGGTCCGGAGACGATGCGGGCGATGTTCTCCAGGGCCGGGCCGGGGCGGAGGTAGTCGCTGTGGCCGCCGTCGCCCGCCGTGAAGACCCGGGCGCCGAACGCCGGGGACACCGGGTCGGCGCCGAAGCCGACGTCGGCGAAGGGCAGGCGGATCCGTACGTGCGGCACGCTCCCGATCCAGTCGCCGGTGCTTCGCCCGGCCCAGACGGAGGCCCGCGTGCGTAGCGCGGCCGCGTCGCGAACGGTGACGCCGGCGCTGCCGTACAGAACGATGTTCACCACGGGCGCGATGTCCGCGATGTCGCGATCGCCCGCACTGTCGGTTCTGTCTACGGCGTCGTGGGTGTCGCCGGTGCCGGTAGCGGCGGTGTTCCAGGGCTTTCCGGTGTTTCCGGGGCTTGCAGTGCCGGGAGTGTGCCTTGTGTCGTCGGGACGAGTCGTGTTCGCGGTGACATCGGGCCCGGACGCTGCTCGTGCGCAGACCACGGAGCCGTAGGAGTGGCACAGCAGGGAGATCGGGACGCCCGGACGGCTCGCGCCGAGGTCCCGGACGAACGCACCAAGGGCGGGGGAGGCCTCATCGGCGCGGGCGGACGTCAGCGCGGCCAGGCTCACGGTGTTCGGCGTCCGGTACCCGAGCCAGGCGACGACGGCGGCCCGGTCGCCGAGCCGCTGGTGCAGCCTCATCGAGCCGCCGCGCAGCAGCCCGTACTTGTCGAGGCTGGTGTCGGAGCCGGGGACCACGACGGCGATCCGCTCGGCCCGGGACAGGTCGCCGAACACCTCCGCGACGCGCCCGCCGTCGCGTCCGTCGAAGGACAGGAAGTGCCGCGCCGGGTCCGCCATCGCCCGCAGCATCGCGGCCCGCCATACGTCACCGTGGGCGGCGGCCACGCGCCCGGCCGCCCGAACGGCGTCGCGGGTGGCGGCGTACCGCGCGGCGAGCGCGGCGGGGGTCGCGATGCCCAGCGAGGGCAGCGGGGGAGGGACCGGCGCCGGGACCGCCCCCGGCCGCGCCGCGCCCGTCACCGGCACGGCCACCGAGGCCCCGACCAGCGCGGCGAGCAGAGCACGTCCGATCCCGCGCGTCCGCGAGTCCTGTCGCGGACGCTTCCTTACCGGGCACGCAGACGCTGGGCGCCCCTTCTCCGGGGGCGCTGGGGGAGGCGCTTGTTCTTTCGAGGGCTTCCCGCCTGCCGGGTGGGCCGGAAGGGCGTCTACCCCCACGAGGTCCGGGGCCTCGGGGCTCGGGCGAGGTGGCGCGATTGCGTCCGCTCGGGACAGGGCGTTCGCGTCCCGGGGGAGGGGACGGACTTCGGGCCGGCGCGGTGTGCGCGCCCGGGTGGTCGTCGGGGGCGGGGCGTCGGGCCGGGAGACATCGGGAGGGGCAGGTTCGCTGAGGTCGATCACTCAAGGGACGGTGCCGCAGGTCGTCGTCGTGCCGCATCGGACGGCCGGTGGCATTCACGCGGGCGGCGGCGGACCGGAGGCGTACACCCGTGGTCGGGGCGGATCGGGGGCGTACACCTACGATCGCGGCGGATCAGGGGCGTGTGCCTACTGGTCGCGGCGGACCGGGGGTGTACACCCGTGGTCCGATGCCCGTGCCGGGACCGCTCGGTACGATCTGGCGCATGGACGTCACGCCGCCGTTTCCGCTGCCGAGGCGGGTGCCGCCCGCAGCCTGGACGGTGCTGGCCTGGTGCGCGGGCTTGGCGTTCACCTTCCTGCTGCGCGTCAGGTTGCCCGGTGAGTGGTATCCCGCCGAACGGTCCGGGGTCCTGCTCTACCGGTGGACCGGTCTGACGTCCATGGCGCCGGCCACCGCCGCTGCGGTGGCCGGGGCTCTCGTGGTGGGCCGCCGCCCGCTGGCGGGGATGCTCCTGTCGCTCGCCGGCTCGGTCATCGCGTCGCTCCCCCTGGGGGTGGCCGAGATCCCCATGGCGCAGTTCCTCGCGGTGGATCTGGCGCTGTTCTTCGTCACGGCCTCCCGGCCGCCGCGCGTCGGCGCCGCAGCCCTGGCCATGGCGTTCACCGTGCTCGCCGGGTATCTGGCCACGCGGCTGCTGGCCGGCTGGGTCATCGGGACGTCGGCGGAGCTGGCCGTGGCGATGACGGCCGTGATCGCCTGGCTGGCCGGCCGTTCGGCGCGCCAGGCCCGCGAGCACGCCGCGAGCATGCGCGCCCAGGCCGAGGCGCGGGCGGCCACCGACGAGCGGCTGCGGATCGCGCGCGAGGTGCACGATACGGTCGCCCACAGCATCGGCATCATCGCCCTGCAGGCGGGCGCGGCGCGGCGGGTGATCGACACCCGGCCGGAACGGGCGCGCGAGGCGCTCGGCGCGATCGAGACTGTCGGCAGGGAGGCGCTGACGGGCCTGCGTCTCATGCTCGGCGGGCTCCGCGAGCCCGGACCGGGTGCGCCGCCGCGACCGCCCCTCGGCCAGGCGAGCGGCGTGGGTTCCGGACCGGGACACGAACCCGCCTCTTGGCGGGGGCGCGAATCGGGACTTGGGCCGGTGCTGGGACTGGCCGATGTCGAGCGGCTGGCGGCGACGGCGACGGACGCCGGGGTGCGTGTCGACGTGCGGTGGCAGGGCGAACGGCGTCCGCTGCCCGCGGAGGTCGACGCGTGCGCCTTCCGCATCGTCCAGGAGGCGGTCACCAACGTCGTGCGCCACGCCGGCGCCCCCTCCTGCCAGGTGTCCATCGACTATGGGGAGGACGAGCTGTCCATCGAGGTCCTCGACGGCGGGCGCGAGGCGGGCACGCCGGCGGGGGACGGCTCCGACATGGCCGCGCGGGGCGGGTACGGCGTGACGGCGCGGGGCGGGCGCGATGCGGCGGTCGAAGGCGGGCACAGTGTGGTGGCGGAGAACGGGCGCGATGCGGCGGCCGAGGGCGGGTACGGCGTGACGGCGGATGGCGGGCACGGCGGGCATGGGCTCGCCGGGATGCGGGAGCGGGTGAGGCTTCTGCGGGGGACGTTCTTCGCGGGGGCGCGTGCCGAGGGCGGTTTCCGGGTGGCGGCCCGGCTGCCCGTGCCCGTGAGGGTGCGATGACGGTCCGTGTCCTGCTCGCCGACGACCAGCCGCTGGTGCGCGCCGCCCTGCGCATGGTCATCGCCGAGGCTCCCGGCCTCGAGGTCGCCGGGGAGGCCGGGACCGGCGCGGAGGCGGTCCGGCTGGCCGATGACCTGCGCCCGGACGTCGCGGTGATGGACATCCGCATGCCCGGCATGGACGGCATCGAGGCGACCCGGCTGATCACAGCGGCGGGGACGGCGCGGGTCGTGGTCCTGACGACGTTCGACGACCACGAGTACGTCTACGGGGCCCTGCGCGCGGGCGCGTCCGGCTTCCTGGTCAAGGACATGGCGCTGGAGGACATCCTCGGGGCGGTCCGCGTGGTCGCGGCGGGCGACGCGCTGATCGCGCCGAGCGTCACCCGCCGCCTGATCGAGGAGTTCGCGGCCCGGGGTCCCGCCCCGGCGGCCCCGCCTTCCCGCTCTCTGGACGGGGTCACCGCGCGTGAGCGCGAGGTGCTCACGCTGATCGGGCGGGGCATGTCCAACACCGAGATCGCCGCCGAGCTGGTGATCAGCGTCGCGACCGTCAAGGCGTACGTGACCCGGCTGCTCGCCAAGCTCGCGGCCCGCGACCGGGTGCAGCTTGTGATCATCGCCTATGAGGCGGGCCTGGCGTCGCCGTCCCGGTGATCGAGTACGGTCGTCACCCGCTGGTCGGGGTGTGGAAGTCCCGGCCGGGCCCGCCACGGGGGCTCGGCGTCAATCCTCCACGGGGCTCAGCGCGCGCCAGGGGAGGGGGCTGGACAGCATCATCATGCTGGACGGCTGGCCGTACGGGGCGAGGCGGTCGATGAGCTCCTCGAAGGCGGTCATCGAGGTGGTGGCGACGCGCAGCAGGCAGCAGGTGTCGCCGGTCACGCGGTGCACCTCGACGATCTCCGGCCAGGCCAGCGCCACCGGGTCGCGCAGCACGCAGCGCACGCCGTAGCAGGACATGCGGATGAGGGCGCTCACCTTGCGGCCGGCCCGGGACAGGTCGACGCGGGCGTGGTAGCCCGCGATCACGCCCGCCTCTTCGAGTCGTCTCACCCGCTCGGCCACGGCGGGCGCGGACAGGTGCACGCGGCGGGACAGCTCGCTGTACGACAGCCTCGCGTCCGCCTGCAGTTCGGCCAGCAGGGCCCAGTCCATCGCGTCCACGGTCACGCTCCGTCATTCGCAAACCGGAATCCGGTCTGCACCTTTCATCCAGAAAGCCGAACGCCAGAATCGCTCCGGACCCAGTATTTCACTAAAATTCGACTTAAGTGAACATGGAGGTGAAACAGGGGAGACGAGAATGACGACCAGACGGCGGGTGGGCGGGGCGCGGGTGCGCCCGGCGGGTGGACGGCAGCGCGCCGCGCGGGCGGCGGCGAACCACGGCCGGCCGACGCTGGAGTTCACCTCCGGCACACCGTACGACGACTACGTGGCGGCGCAGGCCCTGCACGCCCTCCAGCGGCCGATCACCGACATCCCCGAGGAGCGCGCCTTCCTCGTCACGACCCAGGTGATGGAGCTCTACTTCGGCCTGATCCGCGCGGAATGGCGGCTCGCCCAGCGACTGCTGGACGCCGAGGACGTGGCCGGGGCGACCGCCGTGCTGGCCCGAAGCGTCCGCTACTTCGAGGCGCTCAACGCATCCTGGGGCGCGCTCGGCTGGCTGACCCCCGCGCAGTTCAACTCGTTCCGCGACGCGCTCGGCGAGGCCTCCGGATTCCAGTCCGCCATGTACCGCCACCTGGAGTTCCTTCTCGGCAACAAGTCCGAGTCGCTCACCCGGCCGCACCGGCGCGACGCGAAGGTGTACCGCGAACTGGTGGACGCGCTGCGGGCCCCGAGCCTGTACGACACCGTGCTGGCCCTGCTCGCCCGGCGCGGGTTCGACGTCCCTCCGGCGGGCGACCCGGCCGAGGAGTACGTGCCGAGCCCCCTGGTCGAGGCGGCCTGGGTGAAGATCTACGCCGAGCGGGGGCCCGGCGACGAACTCTGGACGCTCGCCGAGACGCTCACCGACCTGTCCGAGCGGTTCTCCGACTGGCGCTACCGCCACCTGATGGCCGTGCGCCGCTCGATGGGCGCCAAGCCCGGCTCCGGCGGATCGAGCGGCCTGACGTGGCTGGAGCGCAGCCTGCGCCGCGACGTCTTCCCCGAGCTCTGGTCGGCCCGCACGTCCATGTGACCGCCCCGCTGGAAGGGCCGCGCCGACCGGACAACATGAGCTTTGTTCATGATGTTCACGTCCAACTGAACAGGACCTGGTTCCGGTACACGAGCCGGGGTTCAGGTTCGGAAAGATCAGTAGAGACGCGGAGTCACCACCGACACCACCGTGGTGACGCGGTCGGTGTCGTTGTACATGCTGTGCGGCACGGTCGAGCGCAGGTGGACGCTGTCGCCCGCGTACAGGCGGTGCTCGACGCCCTCGACCTCGCACAGCAACTCGCCCTCCAGCACGAACGCGAACTCCTCCCCGGCGTGCTCGTAGGCGTCCTCGCGCCTGCCGCCGGGGGCGATGCGCACGAGCAACGGCTCCAGCACCAGGTGCGGCCCCCGGGAGGACAGCATGCGGTAGGTCTGCTGGCCGGAGACGTACTCGGTGGCCGCGGCCTCGGCCCGGGTGAGGGTGAAGTGGAAGGGCAGGCGGGCGACCTTGGAGCCCTCGCCCTCGGGCGCGTCGTCCTCGAAGAAGTCGGCCACGCTGCGGTCGAGCGCCGCCGCCACGCCGTTCAGCGCGGTCAGGCCGATGGAGGAGATGCCGCGCTCGACCTGTGACAGGAAGCCGATCGACAGGCCCGAGCGGGTGGACAGGCCGCGCAGGGTCATGCCGCGTTCCTTGCGGAAGCGGCGCATCCGCGCGCCGACGACGTCCGCACGGTCGGCACGGTCGGCACGGTCCGCCTGTTCCGCGCGCTCCTCGCGGTCGTCGTCGCGGCCCCGGCGCTCCGATATGCCCACCGGGACCCCTCCTGTCGACCAAGGCGGCACGTGCCGCGCCATAGATCCGGGCAAACCATATTTCACAACAGAGCCACCCCGAGTGCCAACCCGCGCGGGCCGCGTAGGGGTCCTAGGGGTCGCGGGACGCGTCCTTCCATGCCCCTTCCACATCTCCGGCGGGCCGAACGCTGACCCTGCGGGCGTCCAGGCCCGGTCAGCATGGCCGTTTCATGGGATAAGCCTGGGGATCGCGGGGGTAGGGAAGCGCGGGTGAAAGCCCGAGCGAACGAGCCGCGGGGCGACACCGCCCCTGGACCGATGATTGTCGACCTCCAACTTTCGGTGAACGACCAGCTATATCCGCTCACGGTGGACACCCGTGAGACCTTGCTCGACACCCTGCGCGAACGCCTCGACCTCGCCGGGTGCAAGAAGGGATGCGACCACGGGCAGTGCGGGTCCTGCACGGTGCTGGTGGACGGCAGGCGCGTCAAGGCCTGCCTCACCTTCACGGTCACCGTGGACGACAAGCCGATCACCACCGTCGAGGGACTGGCCGGGGAGCGGGGGCTGCATCCGCTGCAGAAGGCGTTCATCGAGCACGACGCCTTCCAGTGCGGCTACTGCACCCCCGGGCAGCTGTGCTCGGCGGTGGGCATGCTCGCCGAGGCGGCGCTGGGCTGGCCGAGCGCCGCCACCCCCGACATCGCCGCCGACATCGCCGACACCGCCGCCGAGCCCGTGCTCGGCGAGGAGGAGATCCGCGAGCGGATGAGCGGCAACCTGTGCCGGTGCGGCGCCTACCCCGGCATCGTCGCGGCGATCGGGGAGGTGGCGCGGTGAGGCCCTTCGCCTACGAGCGCCCCGCCGACGTCCGGTCCGCCGTGGCCACGCTCGAGGCGGGCCTGGAAACGGGCGCGGACGCGATGTACCTCGGCGGCGGCACCAACCTGGTCGACCTGATGCGCCTCGGCGTCGCCCGGCCCGGCACGCTGGTCGACGTCACCCGCGTCGCCTCCGCGACGATCGAGGAGACCGCGGACGGTGGCCTGCTGATCGGCGCTGGCGTGCGCAACGGCGACCTGGCCGCCCACCCGCTGGTGCGGCGCCGCTATCCCATGCTGGCCCAGGCGGTCCTGTCGGGGGCGTCCGGGCAGATCCGCAACATGGCCACGGTGGGCGGCAACCTGCTGCAGCGCACCCGCTGCTCCTACTTCCAGGACGTCACCAAGCCGTGCAACAAGCGGGCGCCCGGCTCGGGCTGCCCCGCCCGCACCGGCGACCACCGCAACCTGGCGATCCTCGGCCACTCCGAGAGCTGCGTCGCCACCCACCCGTCGGACATGGCGGTCGCCCTGGCGGCGATCGGCGTGACCGTCCACGTCGAGGGCCCCGGCGGCGCTCGGACCGTCCCCATGCCGGGCCTGCACCGGCTGCCGGGCGAGGACCCGAGCCGCGACACCGTCCTTTCGCCCGGCGACCTGATCACCGCCGTGGAACTGCCCGCGCTGCCGATGGCGGCGCGGTCGCGCTACCGCAAGGTGCGCGACCGCGCGTCGTTCTCGTTCGCCGTCGTGTCGGTGGCGGCGGCCCTGGACCTGGACGGCGAGGGCCGCGTGCGCGACTGCCGGATCGCGCTCGGCGCCGTCGCCCACGTGCCGTGGCGGGCCGAGTCGGCCGAGGCCGCGCTGCGCGGCGCGCCGGCGACCGAGGAGGAGTTCGCCCGGGCCGCCGACGCCGAGATGCGGGGCGCCCGCCCGCTGCGGCTGAACGCCTTCAAGGTGCCCCTCGCCCGCAACCTGCTCGTACGCGTCCTCGCCGACCTCGCGGAGACCCCATGACCACCACCGAGATCAAGTACGTCGGCGCCCCGATCGACCGCGTGGACGGCCTGGAGAAGGTCACCGGCCGGGCCCGGTACGCCTCCGAGCACAACCCGCGCGACCTCACCTACGCCGCGCCCGTGCAGGCGACGATCGCCCGGGGCGAGGTCACGGGCATGGACGCCGGTGCGGCGCTCAAGGTCCCCGGCGTGATCGCGGTGATCTGGCACGGCAACGCGCCGCGCCTGGCGCCCAGCGACGCCGCCGAGTTGTCGGTCCTGCAGTCGCCGAGGGTCGCCTACCGGGGCCAGTACGTCGCCGTGGCCGTAGCCGAGACGCTGGAGGCGGCCAGGGAGGCTGCGGGACTGCTGCGCGTCGGGTACGCCGAGGAGACCCACGACGTCGAGCTGCGCGCCGACCACCCCCGCCTGTACCGCCCGGAGTACGTCAACCCGCGCTTCCCGGCCGACGAGGTGCGCGGCGACCCCGATACCGCCCTCGCCTCGGCGCCGGTCGTGGTCGACGCGACGTACACCACCCCGGCCGAGCACAACAACCCGATGGAGCCGCACGCCACCGTCGCCGAGTGGGACGGCGGCGGGCTGACCGTCCACGACTCGACGCAGGGGCCGACCGCGCTGCGCGGCGAGCTCGCGCCGCTGTTCGGCATGCCGCCCGAGCAGGTCCGGATCATCTCGCCGTACGTCGGGGGCGGGTTCGGCTCCAAGGGCCGCGCGCACCCGCACGTGGTGCTCGCCGCCCTCGCCGCCAAGCAGGTCGGGCGCCCGGTGAAGCTCACGGTGACGCGGCGGGAGATGTTCGCGGTCACCGGGTACCGCACGCCGACGATCCAGCGGGTGCGGCTCGGCGCGGAGGAGGACGGGCGGCTGATCGCGATCTCGCACGAGGCCTGCGAGCAGAGCTCGACCCTCACGGAGTTCGCCGAGCAGACCACCGTCGTCACCCGCATGATGTACGCGGCGCCGCACCGGCGCACCACCCACCGGCTCGTGCGGCTGGACGTGCCGACGCCGTCGTGGATGCGCGCGCCCGGCGAGGCGCCCGGCATGTTCGCGCTGGAGTCGGCGATGGACGAATTGGCCGTCGCGTGCGGCGTGGACCCGGTCGAGCTGCGCGTCCGCAACGAGCCCGCCACCGACCCCGCGACCGGCCTGCCGTTCAGCTCGCGCAACCTGGTGGCGTGCCTGCGCGAGGGGGCCCGGCGGTTCGGGTGGGAGTCGCGCGACCCGCGCCCCGCGGTCCGGCGCCGGGGCAGGCTGATGTACGGCACCGGCGTCGCCTCCTCGACCTACCCGGCCTACCGCTCGCCGTCGGAGGCCTGGGCCCGCGCGGAGACCGGCGGCACGTTCACCGTGCGGATCGCCGCCGCCGACCTCGGCACCGGCGCCAGGACCGTCCTGACCCAGATCGCCGCCGACGCGCTGGGCGCGCCGGTCGAGCGGGTCCGGGTGGAGATCGGCGACAGCGCGCTGCCCCGGGCGTCCATCGCGGGCGGGTCGATGGGCACCGCGTCCTGGGGCACCGCGGTCGTGCGGGCGTGTGAGGCGCTGACCCGGGAGCTGGAACGGTCCGGCGGCGTCGTTCCGCCGGGCGGGGCCGAGGCGTCGGCCACCACGGCGCAGGAGATCCGCGGGCAGGAGCGGTACGCGCGGCACGCCTTCGGCGCGCAGTTCGCCGAGGTCGCCGTGGACGCCGACACGGGGGAGACCCGGGTGACGCGGCTGCTCGGCGTGTTCGCCGCCGGGCGCATCGTCAACCCCAAGACCGCGCGCTCGCAGTTCGTCGGCGGCATGACGATGGGCATGTCGATGGCCCTGCTGGAGGAGAGCGTCATGGACGCGCGGTTCGGCGACTACCTCAACCACGACCTCGCCCAGTACCACATCGCCGCCAACGCGGACGTGCCGGACATCGAGGCGTACTGGGTGGAGGAGGACGACCCGCACCTCAACCCGATGGGGACCAAGGGCATCGGGGAGATCGGCATCGTCGGCACCGCCGCCGCGGTCGCCAACGCCGTCCACCACGCGACCGGGATCCGGGTCCGCGACCTGCCCATCCGCCTGGACCGGCTGGTGCGCTGAGGGACCGGGCGGGATGAGCGGCCTGCTGCGCCGTCCCGCCGACCGGCTCGCGGACGTCGCGCCCGGCTGGCTGGTGGAGGCCGTGCGGCCCGTCCCGGTGCGGCCCCGCTGGGGCGCCATGGCACGCGTGGCCGCCTCCGTCACCACGCCGCTGCTGGTGGCCCAGCTCGCCGGGCGGATCACCCTGGGGCTGCTGCCGTCCATGGGGGCCATGGCGGCGGCGCTGGCCGACCGGGGCGGCTCCTACCGGGCGCGGGTGATCCGCGCCGGGGCGGGCGCGATCGGCGGGGCCACCGGCTTCCTGATCGGCCACTCCGTGCCCGGGCTCGGCTGGTGGACGGTGGCGGCCGTCGTCCTGGCCTCCGTCGTCTCGGCGCTGGTCAGCACGGCCGGCGGCGCGGGCTCGTACGGCGCGCTCCAGCTTCTGGTCATGACGGTGATCGGCCTCGGCGTGCCGTTTCCCGAGACGCCCGTGCGGGGCGCGCTCATGTACCTGGCCGGCGCGCTGTGGTCGCTGCTCCTGTCGGTCGCGGGCTGGCCGCTGGACCCGCGGGCCGCGGAGAAGGCCGCCGTGGCGGGGGTCTACCGCACGCTGGCCCGCCTCGCCGAGGACCCGCGCGCGAGCGACGTCCTGGAGACGTTCGACACGGCGCTGAAGCGGGCGTATGAGGTCGTGTTCGGCGCGCGGTCCTCCGCGGCGGGGCCCGACCCCGAGCGCACCCGCCTGACCGCGCTGCTGAACGAGGCCTCGCGGATCCGCCACGCCCTGGTCGCCCTGGTCCAGGAGGACCGAGGCCCGCCGCCGGAGGTCGTGGACGGTCTGCGGTCGCTGGCCGAGGCGCTGGAGCGCGACCGCCACCCCGTGACGGTGCCGTTCGAGACCGGCTCGCCCGCCCTGGCGGCGCTGTGCGCGGCGGTGCGGGGGGCCGCCGACCTGATCTCGGGCCGTTCGGTGGCCGAGGCGGAGGAGGAGCGGCCCTACGAGCGGGTCGGGCCCGGCGCGAAGCTGCGGCAGATCGCGCGGGGCATGTGCTCGGGGCATCTCACCCGCGTCTACGCGATCCGGCTGGCGCTGTGCATGGGCGCGGCGGCGGTGGTGAGCGAGCTGCACTGGCTGGAGCGGTCGTACTGGGCGATGCTGACCGTCGCCCTGGTGCTCAAGCCGGACTTCGGGTCGGTCTTCGCGCGGGCGGTGCAGCGCGGGCTCGGCACCGTCGTCGGCGCGGTGATCGGCACCGCGGTCCTGTACGTGGTGCCGTACGGCCCGGCCATCCTGATCCCGATCGCGATCTTCGCCGCGCTGCTCCCGTACGGGCAGCAGCGCAACTGGGGGCTGATGTCGACCTTCCAGGTGCCGGTGGTCGTGCTGCTGGTCGACCTGCTGACGGGCGCGGGCCCGCGCATCGCCGAGATCCGCCTGGTGGACACCCTGGTCGGGTGCGCCATCGTGCTGCTGCTCGGCTACCTGCCGTGGCCGGCGAGCTGGGAGGCGCCCGTGCGGCCGCGCTTCGCCGACGCGGTCGCGGCCACCGCGCGGTACCTGCGTCACGCCTTCGAGCCCGGGCACCCCGGCCGCGCGGTGGCGCAGCGCCGGGCGTTCGACGCGCTCGCCGACCTGCGCACGGTGTTCCAGCGTGCGGTGACCGAGCCGCCCGTGGTGAGCCGGCGCGTCACCACCTGGATGGCGCCGATGACGGCGCTGGAGCAGGTCGCCGACGCGACGGCGGCGACCGTCGCCCGCACCGGCCACGGCGCGCCGCCTCCGTCGGACGAGGCGGTGCGGGACGTCGTGCGGTGCCTGGACGCGATCGCGGACGGCGTGCGCGCGGGGACGCCCGTGCGGGGCCGTCCCTGCCAGGTCGAGAGGGGGCCGCTGGAACGGGTGAGCCGCGCGGTGAGCGGCCTGCGGGGCACACTGGAGGGCGGCTGAGGGTTGCCTAATCCCCATATTTACGGTAGGAAATACGTGTGACCGCCACCTCTCGCCGTCCTCCGCGCGCACGCCCGTGACCTCGCCCCCCTCCGTCCGCCCGGGCTCGCCTCCCGTCCGGGGCGCCTCCGGCGAGAGCCCCGCCTCCCCGGCGGGACGGCCACGCGCGGGCGCGGCGCGGTACCGCCGGCTCGGCGTCAGGGCGCTGGCCCTGGTGGTACTGCTGGCGCTGTGGCAGCTCCTGGCCGCGGCGACGCGCAACCCGTCCTTCATCCCCTCGCCGCGCGCGGTGTGGGACCAGCTCGTGCTCACCTCGACCGTCCACGACGGCACCCGCGGCTACAGCGGCCACCTGCTGATCGAGCACCTCGGGGTCAGCCTGCGCCGCATCCTCATCGGCTCGGTCCTCGGCGTGGCGGCCGGGCTGGCGCTCGGCGTCGTCATGGGGACCGTCCCCTGGATCCGCGTGGTGGCCGAGCCGGTCGTCACCTTCGTCCGCGCCCTGCCGCCCCTGGCGTACTTCAGCCTGCTGATCATCTGGTTCGGCATCGACGAGACGCCGAAGCTGTGGCTGCTCACCATCGCCGCGCTGCCCCCGGTCGCCGTGGCCACGGCCTCGGCGGTGTACGCGGCGCCGGTCGGCCTGGTCGAGGCCGCGCGGGCGCTCGGCGCCACCCGGTGGAACGTCATCGGCGACGTCGTCCTGCCGAGCGCGCTCCCGGAGATCTTCACCGGCGTCCGCCTCGCCGTGGGCCTCGCGTACTCCTCGGTCGTGGCCGCCGAGACGATCAACGGCGTGCCCGGCATCGGGGGCATGGTGCGCGACGCCCAGCGCTACCTGCAGACCGACGTGGTCGTGCTCGGCCTGCTGGCGATCGGAATCTCCGGCCTGCTCATCGACGCCGTCCTGCGCCTGGCCGAGAACAGGATCATCCCCTGGCGGGGTCGCGCCTGAACCGGCCCGCGGCGGGCCCCGGCACGCAAACCGGAACACCCGGGATCCCGGAACGGGGCCCGGAGAGAGACAAGGAAGACCGACCCATGGCCCGACCAGGCCTCAGGCGCCTGCTCCTGCTCACCGCGGCCGCCGCGACGGCCGCCGTCCTCGCCGCCTGCGGCGACGGCGCCGCGTCCGCCGGCCCGTCCGCGGCGGGCGGCGGCGCGGCCAAGACGATCCGCATCGCCTACCAGGCGTTCCCCAGCGGCGACCTCGTCGTCAAGAACAAGGGCTGGCTGGAGGAGGCGCTGCCGGGCTACCGGATCACCTGGACCAAGTTCGACTCCGGCGCGAGCATCAACACCGCCTTCGTCGCCAAGGCCGTCGACATCGCGGCCATCGGCTCCAGCCCCGTCGCCCGCGGGCTGTCGGCGCCGCTGAACATCCCCTACCAAGTGGCGTTCGTGCTGGACGTGGCCGGGGACAACGAGGCCCTGGTGGCCCGGGACGGCACCGGCATCTCCTCCATCGCCGATCTGCGCGGCAAGAAGGTCGCGAGCCCCTTCGCCTCCACGTCGCACTACAGCCTGCTCGCCGCCCTGGCCCGCGCGAACGTCCCCGAGTCGGCGCTGACCATCGTCGACCTGGAGCCGCAGGACATCCTCGCCGCCTGGGCGCGCGGCGACATCGACGCCGCCTACGTCTGGCTGCCCGCCCTGGACACGCTGAAGAAGAACGGCAAGGTGCTGGTCTCCAGCCGCGAGCTGGCCACGGCGGGCAAGCCCACGCTGGACCTCGGCGTCGTGTCCACCGCGTTCGCCGAGGCCCACCCCGACGCCGTCGACGCCTGGCGCAAGGCGGAGGCCAGGGCCCTCACCCTGATCAAGACCGACCGGCAGGCCGCGGCGGCGGCCGTGGGCGCCGAGCTCAACATCAGCCCCGCCGACGCCGGGAACCAGCTCTCCCAGGGCGTGTTCCTCGACCCCGCCGACCTGTCCTCGCCCGAGTGGCTGGGCACGCCCGGGAAGGCCGGCGGACTGGCCGGCGATCTCGTCAGCGCCGCCGAGTTCCTCAAGGGCCAGCAGAAGATCGACGCGGTGCCCGACCTCGCCACCGTGCAGAAGGCCATTTACACCAAGGGGCTGCCCGATGCCCTCTCCTGACGCCGCCGGGACCGGCCCGGCCACGCGGACAGAGCACGCCGCCGTCGAGGTCCGCGACGTGGAGCACGTCTACGGCCGCGGCCCGCAGGCCGTCACCGCGCTCGGGCCGATCTCGCTGAGCGTCCCCGCGGGCGCGTTCCTCGTGCTCGTGGGACCGTCCGGGTGCGGCAAGAGCACGCTGCTGCGCCTGATCGCGGGCTTCGAGGCGCCCGCGTCCGGCTCGGTGCTCACGGCCGGCGCGGTCCCCGTCCCGGGGAAGGGGGCCGGGGTCGTGTTCCAGCAGCCCCGGCTCTTCCCCTGGAAGACCGTCGGCGGCAACGTCGAGCTGGCCCTGCGCTACGCCGGGGTCCCGCGCGCCGAGCGCCCGCGCCGGGTCACCGCGCTGCTGGAACGGGTCGGCCTGCACGACGTCGCCGGGCGCAGGATCTGGCAGATCTCCGGCGGCCAGCAGCAGCGCGTGGCCATCGCCAGGGCCCTCGCGGGCGACGACCCGCTGCTGCTGCTCGACGAGCCGTTCGCCGCGCTGGACGCCCTCACCCGCGAGCGCCTGCAGGAGGACCTGCGCCGGGTGAGCGCCGAGACCGGCCGCACCTCGGTCTTCGTCACCCACAGCGTGGACGAGGCCGTGTTCCTCGGCAGCCGCGTCGTCGTGCTGACCCGGCGGCCCGGGCGCGTGGCCCTCGACATCGACGTCGACCTCCCGCGCACCGGGCCGGACCCCGACGAGCTGCGCGCCCTGCCCGCATACGCCTCGCTGCGCGCCGAGATCGGCCACGCCGTCCGCGCCGCCGCCTGACCCCCGCCCCCGAACCGGCCCGCCCGCCCGTATGCGACCGCCACCACAGATCGGAGGACCCGGAGATGACCTACACATCCGAGAAGCCGGCCCTTGCGCTGACCCTCGACCCGCTCGGCCCGCACTTCGGCGCCGAGGTCATCGGGCTCGACCTCGCGACCGCCACCGACGCCGAGCTCGGGGCCGTGCGCGCCGCCCTCGTCGAGCGCAAGGTGCTGTTCTTCCGCGGACAGAGCCTCGACGACGACGGCCAGATCGCCCTCGGGCGGCGCCTCGGCGAGCTCACCCCATCCCACCCGGTCGTCGCGGGCGTGGACGAGGCCCACCCGGAGATCTACGCGATCGACAGCGCCGACAACGGCTTCGCCGACGTGTGGCACACCGACGTCACCTTCATGCCCCGGCCCCCGCTCGGCTCGATCCTGCGCGCGGTGAGCCTGCCGGAGTCGGGCGGCGACACGAGCTGGGCCGACTCCCAGCTCGCCTACGACTCCCTGTCGGAGCCGGTGCGCGACCTGGCGGACCGGCTGACCGCCCTCCACGACGGCAACCGCGAGTTCGGCTACTACCTGGCCCAGCGCCGCGGCGGCCGGGGCAACGTGTGGGAGGGCGAGACCGTGACGCGCCTGGACCCGGTCGAGCACCCCGTCGTCCGCGTGCACCCCGAGACCGGGCGTAAGGGGCTCTTCGTGAACCCCGGCTTCACCTCCCACATCGCCGGGGTCTCCGACGCCGAGAGCCGCGGGATCCTGGACCTGCTGTACGCCCACCTCACCAAGCCCGAGCACATCGTGCGCCACCGCTGGCGGGCCGGGGACGTCGCGATGTGGGACAACCGCAGCACCTCCCACTACGCCAACCGCGACTACGGCGACACCCGCCGCGTCATGCACCGCATCACCCTGCGCGGCGACCGTCCCTTCGGGCCCGCGAGCGCCCGGTAGGCCTCAGGCGTCCTCCCACAGGACCTGGCGCGGCGCGCGGGGAAGGCGGACCGCGCCGCTGCGGTCGGCCAGGGCGACGGCCTTCAGCAGCAGCGGATGGCCGTCGCCGAGCGCCGGGCGGCCGTGGGCGAGCGGCGTGCGGTCCAGCAGGGGGGCCAGCAGCTCGTCCAGGCCGTCGAAGCGGCCGGTCTCGAAGCGGCGGGCCGCCTCGTCGTAGCGCCCCTCCAGCAGCAATGGGTGGGCCGGGTCCAGGCCCTTGACGCCGGCCAGGGCGGCGCGGTGGCGCGCGGCGGCCTTGTCGTCGCCGCGCGCGTCCTCGCACCGCGCGGCCAGCAGCGATGTCCGGACCCGGCCCGGCGGGTCTCCCGGGACGGACTCGGCGGCCCGCACCGTCCGCAGCACGGCGGCGGCCTCGTCGGCGTCCCCGGCCCACAGCAGTACCTCGGCCAGGGCCCGCCGCACGAGGAGCGGCAGGGCGTCCCCGGCGTCCGGCGGCAGCCGCTCGGCCAGCTCGCGCAGCGCGGTCACGGCCGCCCCCGGGTCCTCGCCGAGGGCCAGCGCCTGCGCGTGCACCACCCGGGCCTCCGCCCACAGGCGGGAGGAGACCTGCGCGGCGAACCAGTCGGAAAGGACGGGCGCCCGCTCCAGCAGCCGCACGACCGTGCCCGGATCACGCAAGGCCAGCTCGGCCTGCGCCGTGCGCACGATGTCGTGGTTCGGCCAGTAGGCGGTCGGCTGGAGCAGGTCGGCGCGCTGCCGCCCGGCCTCCTGGAGCAGGTGGCGGGCCTCGATGGGCTGCCCGGCCTCCAGCAGGGCCTCCCCGAGGGACACCCGGGCCGCGACCACGTTTATGTCCCCGGCGCCGCCCAGGCGGGCCTGCCGGTCGGTCACCACGGCCTCGGCCTGGCACAGCCCCTCGACGACCCGGCCGGATCGGACGGCCGCGCGGGCGGCGGCCTGGGCGGTCAGGGTGAGGCGGCGCCAGGCCCGGGACGCGGCCCCCGCGCCCTCCGCGCCGCCCGCCTCGGGCGCCGAGCGGGCCTGTTCGATCAGACGCAGCCCCTCGACGGGGCGCCCGGCCTCGACCAGGGTCTCGCCGAGGTGGTGGCGGGAGCGCGCGGCGTAGGCGGCGGCCTCGTCGGGCTCCAGGGACCGCTCCTTCTCGGCGATCTCCAGCGAGGACTCGAAGCTCGCCCGCGCCGACTCCAGGTCGCCGTACCGCAGCAGCGCGAGCCCGCGCCGGTTCTGCACGTCGCAGCGCGTGCCGAGGTCCGCGCCGGCCTCCCGGCCCGCGTCCGGGGAGTCCAGCAGCCCCGCCGGCTCCCCGGCCTCCCGGGCGGCCCGTTTGAGCAGGATTCCCGTGTCCAGCAGCGCGCGCAGCACGCCCGCCTGCGCGTCGGCCTCGGCGGGGGCGCCCGGGGCGGACCGGCGCGCCACGTCGCGGGCGCGCTCGGCCACGTCCAGGTCGTTGATCCAGGTGCCGGCCAGGGGGACCAGGTGCCGTTCGTACCAGTGCGCGCTCAGCGCCGCCGCCTGGCGGTCGACCGGGCCGTCCAGGTCGTCGGTGAGGGCGTCGAAGGCGAGGTCGGAGAGCTTCTCGGCGCAGCCGCGCGCCCAGCCGGGCGGGGGGAGGCAGACCGCGCGCGCCGCCGCCGCGATCACCGGGGCGAGGTGGTCGGCGTAGGCGACGATCCGCCCCGACCAGCCCGCGACGGCCGTCCGCCCGATGGCGGTGTCGGGCCAGCTCGGCGGCCCCTGGGCGGACTGGCGCTTCTCGGAGGTCGCGATGTCGCCGATGCCGAGCTGGACCTGCTGGGTCAGGAACGCCTCGGCGCGGTGGAAGCGCGCCACGAGCAGCAGCGCCTGGGTGAGCAGGTCGCGCGCCTCGACGAGCGAGCCGGGCGTCTCCAGGGGCTCGCGCGGGCCGGCGCGGTCGGCGAACTCCGCGAAGGCGTGGCGCAGCGCGAGCGCGACGAGCACCCTGCGGCTCTTGACCTCGTTGTACAGCCAGACGGCGCTGCGCCGCCCGCTGTGGCCCTCCCGGGAGAGCCGCACGGCAGCCGCGACGTCCTCGGCCCTGACGAGATGGTAGTCGGTGTGGCGGAGGACCTCTGCCGCGGCCTCTCCGATCGCCGAGAGCCGTCTTTCCTGCGCCGACACCCCTGAAGCCTCCTCGGTCGGTGATGCGGTTCGCACACGTGGCAGCGGATATCAATGGGCAAAAGCCATATTGATCTCCAAAGCATATATCTCGGGCAACTCCGAAGCCTCATGGTTCCCTCACGGAGGGACGCCTTCGCGAGCGGGGGAATCGCTACTCATCTTTCCAACGTTGCCTGGAAAGTCGCCATCGCGCGACCGGCAAACGGGTGGATGAATAGGCCTCAAAGGTAATAACGGGATATATCTCTCGGATATCTGCCGACCTTTCGACCACTGGATCGCTCCACGCTACGCCCCCGGCGCACCGCTCGCGCCACGGGGGCTGTGCCTATTGCCGCGCCTCCGGTACGGCGGTTCGAGGCGCCCGGAGGCGGCGTTCTTCCGTCGTCACTCGGAAGGGGTTCGTTCCTCACCCCCTTCCTCCCTCCTCCTCCAGAACACCGCCGCGCCCCGAACTGAGCCCATGGCCGCGCCTCCGGCGCTGCGGGTTCGGGGCCGGCCTCAGCTCCACGCGCCGTCCGGGCACCTGCGACAGGAACAGCGCGAAGTCCTGGTCCGGGTCGGAGTACCAGCGCAGCGGCGCGTACCCGGCCCGCTCCACCTCGCGCTCCAGCCGGTAGCGGTAGAACTTCGAGCTGATCTCCGTGCGCGTCTCCTCGCCCGCCTTGAACGACACCACCAGGTCCAGCTCGCGGAAGCGGACCCGCATGTGCCGGCCGGCGCGCAGCCGCATCTCGATCCGGTTCAGCCGGGCGTCGTACAACGCGACGTGCTCGAACGCCTCGGGTGCGAAGTCGGCGCCGAGCTCGCGGTTCATCACCGACAGGACGTTCCGGTTGAACGCCGCCGTCACCCCCTGTGCGTCGTCGTAGGCCGCGACCAGCCGCCCGGTGTCCTTGACCAGGTCGGCGCCGAGCAGCAGGCCGTCGCCGGGGGACAGCGTCGCGCGCAGCTCGGCCAGGAACGACGCCCGCGCCTCCTCGTCCATGTTGCCGATCGTGCCGCCGAGGAACGCGACCAGCCGCCTGCCGATCCGGGGCAGCAGGGACAGGTGCCGCTCGAAGTCGGCGCGGACCGCCCAGATGGCCAGGCCCGGGTAGGCGGCGGCCACCCGCCGGGCCGCGGCCTCCAGCGTCTCCCCGTCCACGTCGACCGGCGTGTAGGTCTTGAGCGTGCCCTCGGCGGTCAGCGCGTCCAGCAGCAGCGTCGTCTTCTCGCTGGTCCCCGACCCCAGCTCGACCAGGTTCTCGGCCTCGGTGAGCGCGGCGATCTCGCGCGCGTGCTCGCGCAGCAGGGCCAGCTCCCGCCGGGAGGGGTAGTACTCGGGCAGCCGGGTGATCCGATGGAACAGCTCGCTTCCCGTGGCGTCGTAGAACCACTTCGGCGGCAGCGTCTTGGGGACGGAGGTCAGCCCGGCGCGGACGTCCTCGGCGAGGGCGCGGCGCAGGTAGTGGGGGCCCATGTGGTCGACCGTGTACAGGAACGGCAGCGGAATCTGTGTGACGGACACGCGAACCTCCTGAGGTGACGGGTGGACGGGCGGCGGCGCGCGGCGTGAGCCCTCCCCGGCGGGGTCACACCGGCTGGACGCACACGCCGTCGGGTGTGGCGAGGACGATGTGCCGGTCGGGCACGGCGTCCCAGCCCGGCCGGTCGTCCAGCGGCTCGCTGGCGAGGAGCGCCCCCTCGCCGAGGTGGAGGAACAGGGTCTCGTTCCAGGCGGTCGCGGCGATCATGTCGCCGTCGGTGACCAGCAGGTTCAGCCGGGCGGCGGGGTCGCTCAGCCCGGCCAGCCCCACGACCTCCGACACCGCGCCGCCGAGCGTGGCGCCCGCGCCGAGCCGCGCGAACACCGCCGCCGCCAGCCACGCCGAGTCGCAGGGGCTCTCCGGGGTGCGCCCGCCGGTCAGCGGACGCACCGCCTCGCGGGCCACCCGCCCGTTGTGGCTGAGCAGCCAGCGCCCCTCGGCGAACGGCGCGGTCGCCGACTCCTCGACAGGCATGCCGGGGCTCGCCGAGCGCACCGCGGCCACCAGACAGGCCGAACGGGCGGCGGCGGCCAGTCCCGGCAGGTTCGCGTCCGCCCAGATCGGGATGGAACGGCGGTAGCGCACCGGCTCCTCGCGCCCCGCGTCGTACCAGCCCATCCCGAAGCCGTCGGCGTTCACGACCCCGCACCGCTGCATGCGCGGCGCGTGGGACTGCCGGAACAGGCCGTGCGACGGCTCCTGGAGGAGGGAGGTGAGCGGGCGGGGGGCGCCGAGCCACGCCGCGTGGCGGCACACCTACGCCCCCTCCGCCGGCTCTCCCGGCGCCGGCCGCGCGCAGCGGAAGCCCGCGAAGATCTGCCGCCGGTTCGGCAGGTCCCAGTTGCGGAAGCCGGTGCGCACGGCGCGGGCGTGCGTGGCCCAGGAGCCGCCGCGCAGCACCCGGTAGGCGCGCCCGAAGAACACCTCGCTGTACTCGCGGTAGGGAAAGCCGCGGAAGCCGGGATAGGGCAGGAACCACGAGCCGGTCCACTCCCACACGTCCCCGATCATCTGCTCGGCCCCGTAGCGGGACGCGCCCGCCGGGAACGCGCCCACCGGCGCGGGACGGGAGGCACGGTGCCCGAGGTTGGCGTGCTCCGGCCCGGGCGCGGCGTCCCCCCACGGGTAGGAGCGGGCCCGCCCGGCGGCCGGATCCCAGCCGCACGCCTTCTCCCACTCGAACTCGGTGGGCAGCCTCTTGCCGGCCCAGCGCGCGTAGGCGTCGGCCTCGTACCAGCTGACGTGCTGCACGGGCTCCTCCGCGGGCACCGGCTCGTCCCGCCCGAAGCGGGTGCGCCACCAGGCGTCCCCCTCGCGCCGCCAGAACAGTGGGGCCGTGACGCCCTGCTCGGCGCGCCAGCGCCATCCGCGCGGGCTCCACCACCGCGGCTCGGCGTACCCGCCGTCGTCCACGAACGCCGCGTACGCCCCGGCGGTCACCGGGTGGCGGTCGATCCAGAACGCCGGGAGGTCGACGTCGTGGGCGGGCAGTTCGTTGTCGTAGGCCCAGGCGTTCGCGCCGCTTCCGGCGCGGAACGGACCGGCCGGGACGAACACCTCCTCGGGGCCGCCGGGCCGTCCGGGGGGCAGGCCGCCGTCGCGCACGAGCCCGGGACGCCCGCAGAGCTGCAGCGTGGCGAGCATCGTCTCGTCGTGCTGGTCCTCGTGCTGCAGGACCAGCCCGAACACGAACCCGCCGGCGCGCAGCGGGTCGGCGCCGCACAGGTCCGCCTCGCCCAGCCCCTCCAGGACGTCCAGGACGCGGCCCCGGACCCCGGCGATGTAGGTGCGGGCCTCGGCGGGGCCGAGCAGCGGCAGGTTCTGGCGGTCCTTGCGCGGGTGGGCGAAGGCGTCGTACAGCGGGTCGATCTCCGGGCGGGTCGGGTCGGCCCCGGCGAGCGCGCGCAGCACCCACAGCTCCTCGTAGTTGCCGACGTGGGCCAGATCCCACACCAGCGGCGACATCAGGGCCGAGTGCTGGCGCACCAGCAGGTCGTCGTCGATGTCGGTGTAGGCGAGCGACCGGCGGCGCCCATCCTCCAGCTCGGCGGCGATCCGCTCCTTGAACGCCTCCACCTCCTGGACTTTCGGGAACGTGCTCTGGAACATGCTTTGGAACACGGCGCTCATGCCGCGACCTCCTCGCTCAGCCAGGCGAGCGGCCCCGCGCCCGGCCCGCGCGAGCGCGTCAGCGCGTCCACGGCGGGGGAGCGCCCGGGCGTCACGTGACGGTCGGCGTAGGACTCCACGTCCGTGACCAGCCACGGTTCGGCGCCGAGCCGGGGGAGCGCCCCGGCGGCGGCGCGGAAGCACGCGTCGGCCGCCCGCCGCACCCGCTCGTCGCCGAGGCCCACGTGCGCGGCGTGCCACCAGCGGTCGGCGAGCGGCCCGGCGGCGGCCAGGGCGGCGTCGGCGGCGCGGTCGTCCAGCAGCAGCGCGCAGGTAACGGCCACGCACACCGGCCACCACCGCACCGGCAGCGCGTCGAGGTAGCGGATCTCCAGCCATCCCCGGGGCCGCACCGGGGGGAACACCGTGGTCGCGTGGTAGGTGAGGTCGCGCAGCGTGGGCGGGTGCCCGCCGAGGTGCGGGGAGCGCATCCAGTCGCCGAACGTCGCCCGGCTCGGCGTGGGCGGGCGGCGGGTGCCCTTCTCGCGCAGGAGCATCAGGCGGGCGTCCACGAGGTAGCGCGCCCAGGCCGCCGCCGGGTCGCCGTCGCCCGTCACCGGGCGGGTGCGCGTGGAGTCGAGGTGGAGCCATACGGCCTGGCGTCCCGACATCCATCCGCACGGCCGCCCGCCGGACAGCGGGGAGTTGGCGAAGGCGGCGTTGAGCACCGGGCCGAGCGCGTTGGCCCGGTGCCAGCGGACGTGCGGCCGGTCCCCGAAGTCCACGTTGACCTGGATGGACGCCGACAGGCACATCATCATCGGCCCGTAGGGCACGCCGAGAAGATCGGCCATCGCCTCGTAGCGGGGCTGCCGGAGCTGGCGCAGGGGCGGGCGGATCGGGTCCAGGCCGATCCCGGCCAGCAGCAGGCCGTCGTCGGCCAGGGCGCGGCGGGCGGTCTCCAGGTCGGCGGTCATGTCGCGGACGGCCCGTGCCAGCGGGGCGGCGGGGCCGGACAGTTCGAGCTGGCCGCCGGGTTCGAAGGTCAGGGCGCTGCCGCGCGTCAGCGGGGGGAGGGCGTCGACGATCCGGGCCACGGTGACCTGCCGGGAGGGTTCGGCGCGGTCGAAGACGAGGAACTCGAGCTCGACCCCGACCCTGTCGCCGGAGGAGCCGGAGGAGCCGTGAGAGGGGGAGGAGCCGTGGGAGGGGGAGGCCGGGGGATCCGGCGGGTCGGCCGGGCCGCTGGGGTCGGGGGAGCCGCGGAAGCATCGCCGCGCGAACCTCTCCACGTCCGCCGGACCGCGGACCCGCGCGTCGCAGTTCTCTGTACCGATCATGAGACCTCCTAGGACGAGGCGTGTACGGTCGGCAGAGCCGTGGAGACCTCCTTGTCGCGGCAGGCGGGCGGCGAAGAGGGCGGGCGGGGCGTCGGAGGGTCCGCGAAGGCCGTCGAGGACGTGAAGGACGAGAGGGCGGCCCTTCCGGGTGCGCCGGTGCCGGGCCGCTGGCTAAGCATCTCGTACCCGGCATTCCCCCCCATGAAGCCCAAAGGGGATGATCGGCTCAAAAGCCCACGATCTCCCCGATATGCGGATCATGCCGTATAAAGCGGATGTAAGGGGCGCTCGCCGGGGTCTCGTCCTGTCCTCTTGTGGCCGCACGGGGGAGCGGCGGCGCGGGCGCGCGGACGGGGTCGCGCGGCGGGCGCCGGGAGGAAGGCGCAGGTCGCACGGGGACTCGCCGCGTCAAGAGCTCGCGCCGACCGAAGTGGGCGCCGCGCCTGCGAGGGCCGGGCGGCGCGCGAGGCGATGGACACACTATGTAGTCGTATGGATACTTCCGGTGACGAACCGAAGATCCCCAGCCCCCGGCCGCCCGGGAGCACGCGAGGGCGTCACCCCTCGACGGCCGTGCGGGACGGGGCGGGGAACCATCGAAGGAGAATCAATGCGCGCGAAGAAGGTCTGGATGCTCGGCGTGGCCGCCGCCTGCTGCGCGGGACTCGCCACGATCGCCGCCGCCCCGGCGTCGGACGCGGCCCCCGTCCCGGCGCCGGCCGCTCAGCGGGCCGCCGACTTCACCGGATACCAGATCGTCAAGCTCCCCAACGCCAACGTCCCCAACTTCCAGCGCCGCGTCGTGCGGTGCCCCTCCGGCAAGCACGCCGTCGGCGGCGGCGCCGAGGCCCAGGGCAACGACGCGATCCTCGTCGGCAGCTTCCCGACCGACGACGGCGCCGGCTGGATCGGCCTCGGCCGCCAGAACAAGTACAACGACGTCGGCATCAGCGTCTACGTGATCTGCGCCAACGTCAGCTGATCGTCTCTCCCCGCGGTTCCGGCGAGGACTCCAGGTCGTCCTCTCTGGAACCGCGAACGGCCGCCGGCGGAGCGGGTCCGCCGGCGGCCGTCCCCTTTTCCCGAGGGGGACGGGTCGCCCTCCGTCAGGAGAACAGGCGGTCGCGCGTGGCGCGGGCGATGCCCGGGTCGTCGGAGAACACGCCGTCCACGCCGAGGCCGAACAGCCGCTCCAGCCAGCCCATGACGTCGCCGGTGGCGCGCGGGTAGGCCGGGCTCGCCGGGTTGCCGAGGCGGTAGTCGACCGGGAGCTGCGAGTTCTCGGGGCGGATCGTCCAGGTGTGCACCTTCAGGCCGCGGCGGTGGGCGTCCTTGATCACCGAGGTCGGCTGCAGCAGCTTGCCGTCGGGGCCGACGGGGACGATCCACGAGGTCGCCACGCCCACGCCGTCGGCGTACCGGGCGACGTCGCGCAGGCCGTCGGGGGTGACCAGGTCGGCGTAGGTGCGCTTGTCACCCGCCACCACCAGGTCGTACGGGGCGCCCGTGCCGTTGACGAGCTGGATCAGCGGCAGGCGGGTCAGCGGGCGCAGCTGCTTGAGGTTCGTGGTCTCGAACGACTGGATGAAGACCGGCGCGCGCGAGCCGTCCCAGTTGTGGCGCTTGAGCGCGGCCAGCAGCGGCTCCTCCAGCGACAGGCCGATCGAGTCGAAGTAGGTCGGGTGCTTGGTCTCCGGGTAGACGCCCACGCCCTTCTTCTGCGCGAGCTCGATCACCTCGTCGAAGGTCGGGATCTGCGCCAGGCCGTTGAACGCGGTGTTGTCCGGCCGCAGGTCGGGGATGCGCTCCTTCGCGCGCAGCGTGCGCAGCTCGGTCAGCGTGAAGTCCTCGGTGAACCAGCCGGTCACGGCCACGCCGTCGATCGTCTTGGTCGTCTTGCGCGAGGCGAACTCGGGGTGGTTCTCGACGTCGGTGGTGCCGCCGATCTCGTTCTCGTGCCGGGCCACCAGCACGTGGTCCTTCGTCGAGACCAGGTCGGGCTCGATGTAGTCGGCCCCGAGCTTGATCGCGGCCTCGTACGACAACAGCGTGTGCTCAGGGCGGATCGCGCTGGCGCCGCGGTGGCCGATGACGAGCGGAACGCGGTCGTCGTGGCGGTCACGGTCTCCGGCGGTCGCGTTCTGCGGCGCGAGTACGGCGAACGCCGCTCCCGCCGTGAGCGCCGTCGTCAGCACCGTCAGCATCTTCTTCATGTCCGGGCACACCCCACTCTCTCGTTTCGCGGGGCACGCTAACGGCCGCACCTGTACCCGGGGTGGCGGACCGGTTAACGATCAACGGCCGTGGCGTCTCTGCCCGACAGCCACTCGCGGGCGCGGGCCAGGTGCGCGTCGGTCAGGCCCGTGCCCGGGTCGACGTCGACGAGCAGGAACTCGTCCACGCCTGGGTGGTCCTTGAGGTAGTGCCAGTCGGCGACGCCGAGGCTGTCGTCGAACCAGACGAACGGGCGTCCGGCGACGTACTCCGCGACGTGACGGGTCTTGAAGTGCTCGCCCGCGCGCGACCCGGGGTCGCTGTTGACCGCGATGACCGGCAGGGGAGGCAGGCCGAGCCGCGGGGCGATCTCGGCGTTGGCGTGCTGCTCCCAGGTGGTGGCCCAGGCCAGCTCGGCGCCGGTGTCGCCGGCGAGCCTCGCCAGCTTGGCGCCGTGCCGGGCGTTCAGCAGAATGCGGTACGAGCGGCCGTCCAGGACGCACTCGTGCCGCCGGAGGAACAGCGAGTGGCGCCGGGCCGGGTTCAGCACCCCGTCCACGTCCAGAAGTACAAGGGGACGCTTGGTCACGTGCCGCTCCTCGGTCGTCGGGTGCTGTAGACATGATGCCTGGTCTACGCGGCCGACGGGCTCCGGCGGGACGACGGGACGCTCACGCGGCGCCGAGCCCCGCCGCCCGGCGGCGCACCTGGTTCTCCGGTGGGGGCGGGTCGTCGCCTACGGCCGGTTCCACGCCTCCGCGAGCAGCCGGTAGGAGCGCACGCGGTCGGCGTGCTCGTAGGCCGTCGCCGTGACGAGCAGCTCGTCGGCGGCGGTCACGTCCCTGAGCACGCGGAGCCGCTCCACGACGTCCTCCGGGGTGCCGACGAACCGGGTGTCCAGGCGGTCGGCCACCAGCCGCAGGTCCTCCTCGCCCAGCGGGTCGGCCGCAGCCTCCCGCGGCGAGGGGTAGCGCATCGCGCCCTCGCCTGTGCGGATCGAGCGCACCCAGTGGCCGAACGGCGAGGCCACCTCGCGGGCCGTGGCGTCGTCCTCGGCCACCAGCGCGTCGGCCGACACCAGGACGTGCGGCGCGGCGAGTGTGGCCGACGGCTTGAACGCGGCCCGGTAGGCGTCCACCGCCTCCAGGACGCTCGCCGGGCTGACGTGGTAGTTGGCCGCGAAGGGCAGGCCGCGCTCCCCGGCGACCTGGGCGCTCTGGCCGCCGCTGCTGCCGAGCACCCACACCGCCAGGTCGGCGCCCTCGCCCGGGACGGCGTGCGCGTCGATGCCGTCGGGCGACACGTAGGTGCCCGCCAGGAAGGCGAGGATGTCGTCGACCTGCTCGGCGAAGTCCGGGGTCTGCGCGCCCGGCTGCTGGAGCAGCGAGGCGTACAGCGCGAAGCGCGGCGACCTGATCAGGGGGGCGAACGAGAAGGGCGGGGGGATGAGCAGGCCGTCGACGATGTGGCCGCCCTTGCCGTCCGGGCCCTTCCCGTTCGGGCCCTTCCCGTTCGGGCCGGCCTCGCCGCGGCTCGCGGGCGGCTGCGGGGGCGTGGGCTCGGGGGCGTCCCTGAGGACCTCGGTGCGCTTCTGCCCCGACCGGCCGAGGCCGAGGTCGATCCGGCCCGGGTAGAGCGCGTCGATCGTGCCGAACTGCTCCACCACGGTCGCCGGGGACTGGTGGCCGAGCTGCACGGCGCCCGACCCGACGCGGATGCGGCTGGTGGCCGCCGCGACCAGCGCGATCAGCACGGCCGGGGCCGAGCTCGCCACCCCGGCGGCGAAGTGGTGCTCGGCGAGCCAGTAGCGGTGGTAACCGAACTCCTCGGCGTGCCGGGCGAGGTCGATGGTGTCGCGCAACGCCTCGCCCACGGTGCCGCCGGAGCGGATCGGCGCCAGGTCGAGGATGGACAGCGGGGTCCGTTGGGGTGCCATGGGTGCCTTCGTCTACCTTTCTGTGCCAGGCCGGGCGCCGGTTCAGGTCGCGGGGGTCTCGCCGGGGAAGGGCCTGCTCGGGATCTCCCGGCGGAGCACCGGGGCGATCTCGCTCTGGAACAGCTCCAGCGCCGCCCGGTGCTGCTTGTCGGTGAGGCCGTCGGCGTCGGCGGCGATGTGCATGACCTCGTGGCCGAACCGGGCGTGGTAGCGATGGACCTTGTCGATGATCTGCTGCGGGCTGCCCACCAGGATCGAGCTGCGCTCGATCGCGTCCTCGAGCGTCGGGAACACCGGTTCCACGCCGGCCTTCCTGAACAGCGCCATGCGCGCGTCGTAGATCGGCCGGTAGGTCTCGATCGCCTCCTGGGAGGTCCTCGCGGCGTAGTAGCCCGCCGAGCCCGCGCCGACGAGGGCGTCCGCCGGGTCGTGCCCGTAGTGGGCCCAGCGCTCGCGGTAGTACTCGATCAGCTCGGCGTACGGCTCGATCGGGTTGGTGACGTTCGCCGAGAACAGCGGGTCGCCGTACCTCGCGGCCAGATCGACCGAGTCCTTGCTGGTGGCGCTGCCGTGCCACACGCGGATCGGCCGCTGGAGCGGGCGCGGCAGGGCCTCGGCCTCGCGCAGCTCGGGGCGGAACCGGCCCGACCAGGTCACCTTGTCCTCGCGCCAGAGCCGGCGGAACAGCTCGTAGCCCTCCCGGTTGCGGTCCCACTGGTCCTCGGCCGTCACGTGGAACAACTTGGCCTGGGCGGCGCCGTTGCCCTTGCCGATGATGAGCTCCAGCCGCCCGCCCGACAGGTGGTCCAGCGTGGAGTAGTCCTCGAAGGCGCGCACCGGGTCCAGCAGGCTCAGCGTCGTGACCGCGGTGAACAGCCGGATCGCGGACGTGCGCGCGGCGATGTGGCTGAGCACCACGGGCGGAGAGGAGGAGATGAACGGGCGCTCGTGGCGTTCGCCCACCCCGAAGCCGTCGAAGCCGAGCTCCTCGGCCAGGACGGCGTTGTCGACCACCTCGCGCAGTCGCGCCGTGGTCGGCTTGGTCTCGCCGGTCAGGGGGTGGGGGCCGTGGACGATCAGGGTGATGGCGAGGAACTTCATGCGGTCTCCCGTTCCGGGCTCGGAGGGTCGGCGGCGACGGGCGCGTGTTCCCGGGGTGCCCCGGGCCGCTCGACCGCTCGCGCCCCCCGGTTCCGCCGGCCGTCCGGGTCGCCGGGCCGGCCTTTCTCGACCATAGCCCCGCGATCACAAGTTATGCAATTCCTACCTGATTAGTTCTAAATATGGCCCGGGACGCGCGGCCGGGCGTCACGTCCGGGCGGATCGGCCCCGGCGGCGCGCTCCCCGAGGGCACCACCCGGCCGGACGCCTCGGGCCGCACGGCGCCGGTCGTCCTCGGCGCCCCGGGCGCGGCCACCAAGGTGGGCGTCGCAGTCCGCGGGCGGCTCGGTCCAGTCGGCCACCGCGCCGATCATGGTGATGGACCTGTCTGCGGCCTGGCCGCCGCGCGGCGTGCGGAGGTTGACAGAGAAATCCGATTATTCCTACCTTTTGACTGGGTAATGAAGGGATGTGAGCGCATGACGGCGGCACACGCGACGTACGACGTCGGCATCGTCGGAGCGGGCGTCCACGGCGTCGCCGCCGCCTACCACCTGGCGCGGCGCGGCGTCCGGGTCGCCGTCTTCGAGCGGCTGACCCCCGCCGCCGGCCCCACCGGGCGCTCCGGCGGCATCTGCCGCGCCTACTACACCGACCCGTTCCTCGTCGAGACGGCCCGCGACGGCATCGCCTTCCTGGACGCCTTCGAGGAGCGCACGGGCGGCGGCCAGTCCGGCTTCCGCCGCACCGGAGCGTTCTACCTGCACGGCCCGGACGACGTGGCCGCCGCCGGCCGGACCGCCGCCCGCCTGGCCGAGGCGGGCGTCCCGAGCGAGGTGGTCCCGGCGGCCGATCTGCCGGAGCGGCTGCCGGGGCTCGACCTCGGCGGCGTGGCCGTCGCCGTCTGGGAGCCGGGCGCGGGGTTCGCCGACCCGTTCGCCACGACCCTCGGGCTGGCCGAGGCCGCGCGGCGGCACGGCGCGGACCTGCTCACCCGTCACCGGGTCGCGCGGATCGCCGAGGGGCCCGGCCAGGTGGTCGTCACCACGGCGGACGGCCGCGAGGTCGCGGTGGGCCACCTGCTCGTCGCGGCCGGCCCGTGGACCGCGGCGCTGCTGCGCCCGCTCGGGATCGACCTGCCCCTGACCGTGGAGCGGCACGTCGTCGCGGTGCTCGAACACGACCTCGCCGACACCGCCGAGATCGTGCCCCACGTGCTCATCGACGTCGCCGGCGGTCACTACTCCACGCCGCAGCCGCGCACGCAGTTCCTGGTCGGCGGCGTCGTCCCCGCCTCCCAGGCCGATCCGGACGACTTCCTGGCGGCCCCGCGCGAGTCCGAGCTCGCCCGGCTCGCCCGCGCGGTCGCCCGCCGGAGCCCGGCCCGGCGGCGGGCGGCCGTGACCGGCGGATGGGCGTCGCTGTACGACGTCAGCCCGGACTGGCAGCCGGTGACCGGCCGGGTCGGCGAGCGGATCTTCGTCGACGCCGGCACCAGCGGCCACGGGTTCAAACTGGCCCCCGCCTGGGGCGAGCACGTGGCGCGGCTGGTCCTCGGCGAGGCCACCGACCCCCGGCTGGCGGCCTTCGGCCCCCAGCGCTTCGCCGCCGGGACGACGCTTGCCGCCGGGTTCGGCGCCGCCCGCATTCTCGGCTAGCGCGGCGTCCGCTTCCTCCGGCCCGGTGGGCAGGCGGGCGGACGCCGGTTCGCGGGTGTGACGGGACGCCGGGCTCAGGGGATGTTCGAGGTATTGGTGCAGTCGGCGAAGGTGTTCGTCCCGGTGCCGCCGGCGCAGGAGTCCGTGCCGAATCCGCCGTTGAGGTAGTCGTCCCCCGCCATCCCGACCAGGATGTCCTTGCCGTCGCCGCCCCAGAGCATGTCGTTGCCTCCCTGGCCGAGCAGCAGGTCGTCACCGCCCAGGCCGACCAGGGTCTCGTCGCCGTCACGGCCGCTGATCGTGTCGTTGTGGGCCGAGCCGTAGATCTGCTCGAAGTCGTTGAAGACCTGGTCGCCCTCGCCCGGCATGCCGTTGGGGGTCACCCGGTAGAGGGCCACGTCCACCCCGGAGGTGGCGTAGCGGTACAGCAGCGCGTCGGTACCGGTGCCGCCGTTCATGCTGTCGGCACCCACACCGCCCTCGACCACGTCGTCGCCCTCGTTGCCCTCGATCCGGTCATCACCCGCCCCGCCGTAGAGGGCGTCGTCGCCGCGACCACCGTCGATGACGTCGTCGCCGTCCAGCCCGCAGATCACGTCGTCGCCGTCGAACCCGTAGATGGTGTCCGGGCCGGGGGATCCGTACAGCACGTCGTCGAACGGCGAGCCGTAGAGCGCACCGGGACCGGTGGCGGACCCGGTGACGAAGTCACCCGCGCAGTCCTGCGCCTGGTCGCGGAGGGCGACACCGACGCGGCCCGCCTCGGTCATGGCCGATGTCACGAGGTAGCGGCCGGTGCGGGACAGCACGGGGCCGCCGATGTGCGCCCCGAGGGACGACGCCTTGCCGTCCATGCCGGTCAGGATCCGCCGCGCGCCCGTCGCCAGGTTCCAGAAGACGTAGGCCAGACCCTCGCCGGACCATTGCGTGTGGAGGACGTACTGGCCGTTCGCGCTGATGGTGGCGGTGGTGGCGGCTGCGTCGATGGTGCCGCTGGCCAGGGTGACCGTTCCGGTCACAAGATCCCGAACGTAGGCGTCGGGGAAGGTGTCGGTGTCCTCCGGCACCAGCGGCTCTTCGGTGATGAACGCGATCTTGCCGCTGTTGCTGATGCCGCCGAGCGGGGTCAGCGTGCTGGGCGCCCCGTTGTAGACCTTGGTCACGAGGGTGTACTGCCCGGTCACCTGGTCGTAGACCGACACCCACGCCTTGTACGCCGCGTCCAGCCAGCTGATCGCGATGAACCGTCCTCCGGGGCTTACCGCCGAGCCGTGGCCGTACCACGTGGTGACCGTCTCGGGAGCGCGCGGATCTCTCAGCGTCCGGACGTCTCCGGTCACCAGGTCGCGTACATACCACTGGTAGAGGCCCGCTCCCGGCACCTGGGCGGACCGCGACCGGTAGACGACGGTGCGCACGCCGTCATAGGAGACCTCGTACACCGAGTTCTCCTGCCGGTCGTCGGGCACGTCCAGCCGGGTGTCGGCACCCGTGGTCAGATCCCTCACGTACAACTTGGCGCACGAGTTGCCGCATGTGGTCACATAGACCGCCTTGCGGCCGTCTTCGCTGAGTTGAACGCCGTCCGCCGGGAGCGTGACGGACGTTCCCGTCTTCCGGTTCACGATGACGCTCTGGCTCTGGAACGTCGTGAACGGCGTATAGGTGTACGCGATCGTGTCGCCATCGGCGCTGATCGCGGCCGGGCGGAAGTTGCCGGGGTAATCCGCGGAGTCACGGTAGGCGCCCGAAAAGCCCGCCAGGGTCGCCACGGGAAGCGGTGGGCTCGGCACGGCCGCGGGGCCGTCCGCCCCCGCGGCACGGGCCGGCGCCGACGGGGACACCCACAGGGAGGTGGAGAGGACGGCGGTCAAGGTCAGCGCCCGCAGAGCCCCTCCCTTCCGTAAACGGACACGCTTCACGAGAACTCCTTGTTCAGAGTCGGATCGAGGAGGGGCCCGGTCGCGGCGTGCGCCGTGAGAACGGCACGGGCCGCCGGTGTGCCGGAGGGAACGCGAATCGGGGGACCGCCGGCTCGGAGGTGAGTCACGGCGAATCGATCAGGTCCGATCGTGCGTGGATCACTTGGCCGAGCGGCGAACTCGGCATGAATGCGCGGCCACGGACCGGATACCCGCTACCCATGGCCGCGCCCCGCGCCGGATCCGATCACGCGCGGTCGCCCGTGATCGCGGTGCGTCGCGCGTCCCGCCGCCACAACGATCCGGAGCGTTGCGACCGCCGGGCGCCTTTCTCGCCGGCGCCGGCGATCGGGGGCCTCCGCGGATCTCACGAGTCTCGTTCCTCGTCGGACTTGATGAGCTCGTAGGCGGCATGGGCGAGTGCGTGGCCGGCGGTGAGGCGCTCGATGTACCGGCGCAGGTCGGGGTGGTCCCGCAGGGGATAAAGGTGTCCCACGAGGCCCGCGACGCCGGCGAGGGCCATCAGGTGCACGGTGCGAAGGCTCGGGGGCACGGGCGGGCGGCCGTAGAGGTGCGGCCGGAGTTCGAGGTCGATCCGGTCGGCCACCCGCCGCAGCGGGTCGTACGAGCTCACGGTCCATCTGGTGACGGGCACGATCCCGAGAGCGCGGCGCCGGTCCGCGACCAGCATGCCCCGCCTCTCCAGGGCCTCGGCGTACCGCCGGTCCAGGTCATGGAACTCGGCGTATCCCATCCAGCTGCGCAGTTCCCGCGGCGGCTGGGTCCCGGCGCCCGCGGCTCGCATCACGACCCGCGCCCGGGCGACCCTCCGCCCCCAGCCGGTCGTCGGCGCCTGCCCGGGCACGCCGTCATAGTCCGTCGGCAGTCCCACCAGCCGCGTCTGCCGCGCCCCGGGCCTGCCGAGCCGGACGTCGAGCACGATCCTGGCCAGCGCCCGCTCCATGATCGGATCGAGGAGCTCGACCGGTGTGACCTCGTCGATACAGCCACCTCCGACGGTGATCGCCCCGTGTAGCTCAAGCTCGGCCAGCACGCCCCCGGCGAGCACGCGCGTGAAGTACCTCGGCCGCTCCAGCACTCCGGTGGACGGACTCGCGCACAGCAACAGGAGTTCTTCCGGCAACGTCAACTCCGGCCCGTCATCCATCACGCTTCTCCTCGGTCCGCGCCGGGCTGTACCTCCATGGTGGGCAACGGATTTCAGCCATGGCGGAGCGCGTCACGAGGTGAGTGTTAGGCGAACGTTCCTCCCGCGGAATGGCCGCATCCAGCCCGAGGACTCGCTCCCGTCACCACCCCGGCGGGCCATGTCCGGAATCCGCCTCGCCGGCGGGCGGTGACGGATCGGCACCGGACCACCGGGGCCGCCGAAGTGGCGGGCGTGAACTCCGGCGGCGCGGATCAGCGGGTGAGGGCGGCCTTCAGCTCCTCCAGCAGCCCCAGTTCCTCCTCGATGTCGTTCTCCGCCAGGTTGGCGAACAGGACGTGGTCGACGCCGCTGCCCTCCAGCCGCTTGACGTCCTCGGCGATCTGTCCCGGCGACCCCGCCAGGAACGGCCGGTCGTCCTCGGCGATCGGCTCCCGGGTGATCGGCACGTTGGCCCGCGCCACCACGGACAGCGCGTCGGCGTCGCGGCCGTTGTCCCGCGCGGCCTGCCGGAACGCGCCCGCGAACCCGGTGACCGCCTCGAGTGAGAGGGCGATCGGGTTGAGCCCGTCGGCGATGCGAGCGGCCCGTTCGATCCCCTTGGGGGTGATCGAGCCGAGCAGGATCGGGATGCGCGGCTGCACCGGCTTGGGATTCACCTCCGAGGGCGCGATCCGGTAGAAACGGCCCTCGTACTCCACCGGGTCGGGGCCCCAGCAGGCGCGCATCGCGGCGACGGCCTCGTCCATGCCGTTGCCGATGCGCCGCATCGGCACGTTGACCGTCTCGAACTCCTGCGGCATCCAGCCCTGGCCGAGGCCCGCGATCACCCGGCCTCCGCTGAGCTGGTCGAGGGTCGCGTACCGGCGCGCGAGCACGACGGGCGGGTGGAAGAGCGCGTCGACCACGCTGGTGCCGAGCGCGATCCGCTCGGTGATGGCGGCGACGTAGCTCAGCGTCTCCAGGGGCTCGTAGGTGAGCCGGTAGATCTCCGGGACCCGCTCCGGCTCGCCGCCGTCCGGCCGGGGCAGCGCGGCCATCGGGCGCAGCAGCCGCTCGTAGGTCCACAGGGAGTCGTATCCGAGCCGCTCGGCCTGCCGGGCGACGCGGGCGATGTTCACGGGTGACGCGAGTGGTCCCGACGTGGGGAGCGCCACACCGAGCTTTATGGCTTCCATGTGCATCCTCAGGTGGTCTCGTACTGTCGCGTGTTCCTGCTCGGTCCAGCCCTGCGGAATGCCGTGATATTCCGGAAACCGGAGAAACGCCGGAAAAAGATCGTCTCCGCTGGTGAAGCCCTGTCCCATCGGCGTTCCCGCCACATCCAAGATCCGCGACGCGGCCGGGCGGCGCCTCCCGACTGGCACGAACGTGCCGTTTAGGAGCAGGATTGAGGACCTGGAACCGGACGCCGGCGCGTGCCGGGCCGCCGCCGGGGGGCGGAGGGGCCGCCGCGCCGCGCGCTCGCGTCGGCCCGGCCCGGGCCGATCACGACCGCGAGGAGAATTCATGACCGCCGCGCCGCATTTGGACAACCTCGATCTCGCCACGACCGCCCGCGAGATGGCCGACAGGACGCCGGCCGGTTCGCTCGACCACGCCGCCGCCACCTCGGTGGCGATCACCTGCGCCACAACCCGCGACATCGCCGAGGCGCGGGCCGCGCTGGACGGCATCACCCCGGCGAGCGTGCGGGAGGCCGCCCTGGAGCTGTTCGGCCGCCTCTCCGCCGGCGCAGGGTGACCGCGCCCGAGCCTGCCGGCTCGTCACCGGGCTGACGTCCGGGCCAGGGTCGCGGTGAACCGCGCGACGAACCGGGCCGCGTCGACCGCCGTGACCACGCGGGCGTCCGGCCCCGGTCCGGCGGCCGGGCGCGCCCGCCAGGACGTGCCGTCGCGGACGACGGCGACCGGCCCGGTCACGGCCTCGGTGACCAGGCCGGGGTCGAGCAGGACGCCCGCCGCCAGCGGGTCGTGCAGGGGGATGACCGGCCTGCCCAGCCGCCGCCGCTTGATGTCCCGGTAGGCGGCGAGGACCGCGGCGGCGAACCGTGCGCCCGGCGTGCCGGCGGCGCGCAGGACGTCCAGGGCGGTGTCCGGCAGCAGCGTGGTGGCGGTGACGTTCACCCCGACCATGGTCAGCTCGCCGTGCGGGGCGGACAGGACGGCCCGCGCCGCCTCGGGGTCGCACGTGACGTTGGTGTCGGAGAGGCGTTCGCCGCCGGGGCCGGAGCCGCCCACCACCACGACCGAACGATACTTTGTAAAGACCGCCGGATCGGCGCGCAGCGCCAGGGCCAGGTTGGTCAGTGGCCCGAGCGCCAGCAGGTCCAGCTCGCCCGGCCGCTCGCGGGCCAGTCGCACGAGCAGCGCCGCGGCCGTCTCGTCCGTGGCGGGAGGCGGGGGGCGGTCCAGGCCAAGGTCGCCGAGGCCGTCCGCGCCGTGGGAGTCGCGGGGGACGGGCGGGGCCCCCGGCAGAGGTTCGGCGGCGCCGCGCGCCACGGGCGCCTCCAGCCCGGCCAGGCCGGCGACGTGGGCGATGTTGCGCGCCGCCTGCTCCTCGGGGCAGTTGCCGGCCACCGAGGTCACGGCGGCGACCTCCGCGTCCGGGCGCCCGGCCAGGTAGAGCAGCGCACAGGCGTCGTCGATGCCCATGTCGGTGTCGACGACGACGCGGCGGACGGCGCCGGCCGGTGCCGGTGTGCTCACTTGGTCGGCCTCCTTCGTCTCGGCCGCTCGCCGTGGCCCGTGGGTCCCCTGGTGATCGCAAATCTGGACGAACGTCCCGGAGGGTGCATTTCCCGTCTTCAAGGCGGACCATGTGGCCCGGCACGTACGGGATTGTGCCGGTAGCGATGCCGATCGATCGCCCCGTGGGCCCGCCGTATGTGAGAGTGTTCTGATATCGCGGGTATGCGGCGGGTCACGGAGCCCGCCGGGTCTCGGTGGAGACGCTGACCGGATGTTGAGCGATTGCCTAGTTTTCCTACCAGATTCATGGGTTTTATGGGATGCTGGGAGCGTGGAGGAGGCGATATGAGCTCAGATCGGATCCACCATCCATCATGGCCGCGCGCCGAGACCCCGCTCACCACGGCGATCATGGCGGGCCGCTGGATCCGTTCGGCCGCCGTCGACGACGGGCGCGGCCGGCACTGGCTCGCCAACCCCGACGCCCGCCGCCGCTCCGCCCGCTCCGGGCAGCCCGGCTCGCTGTACGCGGGCGTCGCCGGCATCGTGCTGTTCTTCCTGGAGCTCGCCGCCGCGACCGGCCACGAGGCCTACCTCGACGACGCCCGGCAGGGCGCCCGCTACCTCGCCGCCACCTGGGAGGACGAGCCCGACCTCTCGCTCTACCACGGGCTCACCGGAATGGTCTTCGCGCTCGCCGAAGCCGGGTGGGCGACCGGCGACGAGAGCCTCTCCGCGGCGGCGCGGGCGGCGGCCGACCGCGTCGTGCGCAGCCTGCGCAGGACCGGCGACGGCGTCGGCTGGACCGGCGACCCGGCGCAGCGCGGCGACGGCGGCATCATCCTCGGCCTGCTGCACGCCTCCGGCATCCTCGGCGTCGCCGCCTACGAGGAGGTCGCCGTGGAGGCCGGGGCGTGCGTCGCCGACCGCGTCGTCCCCGGCCACCGCTTCGGCCGGGAGGGCTGCCCGGACCTGCCGGAGGACGCGGTCACGCCCGGCTTCCTGTCCGGCACCGCGGGCACCGCGTTCCTGCTCGCCCGCCTGTACGGTGTCACGGGGGACAGGCGCTTCCTGGACGCCGCCCGGCGCGGCGCAGACTTCGTCCGCACGGTCAGCGTCGTGACCGACAAGCACGTCCTGGTGCCCCACCACGTGCCGCAGGGCCGGGGGCTGCACTACCTCGGGCTGTGCTCGGGCTCGGCCGGGGTGGCCCGCCTGTTCTACGAGCTCCACCGCGTGACGGGCGACCCCGGCGACCTGGACTGGGTGCGGCGGCTCGCCGCCGGCATCGTCTGCAGCGGCGTCCCCCGCCGCCAGACCGCCGGCTACTGGAACGTCGCCTGCCAATGCTGCGGCACCGCCGGGCTGCTCGAGCTGTTCGTCGGCCTGTGGGCGGCGACCGGCGAGCCCGACGACCTGGAGTTCGCGCGCATCCTCTCCGAGAACCTGATCGGCCGCGCCACCGGGCACGACCAGGCCGGTTACCGCTGGTACCAGGCCTATCGGCGGCTGCGGCCCTGGGAGGTCACCGCCGACACCGGCTACATGATCGGCGCGGCGGGCATCGGCTCGGCGCTGCTGCACCTGGACGCGGCCTGCCGGGCCGGCGAGCCACGCCGCATGATCCTCCTGCCCGACAACCCGTTCCCCGCGATCCCGCTCCCGGCCTCGGCGCTGCGCGGCATGTCCTGACGGCGCGCGTTCTTCACGGCGAAGTGGCCCGCGTCGAGCAGACGCGGTGCTCGATGGACACCTGTGGCAACCGCCTCAAGGCCCGGCGGCACTACCGCAGGCACCGCGACCGAGTCGTTCGGTCGCGCGTGCGGCCTCACGGGGACGGCGCGGGGGCGGGGTAGGCGTGGGTCTCAGCGGCCGGGACGCAGGCCCACACCTGGTCGCCGGGGGCCAGGCCCAGGTCGGCGAGGGTGGCCGGGCTCAGATCCGCGGCCGCCGCGATCGGCCCGCCGAGGCGGACCCGGACGCGGTCGCCGTGCCCCTCTATGCCCTGCACGCCGCCCCGCCACAGGTTGCGCGGCGTCCCGCCGGGGACGGTCCGCGACAGGGTGACCGCCGAGGGCGGGAACGCGACGAACACCGGCCCGCGCAGCGCCTCCCGCACCGTGAACGTGACCTCGCCTCCCCGGACGGCACCCGTCCCGCCACCGACCGACACCGACCGCCCCGCGGCGTGCCCCCGGCACAAGTTGAGCCCGGCGAGGCGCGCGGCGTGGCCGGTGAGCGGGCGGCGGGCCACCTCGGCGGGCGCGCCCTCCTGGACCAGCGCGCCGTCGTCCATCACCAGCAGCCGGTCGGCCGCCACCATGGCGTCCAGCGGGTCGCCCGTCACCAGCAGGCACGCGCCGGTGAAATCGGTCAGATGCCGATGCAGCAGGACCCGCGCCGGGGCGAGCTCCTCCGGGTCCAGGGCGGCGAGCGGGTCGTCCAGCAGCAAGATCCGCGGGCGGGCGGCCAGGGCCCGGGCCCACGCCACCCTCCTGGCCTCGCCCGGGGACAGCTCGCGCGGCAGGACGCTCGCGCGCGCCCCGAGGCCCATCCGCTCCAGCCAGGCGGAGGCCGCCAGGCGCGCCTGCCCCCTGGGCTCGCCCTGGCAGCGCGGGCCGAAGGCGACGTTGTCCAGCGCGGTCAGGTGGGGGAACAGCAGCGGATCACGCCCGGCCATGGCCACGGACCTGCGGCGGGGCGCGCGGGCGTGCACGGCCGCCCCGTCCAGCAGGACGTGCCCGCCGAGGGACGGGGTGAGCCCCGCCAGCACCCGCAGGGCCGTGGTCTTGCCGCAGCCCTCGGGCCCGAGCAGCGCGACCACCTCGCCCGCGGCCACGCGCAGTCTCAGGTCGAGATGGAAGGGCGGATGGGAGGTCACCAGGTGGGCGTCGATCATGGCACGGCCCCCGTCCGCGCGGGCGCGCCGGGCGTCCCCATCCACTGGTCGCGCAGGCCGGCCAGCACGGCGACCGAGACCGTGACCAGCGCGAGGCTCGTCGCGACGCCGGCTGGGCCCGCGGCGGCAGGGGAGAGCTCCGGCGGCGCGACCGGCGTCCCCCAGACCGGGCTCCCCGCCAGGGCGAGGACCGCGCCGGACTCCCCGAGCGCCCGCGCCCAGCACAGCACCGTCCCGGCGGCGATGCCCGGCGCGGCCGAGGGGAGGGACACGCGGCGCAGCACCGTCCACGCGGACCCGCCGAGCAGGGCCGCGGTCTCCTCAAGGCGCGGGTCCGCGGCCCGCAGCGCGCGCTCGACGGCGATGACGAGGAACGGCAGCGCCACGAACACCTGGACGAGCACGAACGCGGCCGCTCCCGGACGCGTGCCCGGCCACGTACCGCCCGGCGACACCACCAGCGGCACGGCCACGGCGGCAACCGCGGGCGGCAGGACCACCGGCGCCGTCACCAGGGCCCGGACGACCCGCTCGCCCCGCGTCCGCGCCCGGGCGAGCACCCAGGCCAGCGGCACCCCGAGTGGCAGGCAGACCAGCGTCGCCAGCACCGAGGTCACCAGCGGGAACCGCAGCGACTCCAAGACGTGCGCTCCGGCGAGGGACGCCCACGGGGCCCGGGCCAGCGTCCCGGCCGGCGGCAGCGTCAGGAGCGCCAGCGCCACCGCGGCGGGCACCAGCAGCGCCGCCGGAACCCCGCGCGTGGCGCCGTGACCGCTCCCGGGTCTTCGCCGCCTGCCCTTGAGCACGGATACCACCGCGAGCGTGCTTGATGCCTTCATGTCGCATGAATCCCCCTCATCGCGCCGCGCCACGCGAGCGCCGCCGGCCGCCCTTCGCCGGAGCCTCGCAACGCGTGTACGCGCTCATCGGAATCCTCGCGGCGCAGATCGCCTTCGGAGGCGGGGGAAGTTTGCCGCCTACTGCTTCTGTGAGGCCCGAAGGCGTCGCACCTGACACCCCCTCGTCACGGACCCGGGCCGCGCGCCCGAGTCCGTTCGCGTGCGAGGCGGGTTCAGACGTTGCGGCGGTACTGGCCTCCGGCCTCGAACAGCGCCTCGGTGATCTGGCCGAGGGAGCAGACCCGGGCCGCCTCCATCAGCGCGCCGAACGCGTTCTCCTGGGACATCGCGGCCTCCCTGAGCCGCCGCAGCGCCCCGGGGGCCTCGGCGGCGTGCCGCTCCTGGAACTCCCGCACGCGGGTGAGCTGGCCGTGCTTCTCCTCCTCGGTCCCGCGGGCCAGTTCGAGCGTGCCGTGCTCGGTGGTCCCGGAGGGGTTGCGGAAGGTGTTGACCCCGATGATCGGCAGCGACCCGTCGTGCTTGCGCGTCTCGTACAGCATCGACTCGTCCTGGATGCGCCCGCGCTGGTAGCCGGTCTCCATGGCCCCGAGCACGCCGCCGCGGTCCGACAACCGCTCGAACTCGGCCAGCACGGCCTCCTCCACCAGGTCGGTGAGGTCGTCGATGATGAACGAGCCCTGGAGCGGGTTCTCGTTGTACGCCAGGCCCCACTCCCGGTTGATGATCATCTGGATGGCCATCGCGCGGCGCACCGAGTCGGCGCTGGGCGTGGTCACCGCCTCGTCGAAGGCGTTGGTGTGCAGGCTGTTGCAGTTGTCGTAGATCGCGATCAGCGCCTGCAGCGTCGTGCGGATGTCGTTGAAGTTCATCTCCTGCGCGTGCAGCGACCGCCCGGAGGTCTGGATGTGGTACTTCAGCTTCTGCGAGCGCTCGCCCGCGCCGTACCGGTCGCGCATGGCGACCGCCCAGATCCGGCGCGCCACCCGGCCGAGCACGCTGTACTCCGGGTCCATGCCGTTGGAGAAGAAGAACGACAGGTTGGGCGCGAAGTCGTCGATCGCCATGCCGCGCGCCAGGTACGCCTCGACGTAGGTGAAGCCGTTGGCCAGCGTGAACGCGAGCTGCGTGATCGGGTTGGCCCCCGCCTCGGCGATGTGGTAGCCGGAGATCGACACCGAGTAGAAGTTGCGCACCTCGTTGGCGATGAACCACTCCTGCACGTCGGCCATCATGCGCAGGCTGAAGTCGGTCGAGAAGATGCAGGTGTTCTGCCCCTGGTCCTCCTTGAGGATGTCGGCCTGCACGGTGCCGCGCACGGTGGACAGCGTCCGCGCCCGCACCTCCCGCGCCTCCTCGGCGGTGGGCTCGCGGCCGGCGTCCTCGCGGAAGCGGTCCAGCGCCTGGTCGATCGCGGTGTGCAGGAAGTACGCGAGGATCGTCGGGGCCGGGCCGTTGATGGTCATCGACACCGAGGTGCTCGGCGAGGCCAGGTCGAAGCCGTCGTACAGCGCCTTCATGTCGTCCAGCGTGGCGATCGAGACGCCCGAGGTGCCGACCTTGCCGTACACGTCGGGCCGCTCGTCCGGGTCGTGGCCGTACAGGGTGACCGAGTCGAACGCCGTGGACAGGCGCACGGCGGGCTGGCCGTCCGACAGCATCTTGAAGCGCCGATTGGTGCGGAACGGGTCGCCCTCACCGGCGAACATGCGGGTCGGGTCCTCGTCGGCGCGCTTGAAGGGGAACACCCCGGCGGTGAACGGGAAGCGGCCGGGCAGGTTCTCGGCGCGCAGGAACCGCAGCAGCTCGCCGTGGTCGGCGAACCGGGGGAGGGCCACGCGCGGGACGCGGCTGCCCGACAGGGACGTGCGCCACAGCGGCGTGTGCAGCTCCTTGCCCCGCACGGTGACCACCAGCTCGTCGGCGGAGTACGCCTCCACCGTCTTCGGCCAGTCCTCCAGCAGGGCGCGGGCTTCGGCGGGCAGCTCCCGGTCGGCGCGCTCGTGCAGCGCGTCCACGTCGGCGGTGGCGGCGCCCTCCTCGGCCAGCAGGCGGCGCACCTCGGCCAGCCGCTGGCGCCGGCGGGCCGCCTCGGCCAACTCCGCGGTGCGCCGGTGGTAGGCGTGGACGGTCTCGGCGATGTCGGAGAGGTAGCGCACCCGGGCCGGCGGGACGATCGCGGCGCCGATGCTGGAGGTCTTCACCTCGGTCGCCGTCAGCAGCCCCGGCCCGTCCGGCAGGCCCTTGTCCCGCAGCGGCCCGAGCAGCGTCTGGTACAGGGCGGTGACCCCGTCGTCGTTGAAGCGCGAGGCGACCGTGCCGTAGACGGGCATCTGGTCGGCCGCGGTCCCGAAAGCCTCGCGGTTGCGCACCATCTGGCGCCGTACGTCGCGTAGCGCGTCCTCGGCGCCGCGCCGGTCGTACTTGTTGATCGCGACGACGTCGGCGAAGTCCAGCATGTCGATCTTCTCGAGCTGGGAGCTCGCGCCGAACTCCGGGGTCATCACGTACAGCGAGACGTCGCTGAACGGGACGATCGCGGCGTCGCCCTGCCCGATGCCCGGGGTCTCGACGATCACCAGGTCGTACCCGGCGGCCCGGCACACGGCGATCACGTCCCCGAGGTGCTCGGGCAGTTCGCGGGAGCCGCGCGTGGCGAGCGAGCGGAAGAACACCCGGCCGCCACCGAGGCTGTTCATGCGGATGCGGTCGCCGAGCAGGGCGCCGCCGCCCCTGCGCCGGGTCGGGTCGACCGCGATCACCGCGACGCGCGGCTTGTCCTCGTAGTCGACGCGCAGTCGGCGGATCAGCTCGTCGGTGAGGGAGGATTTGCCCGATCCGCCCGTGCCGGTGATGCCGAGCACCGGCGTGCGGCGCTCCGCCGCCGCCGCCCGCAGCGCGCCGAGATAGGCCTCGCCGGCCCGTCCCGACTCCACGAAGGTGATCGCCCGGGCCACCGCCCGCTCGTCGCCGGCCTCCACGGCGGGGGGCTCGGCGCCCTCGGTGAGGTCGACGTCGCATGCCTCGATCATCGTGTTGATCATCCCGGCGAGGCCCAGGCGGTGGCCGTCCTCGGGGGAGAAGATCTTGGCGACGCCGTGCCCCTCCAGCCGGGCGATCTCCTCCGGGACGATCACGCCGCCGCCCCCGCCGTACACCTTGACGTGCCCGGCGCCGCGCTCGCGCAGCAGGTCGACCAGGTAGGTGAAGTACTCGACGTGGCCGCCCTGGTAGGAGCTGATCGCCACGGCCTGCGCGTCCTCCTGGACGGCCGCGGTGACGACCTCCTCGACCGAGCGGTCGTGGCCCAGGTGGATCACCTCGGCGCCCTGGGCCTGCAGGATGCGCCGCATGATGTTGATCGCGGCGTCGTGCCCGTCGAACAGGGCCGCCGCGGTGACCACTCGCACGGGGTTGGCAGGTACGTGCACCGGCGCTCCTCATCCTGAGATACTTGGACGTCCTATTAAATTGTAGGACGTCCAAGTATCCTCCTGCGCCCCGGATCCGGATTGTCATCCACCGTCCGTTCCGGTGTCGCCTCCCGGACGCCGCGATCCCCGTCCTGGGGCGGTGGTCGCATGGGGGTTGGGGCGTTGAAATATCCGGTACCGATCTTGACCTTGAGGTGTGGCGCCGAGACGAGAGTCTTCGGGCGCGGCTACTCAAGTCGCGGGCGGGCCCTGGGCCGGGGCCGGGGTGGAGCGGGCCGCCCGCCGGCGCGACCCGCCTTCGCCGGGCGAGTGAGCCGTGTCACCCTTCTTGGCAATCCGTTGGGGCTATGCATAAGGTGTGAAATCGGACAAAAGACGTGTAAACCGGCATCCTGCCGCCCGCCCCCGGACACGTCGTCCCCCGACATCGCCCACCGGAAAAACCCACGGAAAGTCGCGTCATGAGCCACGGCAGCGGTCACACCCCGCCCGAGCACGCAGTCCCCGAGCATGCGGTCTTCGAGATGGACCTCACCCCGCACGAGTCCCGCCGCCGCGCCGAGGTGATCTCCGCGCTCGGCCCCGGCTGGGATCCCCTCGCGGTCATGCGGGCCGAGGAGGAGGCCTTCGACCTGCTCTACTCCGGCCTGGACGCGCGGCAGCGCGAGACCTACGACATGCTCGTGGCGGCCGGTGTCCTGCCCCGGCGAGAGGCGGGCCGTGCTACCGATTGACCCGCACGCCGACATCGCCCGTCGTGCCTGGATCCCCTGCCCCCGCTGCCGTGACGACCGCGGCTGCGACGACTGCGGCTCGGGCCGCAACTGCCGCGACCACTGGCGCTACCTGCTGAGCAACACCGGCAGCGTCCTGCACGTGCAGTGCCCCGGGTGCGCCCACCTGTGGGACCACGAGTCCCGCTTCGGAGCCGGCGGCCGGCCGCCCTTCCTGCCCTGACTCTGCCCCTGGTCCTGACCTGGGCCTGGCGTCGTCAGGGGGCGGGCAGGGCGGACGGCGCCGGGACGTTCGCGACCGACGCGGCCTCGCCGACGCGCGTGACCCCCGGCACGAGCACCCGCATGATCAGGCCGAACGTGTTGCCGTGCTCGGCGATCAGATGGCTCTGCAGCTCGGGCCAGCGCGCGCGCCCGTGAGGATCCCAGCTCGGGACCGCGCAGCGGACGCACAGCCCGGCGTTCTCGCCCACGATGCCGAGCGTGACCTCGCCCGCGGAGATCGTCGTCCCGCCGTCGAACGCCTTCTCGGCGAACGCGGGGGCGTCCAGGTCGAGGTGGACGTTCGGGCGGAAGCGCGTGACGTCGACCTCGGCGCCCATCTCCTCCTCCAGCGCGCGGCGCGACGCCTCGAAGGTGACGTGCACCGTCGGCCCGCGATCCTGCTGGCCGTCGGCCGCGCGCAGGGACAGCGGGACGCCGTACGACTCCGACAGCGCGGCGGGCAGGTCCGGGTCGTCCCAGGCCCAGGCCTCGCCGCCGCGGTACAGGACGGGAGGGCCCGGAGGCTCGGGCGCGCCGTCGCACGTCGCCGGGTAGGCGGCCTCCCACGTCAGCATGGCGGCGTTCTGGCGGACGGTCAGCCGCTTACCGGCCCGGTCGGGACGCTCGTCGATCAGCGCGTACGCGCGGTCGCCCGCCATGCCGCGGTGGTCCAGCAGCGCCGAGGACACGCGCTCGCCGCGCAACGACTTCACCGGCCAGCGGTACAGGCCGTGAACGCTCCCCCGATACATGGCTCAGATTTTAGGGGACGCCGGGGACGCCGCGCGGCGGTGCGTGTCGCTCCTGCACCGGGGGCGGCGGCTCGGCTACCTGTGGATCACCGAGGGTGAGCGGCCGCTGACGCCCGCCGAGACCGACCGCGCCGTACGGGACGCCGCCACCGTCGCCGCGCTGCTGGACGAGCACGAGTTCCCCGGCCCGTCGAGCCGGAGCCGCCGCGTGCTGCGGCGGGTGCCGGGGGACGGTCAGGCCGCGCGGGGGAGGGGCTCGATGAGCTCCAGGGCGACCTCGATGGCCGCCTTCTTGCGGTCCTCATCGCTGAGCCCCTCGTCCGGCAGGACGAACCAGGCGGCGTGCAACGTGAGGATCGCCATCGAGCTCCTGAGGCGGAGCGCCGCCGAGTCGTGCTCCTCGCAGAGGACGCCGTGCACGTTCTTCATGAGGTCGCGCATCCTCCCGACCTTGGGATGATCGCGCAGCGCGGTCTGGTTGCGCTCCATGAACCTCATGAACGCGTGGTGGTTGCCGCTGTAGAGGGATTCGGCGTACCGCTGGACGAACTCGCGCCGCGTCTCGAGGGTGCGCGGCTGGTCCTGGGCCCACTTGATCAGACGCTCCATCTCGGCCTGCCGGTCCTTGCCGAGGCTGGCCACGATGTCGTCCTTGGTCTTGAAGTGGTAGTAAAGGGCCGCCTTGGTGACGCCGAGCTCCTCGGCGATCTGCCGCAGCGACGTCGCTTCGTAGCCCTGCTCGGTGAAGAGCTTCAGGGCGATCTCCTGAATGCGAGCCCGCGTGTCGGTATGCTCCCTCATGTCTGTTTTGGAGCACTCCTTCCCTTTGAATTAACTTGACGGCCGACAAGTAAGTTATCTACCTTTGGCAGTATAGTCACTAGCCGGTCGGCAAGTAAGCAACCAACTACCAAGGGGGCTCAAAGGAATGTCGGAGACCGAGGCCGAGATAGTTCCCGGCCGTCGGCGGGAGGTCATGGTCGTCCTGCCCGGCTTGATGCTCGCCATCATGCTGGCCATGCTCGACAACATGATCGTCGGTACCGCGATGCCGCGCATCGTGGGCGAGCTCGGCGGCCTGGCCCATCTCTCCTGGGTGGTGACGGCGTACGTCCTTGGGACCAGCGTCTCGACGCCGATCTGGGGAAAGATCGGTGACCTGTACGGACGCAAGACCATATTCCTGGCGTCCATCGCCATATTCATGGTCGGCTCCGCCCTGTGCGGCATGGCCGGCTCGGACATCTTCGGCGGCACCTCGGGCGGCATGGGCGAGCTCATCGCCTTCCGCGCGATCCAGGGCCTCGGCGCCGGCGGCCTCATGGTCAACGCCATGGCCATCATCGGCGACCTGGTCCCGCCCCGCGAGCGTGGCCGCTACCAGGGCATCATGGCCGCGATCATGGCGCTGGCGATGGTCGCCGGGCCGCTCGTCGGCGGCTTCATCACCGACAACCTGAACTGGCGCTGGGCCTTCTACGTGAACCTGCCCATCGGCGCCGTCGCGTTCGTCTGGCTGCTCCTGCGTCTCCACCTGCCGAAGTACCGCACCGAGCATCGCATCGACTGGCTCGGCGCCGCGCTGCTCGGCGTGGGCATCACGGCTCTGGTCCTCATCACCACCTGGGGTGGCACGGAGTACGCCTGGGGCTCCTGGCAGATCCTCGGGCTCGTCGCCGTGGCCGTGGTGAGCCTGGCGATCTTCATCCCGGTCCAGCGCCGGGTCGCCGAGCCGATCATGCCCCTGCACGTCTTCCGCGACCGGAACTTCACGCTGGTCTCGCTGGTGGGCTTCCTGCTCGGATTCGCCATGTTCGGCGCGATCAACTTCCTGCCGCTCTTCCAGCAGACCGTCCAGGGCGCCTCGGCCACCAACTCCGGTCTGCTGCTCCTGCCGATGATGGCCGGCATGATGGCGGTCTCACTGGTCGCCGGGCAGGCCATCACCCGGACGGGCAAGTACAAGGTGTGGCCCTTGGCCGGCGGCGTGGTCATGGTCGTCGGCATGTGGCTGCTGTCGCTGCAGGACGTCAACACCACGACCTGGCAGACCGGCCTGTTCATCGCCGTGCTCGGCCTCGGCATGGGCGGCCTGATGCAGACCACGATGCTGATCGCGCAGAACAGCGTCGAGCAGAAGGACCTCGGCGTGGCCAGCAGCGCCGCCACCTTCTTCCGCTCCATCGGCGGCTCGTTCGGCGTCTCGCTCTTCGGGGCCATCTTCAACCACCACCTGACGTCCAACCTGACCGACAGGCTCGGGCCGCAGTCGGCGCAGATGGCGCAGGGGGGCAACAGCGCTCGCCTGGACCCCACCGCGCTGGCCGCGCTCCCCGCGCAGGTCCGCGAGGGCTTCCTCTCGTCGTTGGCCGACTCCATCTCCAGCGTGTTCTTCTGGGCCATCTTCATCTCGATCCTGGTGCCGGTGTTCGCGGCCTTCATCAAGCAGATCCCGCTGCGCTCCGGCCCCGCCGCCCCGGGTTCGGCGCCGAAGGACGGCACGGGCGACGTCGCCAAGGACGCGATGCCCGTCGCGGCCTTCGAATGAGACGCCGCTGAGACGCGCTGAGACGCCGTCTCCCGCCCCCGCTTCGCCGCGGCCGTGACCATCTTCGTGGTCACGGCCGTCGCCTTTCCCGCCAAAGCTGGATATAGGCGGACACGTCATCGCTGTTCCCGGCAGGCGCCTGGCAAGCGCCCTGCAAGCGATCCCTTCTAGCGTCGGGCGTACCCCCTGCGAGAACCCGGCGGGACCCACGGAGACCCGCCAGAACGAGGAGCCCCCGACGTGTCCACCACAGCCCTGATGGTGCTCATATTCGGCGTGATCGCCCTGGTCTTCGGCGGTATCGGCCTCGGCGCGCTGATGTCGGCCCGCGACTTCCGCCGCATCGCGCAGCGCGTCCCCGGGGAGGTCGTGCGGCTGCGCGAGAGCCGCGACAGCGAAGGATCCGTCTACTATCCGACCATCCGGTTCATGACGCTGAACGGGCAGTACGTCGAGGCCGAGACCCACTTCGGGAGCAACCCGCCCCCAGCCCGCGTCGGCGGCCGGGTGACCGTGCTCTACGACCCGGCCAGGCCGGACCGCATCCGCCTGGAGGGCTTCTGGGCCGGCGGCAAGCTCATCGGCGTCCTGTTCGCGTCCCTGGGCCTCGTGTTCCTGGTGGTCGCGGCGGCCATAGCCGCCTTCAGCCCCTGACCCACCCCGAACCCGCCGATCCGCAACGTCCGCCTGAAAGGCGCCCCGAACCCGCCGAGCCGGAGGCTCGGCCATAAGCAGGGACTTCTCGGAAGTCTCGGGCGAAGATATGGTTAGTTAGCGTAAGCAACTAACCCGCTGAAAGGTCGCCCGTGCGGACGAAGCACTATCACTGGGTGGCGCTGAGCAACACCACGCTGGGAATGCTGCTCGCCACCGTCAACTCCTCGATCGTGATCATCTCGCTGCCGGCCATCTTCCGTGGCATCCACCTGGATCCACTCAAACCCGGCAACGTCAGCTACCTGCTGTGGATCCTGATGGGGTACATGCTCGTCTCGGCCGTCCTGGTCGTGACGCTCGGCCGCCTCGGGGACATGTTCGGCCGTGTACGCATGTACAACGCGGGGTTCGCCGTCTTCACCGTCGGCACCCTCGTGCTCGCCCTCGACCCGTTCCAGGCCGACGCCGGCGCGATGTGGCTGATCGGCTGGCGGGTCTTCCAGGGGATCGGCGGCGCGCTGCTCATGGCCAACTCCGCCGCCATCCTCACCGACGCCTTCCCGCCCGACCGGCGCGGCATGGCCATCGGCGTCAACCAGGTCGCCGCCATCGCGGGCAGCTTCTTCGGCCTGGTCGCGGGCGGGCTGCTCAGCGAGATCAACTGGCGGCTGGTCTTCTTCGCCTCCGCGCCCATCGGCATCGCCGGGACGGTCTGGGCCTACAGGTCCCTGCGCGAGACCGTCCGCCGCACCTCCGGCGCCCGCGTCGACTGGCTGGGCAACGCGACCTTCGCCGTCGGCCTCACGGCGCTGCTGGCCGGGGTCACCTACGGCATCCAGCCGTACGGCGGTCACCCCATGGGCTGGACGAACCCGTGGGTGCTCGCCGGTGTCGTCGGCGGCACCGCCGTGCTCGGCGCGTTCTGCGTGATCGAGACCCGGGTCGCCCAGCCGATGTTCCACCTGGAGTTGTTCCGCATCCGTGCCTTCGTGGCCGGCAACTCGGCGGGGCTGCTCACCGCCATCGCCCGCGGCGGCATGCAGTTCATGCTGATCATCTGGCTGCAGGGCATCTGGCTGCCGCTGCACGGCTACCGCTTCGAGGAAACCCCGCTGTGGGCGGGCATCTACCTGCTGCCGCTGACGGTCGGCTTCCTGGTGGCCGGTCCGCTGTCGGGCCACCTGTCGGACCGGCACGGTGCGCGGGCGCTGTCCTCCGGCGGGCTGGTGCTGTCCGCGCTGGCCTTCACCGGGCTTCTGCTCATCCCCACCGACTTCCCGTACTGGCTGTTCGGCGTGCTGATCTTCGTGAACGGTGTGGGGTCGGGCCTGTTCGCCGCGCCCAACTCCACCGCGATCATGAACGCCGTCCCCGCGGGGCAGCGCGGCGTGGCCTCCGGCATGGGCGCGACGTTCACCAACGCCGGCATGGTCCTGTCCATCGGCGTGTTCTTCTCGCTGATGATCGCGGGCCTGGCCGACACCCTGCCCCGCACGCTCACCGCCGGCCTCGCCGAGCATGGCGTGCCGTCCGCGATCGCCGCCCAGATCGGGAACCTGCCGCCGGTCGGCACGCTGTTCGCGGCGTTCCTCGGCTACAACCCGATCGAGAGCCTGCTCGCCCCCACCGGCACGCTCGCCTCGCTCGCCCCCGCCGACGCCGGGACGCTCACCGGCGGGTCCTACTTCCCGAACCTCATCTCCGGCCCGTTCCACCACGGCCTGGTCATCGTGTTCACGCTCGCGATCGCCATCTCGCTGCTCGCCGCCCTCGCCTCGCTGCTGCGCGGAGGCCGTTATGTGCACGAGGATGAGCCCACGCCCCGGAAGGTGGTCGCCGTGGGCGAGTCATGACCGCGCGCAGTGGAAGGCCTCATGATCGAAGAATCCCCCGGCGTCACCGTCACCGACGCCGAACTCGCCGACCGTCTGCGGAAGGCCCTGGCCCGCCTGTCGCGGCGGGCCCGCCAGCAGGTCCCGCAGGCGCTCACGGTGAGCCAGGTCTCCACGCTGTCGGCCGTGGACGCTCTGGGCCCGGTCCGCCTGGTCGACCTCGCCGCCCACGAGGGCGTCAGCGCCCCCACACAGAGCAGGCTGGTCGGCAGCCTGGAGACCCTGAACCTGCTGACCCGCGCGCCCGACCGCGCCGACCGCCGCGCGTCCCTCCTCACCCTCACCGAGGAGGGACGCGCGCGGTTGGCCCAGCTCCGCGACGACCGCTCGGCGTTCTTCACCGCCCGGGTCGCCGCGTTGCCGCCCGGCCAGCGCGCCGCGCTCGCCGCCGCTCTGCCCGCGTTGGAGTCGCTGGCCGCGCTGTGATCGCAAGGGTGATTTTCTTCATGATTCCCCCCAGGTAGTAGCGTCGGATCATGCGACTAGGCGTCCTCGACATCGGTTCGAACACGGTGCATCTTCTGGTGGTGGACGCCCACAGGGGCGCGCAGCCGCTGCCCGCGTACTCGCACAAGGCCGAGATGCGGCTGGCCGAGCACCTCCACGACGGCGAAACGCTGTCCTCGCAGGGGGAGCGCGAGCTGCGCCGGTTCATCGAGGAGTCGCTGCGCATCGCCGAGGACAAGGGCGTGGAGGACATCATGGCCTTCGCCACCTCGGCGGTGCGCGAGGCGTCCAACGGCGAGGACGTGCTCGGCCGCCTGCGCGACACCACCGGCGTCGACCTGCAGGTCCTGTCCGGGCAGGACGAGGCCCGGCTGACGTTCCTGGCGGTGCGGCGCTGGTTCGGCTGGTCCTCCGGCAGGCTGCTGGTGGTGGACATCGGCGGCGGGTCCCTGGAGATCGCCTCCGGTGTCGAGGAGGCGCCGGACGTCGCCGTCTCGCTGCCACTCGGCGCGGGACGGCTGACGCGCCGCTGGTTCACCGCCGACCCGCCGCCCGCCGGGGAGATCCGCGCCATGCGCCGGCAGGTGCGCGCCCAGATCGGCAGGGTGGTCGGCGACGTCGTCAAGTACGGCAGGGCCGACCACGCGGTTGCGACGTCCAAGACGTTCAAGCAGCTCGCCCGCATCGCCGGCGCCGCGCCCTCCGGCGAGGGCACCTACGTCAAGCGGACGCTGAGCCACAAGAGCCTGGCCGGCTGGACCGAGCGGCTCGCCGGGATGACCAACGTCCAGCGCGCCGGGCTCCCCGGCGTCTCCGCCGGCCGCGCGCCGCAACTCCTGGCCGGCGCGATCGTCGCCGACGCCACCATGGACCTGTTCGGGCTCGGCGAGCTGGAGATCTGCCCGTGGGCCCTGCGCGAGGGCGTGATCCTGCGCCGTCTGGACCGCATGCCCGGCACGTGAGACGCCCGGCGTCGCTTCCGTAACGCAAACACCGCGAACGGCGCGCCGGCCCGGCGGAATCAGTACGTTCACCAGCGGGGGACGAAGTGTGAGCGTGCCCGGCGCGGGCACGAGTCCCACGCCACAACACAAGAGAAGGGGGCGATGATGGAGGTCATCGGCGCGGCCTTGACAGTTCTGGCCGTCCTGATGCTCGCGGGACTCGCCCTGATACTCATCGCCGTGGTGACGCTGATCCTTCTGGCGCTGATGGCCTCGGCCACCAGCCCCGAGCCCGACCTCACGCCCGCCCCGCGTCCGGAGCCGCCGGGAACGTTCCCGGCGGCCTCGCCGGCCCCCCGGCCGGTTCAGGAGCGCAGGGACGGCCGCGTGAAGGCGGGCCCGGCCAGGGGCGTCGTCATCCGGAGGGAGGGCCACCCGGGAGTCCCGTGAGGTGGATCGCACGCCCGCGCCGCGGTCAGCGAAGCGGCGCCGCCTCGACACGGTGCGCGGACAGATGGGCCAGAACGGCCTGGTTGGCCTCCCACCCGTCGGGGAACTTCACCGGGACGTTCAAGCGGACCGGCTCGGCCGAGGGATGCGCGTCGAGCAGTTCGGGGATCCCGGCGCGGGCGACGACCACGCACGCGTGCCGATGCCGCGAGGTCAGCACGCACAGCCGACCGGACTCCAGGTGGAAGGCCGTCGCGTCCCTGCGCCCCGACAGCGGGTGCAGGACGATCGTGACGTCGTACTCGCGGCCCTGCAGCCGGTTGGCGGTGTCGACGGTCACCCCCGGCGGGGGCCCGGCGGCCAGGATCGCGGCCACCTGGTCGCGGTGCGCCGCCCCGATCGCGATGCGCTCGGCCGTCACCGGCCGCTCGCCGCGCTCGGAGATCGCCACCGGCGCGCGCTGCACGAGCCTCGTGGCCAGCAGGGCGACGGCCTGGACCGCCTCGGCGTCCGTGCGCAGGGTGTGTCGGCTCGGCAGCTCGTACAGCGCCCAGCCGTAGGAGGCGGCCTCCTCCAGCGCGCGGTCGTAGGCGGTGCGCATGCCGCCGGCCTGGAACTCCAAGCGCCGCTCGCCGGGCTCGGTGCCCGCGCGGAAGCCCGTGAACGGGTAGAACGCCTCCGAGACCACCGGCGCGGCCGAGGCGGGCAGCCGCCAGGACACCGGCAGCCGGTGCACGGGCAGGTCGGGGTTGTGGCGCAGCAGCACGGCCACCGCGCTCTGCAGCGGATCCCACGACAGACCGGCCCAGCGGTCGCCGTCCACGACCGAGAACGGGTCGAGCTGGCCCGGGTCGCCCACGAACAGCGCCCGCTCGAACATGCCCGCGACGCGCAGCAGCTTGTCCGAGCGCATCTGGTACGCCTCGTCCACGATCGCCCACGGCCAGGTGCGGTCGCCCGCCCACGCCCACTTGTCCGCGGTGGCCACCACCACGGCGGGGTCGCCGAGGTCGGGCAGCTTGGTGCCCACGGACGCCTTGCCCAGCACCCGCTCGGGCATGACGTAGTCGGACGCCGACAGCCGGCCGAGCGGCAGGTCCGGGTGCTCCTCGGCCAGGCGGACGATCAGGTCGTCCACCTGCTCGTTGGTCTGCGCGACGATCATCAGCGGCTCGCCGGTCGCGGCCAGATGCCCGGCCGCGCGCACCACCAGCGTCGACTTCCCCGCGCCCGGCGGCGAGTCGACGACCACGCCCCGGTTCCGGGGCAGGTCGTCCAGCACGGCGTCGACCACGGCCGCCGCCTCCGCCGCGGGGGAGAGCATCCCGCCGATCACGGCCACTCCTCCCGGCCGCCGCGCAGGGCCGCCGCTCGTGTCACGCGTGTCACCAGGAGGCGATCGCTCTGGTTCACGACCATTCCTCCTGATCGTCCTCAGGGCTCGGGACGTACTCCGGCGGCGGGCCGCCGTGCGTCCAGGGGGTCTCCTCGGAGGCGGGCAGGCTCGCGGGCGGCTGGTACTCGTCGCTGAGCGCGGCGTAGCAGACCTGGTCGCCGGACTCCGGGACCGCGCCCGGGGTCGCGACCTTGCCGCGGCCCATGCCCTTGACGATCTTCAGGGTGACCAGCTCGCCGTCGACCTCCACGACCTCGGCCTGCTGGCCGCGCCGCTCCGGGGTGCCCAGCTTCGCGCCGGCCGCCAGCCGCACCGGGTCGCCCGTCCGCACGGTGACCAGCGGCCGCAGCTTGCGCCCCCGGCCCTCGCCCTCGGCGTTGGCGGGGTCGGACGCGACGACCGTGCCGGTGAACGCCTCGCCGGTCAGCCGGTAGGCGGCCATCACCAGCGGGTCGTCGTAGGCGCGCTGGGCGTCGTAGGACGCCTGCGCGCGCTCCATGCGGGCCAGCCGGGACGCCGCCGCCACCGCGCCGTCGTGCTTGGGCTGCGGCGGCCCGCCCTCGGCGACCTGCTCGGCGAAAGCGGTGAACGACCCGCGGTCGAGCTCCCACCGCGCCGACGCGCCCCTGCCCTCGGGCAGCCCGCGCAGCAGGTCCACGGCGCGCCACATCAGCCGCCACGTCGGGTCGAGCTGCGTGCGCACCGCCTCGGCGACCCGCGCGGCCGCGCGCTCGCCCGGCGCCTCCTCGTACGCCCGGATCGCCGGCGCCAGCACCTCGGCGTCGAAACCGGGGTCGGTGGCCGGGCCCGCGGGCGGCCAGACCAGCGGGTCCTCGGCCTCCCTGGCCGCCTCCGCCCCGGTCGTGCCCGGCGGCGGGTCGATCCAGCCGACCAGCGACGCGAGGTTGGCGTCCTCCAGCGCGCTCTGGCCCGTGGCCCAGTGCAGCGACAGCGCCTCGGTGACCGCCGGCAGCAGCGCCGAGCCGGGGTGGCGCGCCCGCTGGGCGAAGAACGTGAGCCACCGGCCGAGGACCGGCACCGACGGGTGGACGGCGTGCGGGCCCTCCGCGCGGCGGAACCGCGTCGAGCGGCCGAGCAGCAGCGTGAACGCCAGCGCGGCGCGGTTCGGGACCAGCAGTTGCGGCGCGTCGGCGCACCGCTCGTACGGCTCGGCGCCGCGCCGCTCCACCGTCTCGGTCTCCTTCAGGAAGCCCTCGACGTACGGCAGGACGATCTGCGCCAGCTCGGCCGCGAACGCGAACCGCAGATCCCGGTCGCGCGGCTGCGGCACCACCAGCAGGTGGGGATGGCCCGGGTCGGTGCCCGCCATGGCGGCCAGCGGCGCGGCGGCCTCGCCGGCCAGCCGCAGCGGGATGAACACCATGGGCCGCTCCGACAGGTGGCAGTGGCGCACGGTGGCGAGCCGCTGGGCCGACCCGGTGCGCACGGCGCGCAGGCGGGCGAGGGCGGCCAGCGTGCTCATCCCGCCTCCGCGTAGACGCCGTAGATGCCGTCGGCCAGGCGCAGCAGGCGGGCGATCTCCTCCTGGCCCTCACCGGGTGTCAGGGTGCCGTCGGCGAGGCCGAGCGCCTCCGACACCGTCGCCACCCCGCCGAGCGCGTCGCGGACCTGGCGTCCCAGCAGCTCGGTCGACCCCTCGGCCGCGGCCTCGTCCCGGCAGAAGAAGCACAGGTCGCACGTGGACAGGCACTCGGGCGCGTACCGCGCGCCGACCGCGCGCACCGCCTCGCGCAGCTCGCTCACCGGGCGCGTCGGCACGCCGTCGGCGTCCGGCGCCAGGTCGAAGGTCAGGTCCTCGGGCAGCGTGTCGGCGATGGCGCCGACCTTGGCCATGCGCGAGAGCTGCCTGCGCAGCACCGCCAGCTCCCTGCGCACGTCCAGCAGCGTGCCCGCCGGGCGGTTCGCGAAGTTCTCCGGGCACACCAGCACGACCTCGTGCGACACGCGGGCCGGGTCATGCCCGAGCTCCGCCAGCATGTTCCGCAGCGCCAGCACGTACACCGCGGCCTGGCGCGCCGCCGCGGCCACCTTGTCCGGCTCGGCCTGGCCGTCCACGATCGCGAACGACTTGATCTCCACGATGTGGAACCGGCCCGCGAGCCGGAACGCGACGACGTCCGGCTCCAGGTAGGAGGTGTGCCCGGCGATCTCCAGCCGCAGCAGCGGGTGGTCGTACAGCGTGCCCGCCTCGTCGTCGTCACGGGCGGCCCGGTCGATGAGCTTGAGCGTGTGGGCGTGGCGCAGGTGCGCCGACGGGTTGCCGCCGATGTCGCCGAGGTCGGTGTAGGCGGCGAGGGGGATCGGCAGGCCCAGCAGCTCGCGCAGCAGCCGCAGCAGCTCGGCGCAGCCGGAGTCCTTCACCAGGGCCTCGAACGCGTTGCCCCGGGTGATCGCGAACGGCGACCGGCCGAACGGGGCGGGGAACCCCAGATGGGTCGCGGTCGCGTCCTTGTCGATCCCCGCGGCGTCCATCACCGCGCGCCGCGCGCACCCTGGGTTGGCCGCCAGCGCGGCGATCGCCCGCGCGTCGTGCGGCCGCGCGGGCACGGCGCCGCGCAACCGGTCGAACCGCTCCACCTCACACCTCTCTCTGCCGCTCTTCGCCATGCGAGTGAACACCGGACCGCACCGCCGCGAGGGGCCTCACGACGCCTCCTCGCGGGCCAGGCTCAGGAGCCTGCCGCCGAACAGGCGCTCGGCGTCGCCGAGGCGGGCGCGGGCGCGCTCGGCGATCCGCGCGCGGGCGTCCGCGTCCGCGCCGGCGTGGACGTCCAGCTCGGCGCGGGCCGCCCTGACCACCACGGCCGGGTCGGGCGGGGCGTCTTCGGCGGCGGACGGCACGGGGACGCCGGGGACGTTGTGCGCGAGCCGCGCCAGCAGCCTCCGCGCGGAGTCCGGCGCCGGCTCGCCCGTCTCCTCCAGCCGCAGGATGTGCTCGCCCACGCGGATCGCGGTGGTGAGGAAGTCGACGCGGGGGCTGAGCGGGCCGATCGCCCGGCGCTCCAGCGGCCACGTGCTGATCGTCAGCAGGCCGCGCGAGGCCGACAGGCGGTCGGTGAGCGCGGCGCACAGGTAGTACGGACGGGCGAACGGCGAGGACCGGAAGGAGCGCTCCTCGTCCCGGCGCAGGCTCGCGAGCTGGGTGCCCCTGAGGGACCCCGCGCGCAGGGCGCCGTGCACCGCGACGATCACCCGGGCCGAGGCCGGCACTCCGAGCAGCGTCAGCGCCTCGTGCACCTGCTCCCGCACCGGCACCAGCGAGCCGGGCCCATCCGAACCAGGCCCGTCACCACCCCTGGCCCCCTTACCGGCGGGCTCCGGGGAGTCCTCCAGGGACCCCTCGGCGGGGTCCTGGGGGGCCAGCGCCCGGTCCCAGGCTCGCTCGGCCGTGCGCAGTTCGGCCCGCAGCACCCTGGCGAGGGCGCCGTCACGGCCCCGCACGGCTCGCCGGACCTCCGCCCGGAGCGCGTTGATCCGCTCCTCCAGGGCGTCCAGCCTTTCACTCACGCCCGGAGCGTACCAAGAGTTCCCAGGAGTTCCAGGCAATTCCCATATTCACCGCGCGTCGCCATGGGCGGCGACGCGGCCCTCAGCTCAGGGGCCGGAAGTAGGTCCCGGGGCGCTCGCTGCCCATCACGCCGCCGACGCAGCGGTAGACGCGCACGCCCGACTTGAACGCGTCCGGGCTCGGGGGCAGCGCCGAGACCATCCACTTGGACGGGGAGATCTTCCTGGCGGCCTCCGACCTCGACTGGAGCAGCACCGGCATCGAGCACAGCTTCTTCACCACGGGGTGCGCCTCGAGGTCCTGCAGGTCATAGGTGACGCCGTCCACCGGCATCGGGGCCACGGCGAACGTCTCCCACGAGTGGGCCTCCTCGCAGCCGCGGCGCTTGACCGTCACCGACCCCGCGATGGAGACGATGCCGCCCCAGCACTCCGCCTCCTGGCTGCAGGCGGCCTGGGCCCCGGCCACCGACGTCGCGGGGCAGTTCGCCGTGACGGTCTTCACGGTCCCGGCGTCCGGGTCCGTGACGGCCGTGCCCCCGGACGTTCCGCCCGCCGCCGTCGCCGGCGCGCTCGCCGGCGTGGACGCGGTGACGTCGGGGATCGCGCCCTCGTGCAGGGCGAGGGCCGTCCCGATCGTCAGCAGCAGGGCGAACACCCCGGCCACGGCGACGTACACGCCGGTGTGCGCGTTCTGCTTCGGCGTGTGCGGGGCGATGGTGCTCGACATCGCCCGCCCGCCCGGACCGGTCACGGCCTCCCGCGGGGAGAGGCGCTCAGGCCGCTCCGGCACGTCCACGTGCTGCCGCGACGGCCCGGTCGGAGCCGAATGCCGGGAATGGGCGACGGGCACGGACGGGGCGGGCCGGGCGTACTGCGGCGGGCGCTCGTACGGCCCCGAGAGCCCGGGGGAGCCCGCGTGGGGGAGCGGCGCCGAATGCCCGAGGGGGGCCGGATGCGACAGCGGCCCCGAGTGCCCCGGCTGGGCGCTCGGATACCCCTGCCGCCCGGGGCCTCCCACGGCGGACGGCCCGGAGATCCCCTGGCCGGAGAGCAGGCCCGCGGGGATCGCGGCGAGGGCGTCGCGCAGGTCGGCGGCGGACGGGGTGCGCTCGCGCGGGTCGGCGGCCATGCCCGCGCGGAGCACGGCGGTCAGCTCCGGCGCCACCCCGGGGATCTCCGGGATCGGACGCCGGTGCAACGCCATGATCATCGCGACGTTGACCACTCCGCTCTCGGGGAAACGCGGCGGACGCCCGTTGAGCAGCGCGTACAGCGTCGCCGACAGCGAGTAGACGTCGCCCGCCGGGCTCGGCTCGGCGAGCTCGAACGCCTCCGGAGGGCCGAACGCCGGGGTCAGCGACTCGCGGGTCACCGACATCTCGCCCTCGGTGTGCGCGGTGGCGGCCAGCCCGAAGTCCGACAGCGCCACCATCCCGTACCCGTTCACCAGGATGTTGGCCGGTTTCACGTCACGGTGCAGCACGCCCGCCGCGTGGGCCGCCGCGAGTGCGTCGGCGATGCGCACGCCGATGTCGCGCACCTCGGCGGGGCTCAGCGGGCCCTGCTCGCGCAGCCGGTCCGACAGCGAACCGCCCGGGCACAGCTCCAGCACCATGTACGGACGCCCGTCGCCGAGCACCCCGGCGTCGTACACGTCCGCCACGTGCGGGTGCCCCGACAGCGCCCCGGCCGAGCTGACCTCGCGCATGAACCGCCGCCGGTCGCGCTCGGAGACCAGCACGCGGTTGTCGATCTTGAGAGCGACCTCGCGGCGTACGGCGAGCTGCCGCGCGCGGTACACCACGCCGAACCCGCCCTGGCCGAGGATTCCCAGCACCTCGTACCCCGGCACCTCGGGCGCCCCAGGCTCGCTCACCCGCCACCTCCCTCACGCCCCGCGACCGGCACCCTACCGGAAGCTTCTCGCTCATATTTCCGCATTGATCACACTCGTCGGGCGTCGCGGCGGCGGGGCGAGAGGAAAGCCCTGCTCACCGCAGAGGGGCGCGGCGAGCGGAAAAGGCGAACGCCCGGCGGTCCGCCGGGGACCGCCGGGCGCTCCCGCCGCGCCGGGGTGTGCCGGTGCGGCGGCCTACAGGCGTCCGGGGAGGTGCAGGGGAACGGACGGGGGCGGGGTCAGTGGGAGCCGGTGAGCTGGACGTCGTGGACGCGGGGGTCGCCCTCGTCGGCGAAGTAGTCGGAGGGGCGGGTGGCGTCGGCGCCCTCGGCGAGCTTGGCGGCGCGGGCGACCAGCGTGCCGGCGACGGCCACCACCAGGTTGACGGCCAGGGCCAGGAAACCGGCGTAGATCGTCATCTTGGTGTCCAGGCCCAGCTTCTCCAGCGGGAACGCAGACCCGCCGAAGTGGGCGTGGTTCGTGGCCGGGTTGGCGATGTTGTAGAGCATCAGCAGGCCGGCGGCCATGCCCGCCGTCCACCCGGCGACCAGCCCCGCTCGGTGGAACCAGCGGGTGAACAGGCCGAGCGCGACCGAGGGCAGCGTCTGCAGGATGATCACGCCGCCGATGAGCTGGAGGTCGATGGAGAACTGCGGGTCGATCAGCAGGATGACCAGCACCGCGCCGATCTTCACGACCAGCGAGGCGATCTTGCTGACCGCCGCCTCCTGGGCGTCGGTGGCGTCCCGCCTGATGTACTCCCTGTAGATGTTGCGCGTGAACAGGTTGGCCGCCGCGATCGACATGATCGCCGCGGGCACCAGCGCGCCGATGCCGATGGCGGCGTAGGCGACCCCGGTGAACCAGTCGGGGAACATCGCGTCGAAGAGCTGCGGGACCACCGTGTTGGGGTCGGCCTTGCCGCCGGAGACGATCGGCTTGACCCCGGCGGCGATCGCCATGTAGCCGAGCAGCGCGATGAGGCCGAGGAGCAGGCTGTAGGCGGGCAGCGCGGACATGTTCCGCTTGATCACGCCCCGGCTGCGCGCCGCCAGCACGCCGGTGACGCTGTGCGGGTACAGGAACAGCGCCATCGCCGAGCCGAACGCCAGTGTGACGTACTGGAGCTGGTTGTTCGCGTTGAGCAGATACCCGTCACCCGGCGCGGGGGTGGCCTCGAACTTGGCCCGGGCCGCGTCGAAGATCGAGCCCATGCCGCCGAGCCGCGCCGGGATGTAGATGACCGCCACCAGGATCACGATGTAGATCAGCGTGTCCTTGACGAAGGCGATCAGCGCGGGGGCGCGCAGGCCCGACTGGTAGGTGTAGGCGGCGAGGATCGCGAACGCGATGACGAGCGGCAGCTCGCCGCTGACGCCCATCGACTTCAGCACCGCCTCGATGCCGACGAGCTGCAGGGCGATGTACGGCATCGTGGCGACCAGGCCGGTGATCGCGATCAGCAGGGCCAGCGTGGGCGAGCCGAACCGGGCGCGGACGAAGTCGGCGGGCGTCACCAGGCCGTGCACGTGGGACACCGACCACAGCCGGATCATCACCAGGAACACCATCGGGTAGGTGATGATCGTGTACGGCAGGGCGAAGAACCCGGTCGCGCCGGCGCCGTACAGCAGGGCGGGGACCGCCACGAAGGTGTACGCGGTGTAGAGGTCGCCGCCGACGAGGAACCAGGTGATCCAGGAGCCGAACTTCCGGCCGCCGAGGCCCCACTCGTCCAGGCTGGCGAGGTCGTCGGGGCGGCGCCAGCGGGCCGCGACGAACCCCATGCCGCTGACCAGCAGGAACAGGACGGCGAAGACCAGGATCTCGGTGATGTGCTCGCTCATCGGCCGCCCCTCCTCTTGCCCATCCGGTACACGATGGTGGTGGAGGCGACGCCCAGGACGATGAACGCGAGCTGCAGCCAGTAGAACAGCGGGAACCCGAACAGGCGGGGCTCGTCCGCGTTGTAGAGGGCGGTGATCAGAGGGATGACGATCGGCACGAGCAGCAGCCAGTTCCACGGGCTGCGATCGCTCCTGACCGGGCGCTGATCGCTGGGGGGCGTGGTCAACTCACTCTCCTCGCGAAAGGGAGGCGGCACCGGCCCTGGTGGGGCCGGTGGTCCGGTTGAGCGGAAGCGTAATTTCGCGCGTGAGGCGGAACCCTCACCAATCGGTGAACGGACCTGTTGGCGCGGTGAACGGGCCCGCCCGGCCGATCCTCCCAGCTCAGGGGCGTCACGCGGGGGAGGCGTGGCTGGGGGACGCCCTTTCGGCGACGGGTTCGGCCCGGTCGCCGTTCATCGTCCCCGCGGCTCTTGACAAGCGGTCTGACACGCGCGTGAACGGCCGTGACCGGAGTACGGCACGCGTGCCGGGGGGCGCGGCGTCAGGCGCGGGCGTGGGGAAGCATGATCGACGAGGGGTGCTCGGGATCGTGGAAGACCTCCTGGTCGGCCGCGACCGCCGTGCGGCCGGTGGCCAGCGGCTCGCCGGTGCCGAGGTTGCGCGCCAGCCGGGGGTAGGCCCCACTCGCGATCTGGACCCGCACCCGGTGCCCCCGCAGGAAGCGGTGGGCGATCGGCCACAGCTCGACCTCGACGCGGCGCACGTCGTCCGCGTCGGCGGGCGGCGCCCCGGGGAACAGCCGGCGCACGCCCTCGCACACGTTGAACGACGCCCCGTCGGGGCGCACGTCGCAGACGCGGACGACCAGGTCGGTGTAGGGGGTGCTGGAACGCAGGAACACCTCGGCGGTGACCGGGCCGATCAGGTCCAGGTCCTCGCGCAGGGCCTCGCCGGTGTAGACGAGGACGTCCGCCCGGGTCTCCAGGCGCCGGTTGTCGCGGGGCGCGGAGTTGCCGAGCAGCGTCGGGCCGCCGAGGACCGGGGTGGGGTGGGCGGGGTGGTAGCGGTAGCGGTCCGGGGGAGAGTCCTCCGGGCCGCCGGGGCCGAGCCCGAAGCCGGGCTGCAGGTGCCAGCGCCGCACCGTCATCCCGGGCACGGGCCAGTCGTCGTAGTCGCGCCACATCCCCGCGCCGGTGACGTACAGCCGCACGGGGCTCGCCCGCAGGCCCGAGGCGTCGCCGAGCAGATGGGCGCGGAACCAGCTCAGCGCGTCCAGGTTGGCGAGCCGCCCGTGCCGCATGTCCGCGTGGTGCCAGGGCCCGATCGTGAGATGGGGACGCCTCCCGGCCGTGCGCAGGGCCGCGTAGTCCTTGAGCTGCCACGGCAGGAAGACGTCGTACCAGCCGCCGGTCATGGTGACCGCTGCCTCGACCTCGCCGACGGTGGCCGAGAAGTCCCTCTTCTTCCAGAACGGGACGGCCGGGTCGGCGTGGTGGTTGAGCACCTCCTGGTAGAACGGCAGCGTGCGCCCGGCGGCCACCTGGTCGAACTCGCCGACGGGACGGCCGGACATCACGGCCCGCTGGGTGCGGCGCGGGGCGAAGACCGGCGCGGCGCCGCTGAGCGGCCCCGAGAGCATGGCGGTCAGTGTGCTCCAGCTCAGCACGGCCTCCAGCGCGAAAGAGCCGCCCACGTAGGCGGCGTCACGGAACTGGGAGGCGGTCACCTGGGTGGCCATGGCCTTGAGGTCCGGGCCGGCGAACGGCGCTATCGCCCACTGGGCGTACCCGAGGTAGCTCGGGCCGTGCATGGCGAAGGTCCCCCCGTACCAGGACTGGGCGCGCATCCACTCGACGGTCGCCAGCCCGTCGTCCTGCTCGTCCAGCGGGGTGAGCTCGCCGCCGGACCCGAACCCGCCCCTGCAGCTCTGCAGGATCACCTGGAAGCCCTGCCGGGCGAACGACCTGCCGTAGACCAGGCCGAACAGCCCGCGCCTGCCGTAGGGGGAGCGGACGAGGATGGTGGGCGGAGCGCTCACGCCGATCGGGATGTACCGGTCGGCCAGTAGCACGACGCCGTCCGGCATGGGGACCCGCATGTCCCTGTGCACGACGACCCTGTACGGAAACCGAGTCATGGGCGCTCCTCGTTTGGAGTCATACCCCGTTCGATGTAAGCGGCGCGTTACTCTCCGGTAACATGCTAGTGCTATCCTGCGGGTGGCGCTGTGACCTACGTCACTCACCGCCCGGGGTGCCGCCGTCGCCGGTGTGCCGGGGCGGACAAGTGGCGCCGCGCACCGGGGGCCGCTAGCATGCCAGCATGCGAAAGACCCCTTCTGCTCAGTGGTGGCGCCCCGCATAGGCGGCGCGACTTTCGCATACCTACGGACGGCCGCCCCGGGAGGCGGCCGTTTTTCGTGCCCGCCCGGGGCAAATCGAAGATCAAGAAGGGCGGGGCAAGGGTGGAAACGAGCGCATATACCACCGCTGGTGGCATCAAGGTCGAGGTGACGACCGCCGACGTACCCGAGTCGGTGCTGGAGGACGTCGTCTCCTCGCTCGGCGAGCGTCGCGGCGGCGTGCTCTCCTCCGGAATGGAGTACCCCGGCCGCTACAGCCGATGGCACCTCGCCTACGTCGACCCGGTGCTGGAGATCGTCGCCCGCGGCCGCGCCATCTCCGCCCGCGCGCTCAACGCCCGCGGCCGGGTCGTCATGCCCGCGGTCACAAGCTGCCTGCTGGCCGTGGGCAAGCCCACCACCGAACCGGCCCCCGACCACGTCGAGGTCCACATCGCCGAGACCGGGGACATCCTCCCCGAAGAGATGCGCAGCCGCCGTCCCACCGTGTTCACCGCGATCCGCGAGGTCATCGCCGCGTTCGCCGGCGAGGACGAGCACCTCGGCCTGTACGGCGCCTTCGGCTACGACCTGGCGTTCCAGTTCGAGCCGATCCGCCGGCGACTCGAACGCGCGGCCGGCCAGCGCGACCTGGTCCTGCACCTGCCCGACCGCGTCATGGTCATCGACCGCAAGCGCGAGACCAGCCGCGAGTACCTCTACGAGTTCACCGTCGACGGCGTCTCCACGCGCGGCCTCGAACGCGCGGGTGAGACGGTCCCGCTGCCCGCCCCGCCCGCCGAGATCCCCGCCGACCCGGTGCGCGGCGACTACGCGGGCGTGGTCGAGGCCGCCAAGCAGAGGTTCCGCCGCGGCGACCTGTTCGAGGTCGTCCCCGGCCAGGTCTTCCACGCCCCCTGCGCCGACCCGGCGGGCTTCTACCGCCACCTGCGCCAGAGCAACCCCGCCCCCTACGAGTTCCTGTTCAACCTCGGCGAGGGCGAGCACCTCGTCGGCGCCTCGCCCGAGATGTACGTCCGCGTCCAGGGCGACCGGGTCGAGACCTGCCCGATCTCCGGCACGATCGCCCGCGGCGCCGACCCCGTGGAGGACGCCGAGGCCATCCGCACCCTGCTCAGCTCCGTCAAGGAGGAGTCCGAGCTCACCATGTGCACCGACGTCGACCGCAACGACAAGTCGCGGATCTGCGTCCCCGGCTCGGTCCAGGTGATCGGCCGCCGCCAGATCGAGCTCTACTCCCGCCTCATCCACACCGTCGACCACATCGAGGGACGCCTGCGCCCCGGCTTCGACGCCCTGGACGCCTTCCTCACCCACATGTGGGCCGTCACCGTCACCGGCGCCCCCAAGACCTGGGCCATGCAGTTCATCGAGGACCACGAGGCGACCGCCCGCCGCTGGTACGGCGGCGCAGTCGGCTACCTCGGCTTCGACGGGGCCATGAACACCGGGCTCACCCTGCGCACCGCCCAGATCCGCGACGGCGTGGCCATCGTCCGGGCCGGCGCCACCCTGCTGTTCGACTCCGACCCCGCGGCCGAGGAACGCGAGACCGAGCTCAAGGCCAGCGCCCTGCTCGGCGCCCTGGCCGCCGTCGGCCGCCCCCAGGACCAGGACCAGGACCACGCCGCCCCGTCCCCCGCGCCCGAGCGGCCGGGCGAAGGCGTGAAGGTCCTGCTCGTCGACCACGAGGACTCCTTCGTCAACACCCTCGCCGACTACTTCCGCCAGTACGGCGCCGACGTCGTCACCCTGCGCCACGGCTTCCCCCTGACCATGCTGGAGGACGTCGACCCCGGCATGGTGGTCCTCTCGCCCGGCCCCGGCTGGCCGTCCGACTTCGGCTGCTCGGCCCTGCTGGACGCCCTGTACGCGCGCGGGCTGCCCGTGTTCGGCGTCTGCCTCGGCCTCCAGGCGATGGTCGAGCAGGCGGGCGGCGGCCTCTCGCTGCTGTCCCACCCCGAGCACGGCAAGCGCGGCCAGGTCGCCCGGGTGGGCGAGAGCGCGCTGCTGGACGGCCTGCCGCAGGAGTTCACCGCCGCCCGCTACCACTCCCTGCACGCCAAGCGGCCCGACGTGAAGGGGTTCACCGTCACGGCCGAGACCCCCGACGGCGCGGTCATGGCCATCGAGGACGTCGAGAACCGCCGCTTCGCCGTCCAGTTCCACCCCGAGTCCATCCTCACCGTCGAGGGCGGGGCCGGGGCCCGGATCATCGCCAACGTGCTGCGGCTGTGCCGGGGTTGAGCCAAGGATCGGGCTGACACGCGGCGGGCACGCCCGGGACGGAGACGGCCCGGGCGTGCCCGCCCACCGCGTCCGCCGCCGGCGGGGTTCCGGACTCGTACTCCAGTACGATGGCGGCGGCCGCAGACGGAGGGGGAACCGAGCGTGGAATTCCTGAGCGATGTGACGGTGGAGCTGGTCAGGCACAGCGCCGCCGACTCCGACGTGGTGTGGGCCGCCCGGGTCTCCACCGCGGGCGAGCAGTCACTGGAGGCCGTCGACCAGGACCCGGAGCGTTCCAAGGGACTGATCAACTACCTCATGCGCGACCGTCACGGCAGCCCCTTCGAGCACAACTCGATGACCTTCTTCATCAGCGCCCCCATCCTCGTCTTCCGCGAATTCCACCGCCACAGGGTTGGCTGGTCATACAATGAGGAGAGTGGGAGGTATCGCGAGCTTCGTCCGGTTTTCTATGTGCCCGGGCGGGAGCGCAAGCTCGTGCAGGAGGGGAAGCCGGGGCGGTACGTCTTCGTCGAAGGGGACGACGAGCAGTACAAGCTGGTGACCGAGACCATGGAGGACTCCTACCGGCGGTCCTACGAGGCCTACCAGGAGATGCTGAAGGCCGGAGTCGCCCGCGAGGTCGCCCGCGCGGTGCTGCCCGTCGGGCTGTTCTCCTCGATGTACGCCACGTGCAACGCCCGCTCGCTGATGCACTTCCTGTCGCTGCGCACCAAGGACGAGCGGGCCACGGTGCCGTCGTTCCCGCAGCGCGAGATCGAGATGGTCGCCGAGAAGATGGAGGCGATCTGGGCCGGGCTGATGCCGCTCACCCACGCCGCCTTCAACGCCGCGGGCCGCGTCGCCCCCTGATCGACGCCTGGCCCCCCCGTCGGCCAGGGCGCCGATCACGGTACCGGCCGCCGCGCCGGTCACGGAGCCGGTCACAGCGCCTGTCACAGCGCCGGTCAGCGGCGGCTCACAGGGCCGGCAGCACGTACACCTCGGCTCCGGGGGGTAAGGCGCAGTCCAGCCCCCCGAGCCGCCGGGCGTTCTCGCCGCAGACGAACATGCTGATGTGACGGCGGATCCCGCCGTACTCGTCGCAGAGGCGTTTTTCCAGCATCGGATGGGTGCGTCGGAGGGTGTGCAGGGCGGCGCCGAGCGTGGGACGGCTCTCGGCGGAGTCCGCCACGGCGAAGACCCGCACCTCGGTCGCTCCGCTGCCCCAGTGGCCGAGCGCGCTGGGCAGCACGAATGTCACGAGCGTGACCGGCTTGGCCATGGGAGTCAGCGCACCGCCGGCGTGGTCTGACGGGCCCGGGCGAAGGGGGGAGAGTGCCGCCGGGGGCCGGCGGCGGGCGGGGTGCCCAGCATGGTCGCCCTTTCTTTCGCGGGGCCGGGCCGCGTCGCCGTTCCCCCCGTCACGGCGTGGCGCCGCCCGGCCGACGTGTCGGCCGCTGCGCGCGGATCGGCATCATCGTGTCACGTCGGCGGGGCGTCCGCCGGACTCCCCGCGATTTGGTGATCAGATCGCCCGGATCGTCCTGCGATATCTGGTTACCCTGCGCGGAAGGCCGGTTTCCGGGCAGGCGCGTGCCCTCATGGTTCGCGGACCGGATCCCGGTGGATCCGGCCAGGCGGCACGCCGTCGTCCTCCAGCAGCCGCACGATCTCGCTCACCATGGCGGGCGGCCCGCAGACGTACACCTCGTGCTCGGTCCAGGAGTGGAACCGGCGCACCGCGTCGGGCAGCGTGCCGCGCATCCCGTCGTAGGCGGGCTCGGCGGACACGACGGGGACGACCCGTAGCCATGGGTAGTGCGCCTCCATCCGGATCAGGTCGCCGAGGTCGTACAGTTCGGCGGCCGTGCGGGCGCCGAACAGCAGGTGGATGTTGGGGCGGTCCCCGGAGGCGATGACGTGCTGGGCGATGGCCTTCAGCGGGGCGAGGCCGGTGCCGCCGGCCACCAGCAGCAGGTCGCGCGGGTGCTCGCCCTCCGGCGGCGTCATGGCGCCGACGGGCGGGCCGAGCAGGACCGAGTCGCCGACGCGCGTCCGGGAGACCAGCGTCGTGCTGACCCATCCGCCGGGGACGGCGCGCACGTGCAGGCGGATGGTGTTGTCCGGGCGGGGCGCGTTGGCGATGGAGTAGGTGCGCCAGACCCGGGGCCAGCGGGGGGTCTGCACGTTGACGTACTGGCCGGCGGCGAAGGGCAGGGGCGCGGCCGGGAGCAGCGTGATGACGGCGAGGCCGGGGGCGCGGGTCTCGTGGTCGACGACCTCCGCGGTCCACCAGGCCGGGGAGACCCCGGCGTCGGCCTCGGCGGCCTCGATCATCATGTTGGCCGCGGCCGTGTAGGCGGCGGCCCACGCCGCCTCGACCTCGGGGGTCCAGCCGTCGCCGACGAAGCGTTTGATCGTGGCCAGGAGCGCGTTGCCCACGGCGGTGTAGTGCTCGGGTAACACGCCGTACTTGCGATGGTCCCGGCCGAGTTGTCCCAGGTAGCTGCGCAGGCTGTCCGGGCTGTCCAGGCTCCAGACGACGCGGGTGAGCGCCCCGAAGAGGCGGTCCCGCTGGACGTCCATGGCGGGCGGGAACAGCCCGCGGAGGAGTGGGCTCTCAGCGAACAGCCTCCCGTAGAAGTACGCGACGGCCTTGCCCATGACGGGCTGGAGGTCCGAGAAACTTTCCTTGACGAGACGCGGATTCAACGACATTTGTCGACGCCACCCTAATAGACCGGAAACGATGTCCGGTCTTGTCGTGCCACCTCCTGACGGTTCCGGGTCGGTGAGCGTCCGGCGGCCCCGGCGCGACCGATCGCTCGAATTGGAGTCTTCCATTCCCTCATGCCCCTCACAACCGTTTCACCACAAGGTGGCGGTAAAGCGAACTGTTCGTAATTGATGGTTGATTCTCCGTAATAGCCGATCAGGACAGCAGGAAAACGGCCTGAATGAGAGATTTATTCGTATTCGATCGTCGAAATCATGGGCCCGCCGCCGGTGCGGGCGAAATGGTGAATCCGTCTCTCATTTCCCCGCCCGCCTGGCGTCCGGCGCGGCGGAGGGGGCGCGGGAGCCCGTGCGGACCGCGCCCGGCGGGCGAGCGGGGCGCTGGGACGGATGTGACTCATGGGGTCAGTGAGACGTGACTGATACCCGGATACGTGACATACCCGGAAATGTTGTGCGCCATGATTGGTCTGCCACCGCTTACTGGGCTGGGTGCCGCCACAGGGCGGCACGACCGTGCGCGAGCCCCTGGAGACCGCATGTCCCGACCGCTTATCGGTATCACCACATATTTCGACGCCGCCCGCTGGGGCAGCTGGGTGCGTGAGGCCGTCCTCTCGCCGCCCGCGTACGCCAAGGCGGTGGACAAGGCGGGAGGCGCCCCGGTGCTGGTCCCGCCGCTCAGCCTGGGCGCCGTGGACGGCTACGTCCGCGGCCTGTCGGGGCTCATCCTCGCCGGCGGCGTGGAGGTCGACCCGGCGGTCTACGGTGAGGAGCGGGACGAGCGGCTCGAGGAGCCCCAGCCGCGGCGCGACAGGTTCGAGACGGCGCTCGCCAAGGCGGCCATCGACGCCGACGTGCCGGTGCTCGGCGTCGCGCGCGGCATGCACGTCCTGAACGTCACCCTGGGCGGCTCGCTGTTCCGGTGGCTGCCCGAGGCCGTCCACCACGACCGGCACGCCGCGAGCACGCCGCACGCCATCCAGGTGAGCGTGTCCAGCAAGGCGGGCAAGGCCATCGGTGACCACATCGAGGTGTCCACGCCCCACCACCAGGGCCTGCGGCGGCTCGGCGCCGGCCTGATGGCCATCGCCTGGGCCGACGACCAGATCGTCGAGGGCGTGGAGCTCCAGGGCCACCGGTTCTGCGTGGGCGTCCAGTGGCACCCCGAGCGGGGCAACGACAACCGTCTGGTGGACGCCCTGGTGGAGGCCGCGATCCCCTGACCCGCGGGGAGGCGCGGCCTCGCCGGGCCGCGCGTCAGAAGCTGCGGGGCAGTCCCAGCACCTGGGTCGCCAGATAGTTCAGCAGAAGTTCCTCGGTGACCGGCGCCACCTTGCCGATCCGCGCGTCCGCCAGCAGGCGGGCGACCGGGTACTCCAGGGAGTACGCCATGCCCCCGTGGGTCTGGAAGGCGTGGTCGGCGGCCTCCCAGGCGGCCTGGGAGGCGGTGAGCTTGGCGATGTTGGCCTCGGTCCCGCAGGGCAGGTGCCGGTCGAACAGCCAGGCCGCCTTGTACAGCATCAGCCGCGCCAGCTCGATCTTGGCCTTCACCTGCGCGAGCGGGAACGCGATGGCCTGGTTGGCGCCGATCGGGCGTCCGAAGACCTCCCGCTCCTTGGCGTAGGCCACGGCCACGCGCAGCGCCACCTCCGCCCCGCCCAGGGCGCTCGCGCCGAGCAGGATGCGCTCGGGGTTGAGGACGTCCCACAGCACCACCGCGCCCTGGTCCACCTGGCCGAGCACGTCGGAGGCGGGGACCCGCAGGTCGTCGAAGAACACCATGTTCGAGGGCGTGGTGTTGGCGCCCATCTTCGGGATCGGCTGGTAGGACAGCCGCCCCTCGGCCACGGCCTTCGGCACGTCCACCAGGAACACGGTGAGCCCGTTGGTGCGGGGCCTGGCCTCGGCCGCCGGGATCGTGCGGGCGACCAGCAGCATCCAGGTGGCCCGCTGGACCCCGGTGATCCAGATCTTCTGCCCGTTGATCACGTACTCGCCGCCGTCGCGGCGGGCGAAGGTGGAGATCGCCAGCGAGTTGGACCCGGCGTCCGGCTCGGTGAGCGCGAAGCACGTCTCCAGCTCACCGGTGGCCAGCTTGGGCAGCAGCGCCGCCTTCTGCTCGGGGGAGCCGTGCCGCGCCAGGGTCAGCGCGCCGAACCCCGGCGTCAGCACGTACGTGAAAGCCGAACCTCCGGCCGAGCCCGAGGCCGACAGCGTCTCGGTCGCCACGGCCAGCTCCAGCAGGCCCTGGCCGCCGCCGCCGTACTCCTCGGGCACGGCCAGGCCCAGCCACCCGCCCTTGGCGAGCTCGGCCCAGACCTCCTCCGGCCAGCGTTTCTCCGCCTCGCACCGCTGCCAGTAGTCCATGTCGTAGCGCGCGCAGATGGCGGCGACGCCGCGACGGACGTCCTCGGCGCTCTCCGGGAGCGTGAAGTCCACCGTGACCTCCAGTGTCTATGGCCGCGCCTTCGGCGCGGCGGGTCAGGCGCGTGGGCGGCGGGCGTGGTAGACGAACGCCGGGGGCAGGTTGCCCCACACCGTGCGGCTCGGCACGACCTCCTCGAAGGCCTCCGTCAGCCGGCGGCGGAACCGCAGGGCCGGGGGCAGCGTGCGGGCGTGGGTGTAGGCGAAGGTCGTGAACGCCCCGTCGTGGCCGAGCACCGCCGTGATGGCCTCCAGCAGCCGGTCCTGCAGCCGGGCCGGGAACGCCGCCCACGGCAGCCCGCTGACCACGACGTCGGCCCGCGTCAGGCCGTGTCGCTCCAGCAGGCGGGGCAGGTCGCAGGCGTCGGCGGCGACGACCGTGGCTCCGGGGTGGCGCTCGGAGAGCCGGGCGGCCAGCACCGGGTTGATCTCGACGGCCAGGTGGCGGCCGCGGCCGCCGAGGCGGCGCTGGATCTCGCCGGTGAACACGCCGGTCCCGGGCCCGAGTTCGACGATCACTGGCTCCCCGCGCTCGGGCACGGGCGAGGCGACCACCCGCGCCAGGCGGAGGGAGCTGGGCGCCACCGCGCCGGTTTTGCCCGGCGATCGTACGAACTGCCCGAAGAAGAGGGCTGTGTCATTGGCCATGCCCACGACCTTAGAGAACGGCGGGGCGTGCTCGCTTCCCCAATGCGGTGGATCTCATGATCGGCTCGGCGTCGGTCTTCAGAAGGAGGGGCGGCGGGCCGCCCGCCCCGCCGCCGCGCGCCGCGCCCCGGTAGGGTCGGCAGCAGATCGACGCGGGGGCATGAGGGGAGCAAGCCGGTGAGATCGGCCGAGGACCGGATCTGGACGGTTCCGAACGTCCTGAGCATGCTGCGACTGCTCGGCGTGCCGGTGTTCCTGTGGCTCGTGCTCGGGCCCAGGGCCGACGGGTGGGCCCTGGCGCTGCTCATGGCGGCCGGGTTCTCCGACTGGCTCGACGGCAAGCTGGCCCGCGCCTGGAACCAGACCAGCCGGCTCGGCAGGCTGCTCGACCCGCTGGCCGACCGGCTCTACATCCTGGCGACGCTGATCGGCCTGACCCTGCGGGAGGTCATCCCGTGGTGGCTGACCGCGCTGCTCGTCGGCAGGGACCTGGTGCTCCTGCTCGGCGTCCCCGTGCTGCGCAGGTACGGCTTCGGCCCGGCCCTGCCGGTCCACTTCCTCGGCAAGACGGCGACGGCCAGCCTGCTGTACGCCTTCCCGCTGCTCTTCCTGGCGTCCCACGACGGCTGGTACGCCGACGTCGCCCGGATCCTGGGATGGGCCTTCGCCATCTGGGGAACAGGTCTTTATTGGTGGGCGGGGGCGCTTTACGTGGTTCAGGGACGCCGGCTCATCGAAGAGGCGAGCCGGGCATGATCGTATCGTCGGGCCGCCTCGGCGGCACCTCACGGCGATCACCCGCGTAAGCGCGGCCGCGTGCCCACCGTGACGAAACTTCCGGAGGGTGATTTGTGAAGGCCGTCGTGATGGCGGGCGGGGAGGGGACTCGGCTCCGGCCGATGACCGCCAACCAGCCCAAACCCCTGCTTCCCGTGGTGAACCGGCCGATCATGGAGCACGTGCTCCGCCTGCTCAAACGGCACGGTTTCACCGAGACCGTCGTCACCGTGCAGTTCCTCGCCGCGCTCGTGCGCAACTACTTCGGCGACGGCGACGAACTCGGCATGAGCCTGCACTACGCCACCGAGGAGATCCCGCTCGGCACCGCCGGCAGCGTGAAGAACGCCGCCGGCAAGCTGCGCGACGAGCGCTTCCTGGTGATCTCCGGGGACGCGCTGACCGACGTCGACCTGACCGACATGATCAGGTTCCACGAGGAGAACGGCGCCCTGGTCACCATCGGGCTCAAGCGCGTCCCGAATCCGCTGGAGTTCGGCATCATCATCGTGGACGAGCACGGCCGGGTGCAGCGCTTCCTGGAGAAGCCCACCTGGGGCCAGGTCTTCTCCGACACGGTCAACACCGGCGTGTACATCATGGAGCCCGAGGTCCTGGACGAGGTCGCCCCCGGCACGGCCGTCGACTGGTCGGGCGACGTCTTCCCCAAGCTGCTCGCCCGCGGCGCCCCGCTGTACGGCTACGTCGCCTCCGGCTACTGGGAGGACGTCGGCACCCACGAGAGCTACCTCAAGGCCCAGGCCGACGCCCTGTCGGGCCGGGTGCGGCTGGACGCCGACGGCTTCGAGCTGTCCCCGGGCGTGTGGGTGGCCGAGGGCGCCTCGGTCGACCCCGACGCCATCCTCAAGGGCCCCCTGTACATCGGCGGCTACGCCAAGGTCGAGGCCGGCGCCGAGCTGCGCGAGTACACCGTCCTCGGCGACAACGTCGTGGTGAAGGAGGGCGCCTTCCTGCACCGCGCCGTCGTCCACGACAACGTCTACATCGGGCCGAGCGCCCACCTGCGCGGATGCGTCATCGGCAAGAACACCGACATCATGACCGGCGCCCGCATCGAGGAGAACGCCGTCGTCGGCGACGAGTGCGTCATCGAGGCCGAGGCCTACGTCTCCTCCGGGGTGAAGATCTACCCGTTCAAGACGATCGAGGCGGGCGCGGTCGTCAACACCAGCGTGATCTGGGAGTCGCGCGGCCAGCGCAGCCTGTTCGGCCCGCGCGGCGTCTCCGGCCTGGTCAACGTCGAGATCACCCCCGAGCTGTGCGTCCGCCTGGCCAGCGCCTACGCCACCACCCTGAAGAAGGGCGCCTCGGTCATCACCTCGCGTGACTCCTCCCGCGCGGCCCGGGCCCTCAAGCGCGCCGTGATCAGCGCGCTCAACGCCAGCGCCATCAACGTGCTGGACCTGGAGGCCGCCCCGATGCCCGTGGCGCGCTTCCACACCTCCAACGAGACCGCCTCGGGCGGCATCGCCCTACGGACCACCCCAGGCGACCCCCAGAGCGTCGACATCGTCTTCATGGACGAGAACGGCGCCGACCTGTCCCAGAACGCCCAGCGCAAGCTGGAGCGGGTCTTCTCGCGCCAGGAGTTCAGGCGCGCGTTCCCCGGCGAGATCGCCGAGCTCAGCTTCCCCGCCAGGGCCGTGGAGGACTACACCCGCGAGCTGCTGCGCTGGGTCGACATGTCCGGCGTGCGGGACGCCGAGATGAAGGTCGTCATCGACTGCGCGGGCGGCACCTCGGCGCTGGTGCTGCCGAGCCTGCTCGGCCGGGTCGGCGTCGACGTCCTGACCGTCAACAACCGCCTGGACGACTCCTCGCCGACCGAGACCCTCGCCGAGCGCCGCAGGGACCTGCAGCGCCTGGCCGAGCTCGTGGGGTCCTCCCGGGCCGCGTTCGGCGTGCGGTTCGACCCGGTGGGCGAGCGCATCTCCCTGGTCGACGAGATGGGCCAGCTCATCAGCGAGGAACGCGCCCAGCTCGTCGTCCTGGACCTGGTGGCCGCCGAGCGCCGCGGCGGCCGCGTGGCCCTGCCGGTGACCACCACCCGCGTCGCCGAGCAGGTCTGCCGCTTCCACGGGGCCCAGGTGCAGTGGACCTCCACCGCCCTGGACGCGCTCACCTCGGCCGCGGCCGACCCCGAGCTGATCTTCGCCGCGGACGGGCGCGGCGGCTTCATCGTCCCGGAGTTCGCGCCCACGGTGGACGGCCTGGCCGCCTTCCTGCGCCTGCTCGGCCTGGTCGCCCGCACCCGCCTGTCGCTCAGCCAGATCGACGCGCGCATCCCGCAGGCCAAGATGCTCAAACGCACCGTGCCGACGCCGTGGGCGGCCAAGGGGGCCGTCATGCGGTCGGTGGTGGAGGCCGCCGACGGCTACCGCCTGGACACCACCGACGGCGTCCGGGTGGTGGAGGAGGACGGCGGCTGGGCGCTCATCCTGCCCGACCCCTCCGAGGCCGTCACCCACCTGTGGGCCGAGGGCGACGACCTGGACGTCGCCCAGGCCCTGCTGGAGCGCTGGGCCCGCGTGGTCGAGCAGGCCGTCGGCACCTGACCGCCCGCCCCCCGCGGCCGCCCGCCCGCGCGATACGGGTTCGATCTGCCCCTGAACCACCGTTACCCACCGGTTCCGGTCACATTCGTCCGGCGCGGCGCATGGACCGCGGGGCCGCGCGGGCGGTAGTTTTGGACCGGCGCAGCGAGCCGGGCAGGAAGGGGAAAGGCGAGCAAGTCGTACACGAGCACTCGCCGGCCCCCGCAGCGAGAGCCCGAGCGAGCCTCACCAAGCATGTCCGAACCCGCGAGCACGCCCTCATCTTGACCTTTGCGACTCATCAGCGTATGTTGCGGCATTCGCAGCCTGAGGAACATGAGAAGCGAAGAACCGAGGCACGCCGCCCTGAGCACCGTCGCCGCGACTTCGCGGTAGGAGGCCGAGCCGATCGATGCCGAGCGTCTACTGCACGCAGTGCGGCAATGCCAACCCTGAAGACGCCCGTTTCTGCTCACGGTGCGGGTCGCCGCTGAGCCGACCCGAGAGCACGCCGGTGGGGGACACGACCTCGACGATCTCCCTGAGCGGGATCGAGGCGATGGACTCGGAGGCGACGGGGCAGACGCTCCTTCCCGACCGCGCGGCCGTCGACCAGCTGCCACCGGGCACGGCGCTGCTGGTGGTGATGCGCGGGCCGAACGCCGGGAGCCGCTTCCTGCTCGACAGCGAGCTCACCACGGCCGGCCGCCACCCCGAGAGCGACATCTTCCTGGACGATGTGACGGTCTCGCGCCGGCACGCCGAGTTCTACCGGCGGGGCGACTACTACACCGCCAGGGACGTCGGCAGCCTCAACGGCACCTACGTCAACAGGGAGCGCATCGAGGAGCTCCCCCTGTCCGGCGGCGACGAAGTCCAGATTGGCAAGTTCCGGCTGGTGTTCCTCACGCGTGGGTGAGGAGGAACGGTGATGAGCGCGCAGGCCGCCCGGGCGTTCATGAGCATCGGGGAGGTCCTCGAGATCCTTCGGGCGGACTTCCCCGACGTCACCGTCTCCAAGATCCGCTTTCTCGAGGGCGAGGGGCTGATCGAGCCCCAGCGCTCCCCGTCGGGCTACCGCAAGTTCACCCACGCCGACGTCGAGCGCCTGCGGTACATCCTCACCGCCCAGCGTGACCGCTACCTTCCCCTCCGAGTGATCAAGGACCACCTGGAGACGGCGGGCCCGGACGGCGCGACCGCGGCCCGGCCTCGTGCCGTCGGGGGCGAGGCCCCGCCCGCCGAGGTCCGGCTCAGCCGCGCCGAGCTGCTGGAGGCCGCCGAGCTCGACGAGGAGACCCTCGCCGAGCTGGAGGACTACGGCCTGCTGACCCCCGTCGCCCGCTGGTACGACGCCGAGGCCCTCACCGTGGCCAGGGCCACCGGCGCGCTGGCCAGGTTCGGCCTGCACCCCCGCCACCTGCGCGTGCTCAAGGCCGCCGCCGAGCGCGAGGCCGGGCTCGTCGAGCAGGCCGTCGCGCCGCTGATGCGCCGGCGCGCCCCGGGCGCGGCCGGCCAGGCGGGGGAGACCGCGCGCGAGATCTCCGCGCTGCTCCAGGAAGTGCGTACCGCCCTGGTGAGGGGCGGTCTGCGGGGCATTCTGAGCCGCTGACGGAGCCGCCCGGACATTTCGGGGTGCGGGGATGTTACGTTGAATTTTGCGGCGATGGTCACGCCGCGAGCTGAGAGCCGCAAGGGAGCAGGCCTGGAACGGGCCGGTGACCCAATGGGACGGAGCCGCGTGTGTTGCAGATGGAGGTCGTGGGGGTTCGCGTGGAGATGCCCACCAACCAGCCCATCGTCCTGCTCAAGGAGGCGAAGGGTGAGCGATATCTGCCGATCTGGATAGGCATGACCGAGGCCACGGCCATCGCCCTGGCTCAGGCAGAGGAGCCGCCTCCCCGGCCGCTCACCCACGACTTGTTCAAGGACGTGATCGAAGCTTTCGGCGTGCGGTTGCAGGCGGTCAACATCGTCGCGCTGCGCGACGGGATCTTCTTCGCCGACCTGGTGTTCTCCAACGGGGTGGAGGTGAGCGCGCGTCCCTCCGACTCCATCGCGCTGGCGCTTCGCACGGGCGCGAGCATCTACGCCAGCGAGGACGTCGTGCGCGAGGCCGGTGTCATCATTCCCGACGACCAGGAGGACGAGGTCGAGAAGTTCCGCGAGTTCCTGGACACGATCACCCCGGAGGACTTCGGCCGTGCGGGTTAGCCATATCGGGCATTTACGCTTCACGACGCGCCGGGCGGGATCGTTGACTGAGCATCGCACCGGTCCTACGGTGCAAGGGAAACCACGGTTGTAATTCACGAACCCCCAGATCAGACCGTGGGATGAGAGAAAGCCGGAGGTCCGCAGTGGCGGTCAGCAGCGGCGAGGGAAAGACGGCCGGCCAGCACGATCCGGCCCAGCGCCGGTCGGCGCGGGAGCGCGCGGGAGAGCAGGGCCTGCTGTTCGACGAGCGGCCGGCGTCGCTGCCCGCCGACGTGGGATACCGCGGCCCGACGGCCTGCTCGGCGGCCGGCATCACCTACCGGCAGCTCGACTACTGGGCCCGCACCCAGCTCGTCGAGCCGTCGGTGCGGGCGGCCCATGGCTCGGGCTCCCAGCGGCTCTACAGCTTCCGCGACATCCTCGTGCTCAAGGTGGTCAAGCGCCTGCTCGACACCGGGGTGTCGCTCCAGCAGATCCGCACCGCGGTGCAGCACCTGCGCGACCGCGGGGTCAACGACCTGGCCCAGATCACGCTGATGAGCGACGGAGTGAGCGTCTACGAGTGCACCTCGGCCGACGAGGTGATCGACCTGCTCGAGGGCGGCCAGGGTGTGTTCGGCATCGCCCTCGGCGGCGTCTGGCGCGAGGTCGAGGGGTCCCTGGCGGAGCTGCCGGGGGAACGGGTCGAGCCGGCCGCCTCGGATTCCGCGGAGGATCACCCGGGTGACGAGCTGGCTCGCCGCAGGAAGGCCCGCAAGACGGGCTGAACGGGCCCGCACCCCTACCGGGGGCCGGGGCAGGGGGTCGCAGTTGTACGCGGTGTGGGGCCGCGCACGGCGAACCCGCAGGCCGGCGGGCCGAGTAACGGAGTGCGGGGACTGGGGTAACCCCCTACCAGGGGCGGGACGGTACAGTTGAGCCGAAGGCTTACGACCCCGCGCGGGAGAGTCCCGGGGAGCGGGCCGGTGCCGCGGCCGCGGCACCGGTGAGCGACCCGGGCGCCGAAGGAGCAACCTCCCCGGAATCTCTCAGGCTCACGTACCGCGCGGGTGAGGCGACTCTGGAAAGCAGGCATGCCCGCCAGGCGTGCCTCACCGACGGTGCAAGCCCCTGCGGGGGTGAAGCTCTCAGGTCGCGGTGATCGCACCGCGCTGACAGAGGGGGAGACGGCAAACGCGCGTGCCACGCGCCGGTCTCTACCCCACTGGAGGGCATCCATGACCGATCGGTCACCGCTTCGCGACCTGTCCGCACCGCCCTTCGCCACCCGGCACATCGGCCCGGCCGACGCCGAGCAGGCGCGCATGCTGGAGGCCGTCGGCTACGCCTCCGTCGCCGACCTGGTGGCCGTCGCCGTCCCCGAGGTGATCCGCGCCGAGGGCCCGCTGGACCTGCCCGGCGCGGCGAGCGAGACCGAGGCCATCGCCGAACTGCGCGCGCTGGCCTCCCGCAACCGGGTGCTCACCTCGATGATCGGGCTCGGCTACCACGACACGATCACCCCCGCGGTCATCCGGCGCAACCTGCTGGAGAACCCCGGCTGGTACACCGCCTACACGCCCTACCAGCCGGAGATCTCGCAGGGCCGCCTGGAGGCGCTGCTCAACTTCCAGACCATGATCAGCGACCTCACCGGCCTGGACGTCGCCGGCGCCTCACTGCTGGACGAGGCCACCGCCGCCGCCGAGGCGATGACGCTGGCCCGCCGCGCCGGCCGCGCCAAGAGCCCGGTGTTCGTCGTGGACGCCGACACCCTCCCGCAGACCAAGGCCGTGCTCGCCACCCGCGCCGAGCCGCTCGGCATCGAGCCGGCCGAGGCCGACCTCTCCGAGGGCCTGCCCGAGGGCGAGCTGTTCGCCGTCCTCGTCCAGTACCCCGGGGCGAGTGGCCGCCTGAAGGACTTCCGCGCCCTCGCCGACGAGGCCCACGCCCGCGGCGCGCTGGTCGTCGTCGCCGCCGACCTGCTCGCGCTCACGCTCACCGAGGCCCCCGGCTTCCTCGGCGCCGACATCGCGGTCGGCTCCTCCCAGCGCTTCGGCGTCCCGCTCGGCTTCGGCGGCCCGCACGCCGCCTACATGTCCGTCCGCGAGGGCCTGCAGCGGCAGATGCCCGGCCGCCTGGTGGGCGTGTCGCAGGACGCCGACGGGCGCCCCGCCTACCGGCTGGCCCTGCAGACCCGCGAGCAGCACATCCGCCGGGAGAAGGCCACCAGCAACATCTGCACCGCCCAGGTCCTGCTGGCCGTCATCGCCGGCATGTACGCCGTCTACCACGGCCCAGAGGGCCTGCGGCGCATCGCCCAGCGCGTCCACCGGCACGCCGCGATCCTGGCGGCCGGGCTGCGCGGCGGCGGCGTCGAGGTCGTCCACGACGCGTTCTTCGACACCGTCCTGGCCCGCGTTCCCGGCCGGGCGGCCGGCGTCGCCGCCGCGGCCCGCGACCGGGGCGTCAACCTGCGCCTGGTGGACGCCGACCACGTGGGCGTCACCTGCGATGAGAAGACCACCGGCGAGCACCTGGCCGCCGTCTGGGAGGCGTTCGGCCTGGACGGGGTCGTGCTGGACGACCTGGACACCGCCGCCTCCGACGCGCTGCCGGCAGAGCTGCTGCGTACCACCGGCTACCTGACCCACCCGGTCTTCCACTCCCACCGCTCCGAGACCGCGATGCTGCGCTACCTGCGCAGGCTGCAGGACAAGGACATCGCGCTGGACCGGTCGATGATCCCGCTCGGCTCCTGCACGATGAAGCTGAACGCCACGACCGAGATGGAGCCGATCACCTGGCCCGAGCTGGCGGGCATCCACCCGTACGCGCCGGCCGACCAGGTCGAGGGCTACCTCTCCCTGATCGCCGACCTGGAGCGCTGGCTGGCCGAGGTCACCGGCTACGCCGCGGTCTCCCTGCAGCCCAACGCCGGCTCCCAGGGCGAGTTCGCCGGACTGCTCGCCATCCGCGCCTACCACCGCGCGGGCGGCGAGCACGAGCGCGACGTCTGCCTCATCCCGTCCTCCGCCCACGGCACCAACGCCGCGAGCGCGGTCATGGCGGGCATGCGGGTCGTCGTGGTGGCTTGCGACGACCAGGGCAACGTGGACGTCGCCGACCTCGACGCCAAGATCGCCAAGCACCGCGACCGGCTCGCCGCGATCATGGTCACCTACCCCTCGACGCACGGCGTGTACGAGGAGACGATCACCGCGATCTGCGAGCGGGTGCACGAGGCCGGCGGCCAGGTCTACGTCGACGGCGCCAACCTCAACGCGCTGGTGGGCCTGGCCAAGCCCGGGGCCTTCGGCGCGGACGTCTCCCACCTCAACCTGCACAAGACCTTCTGCATCCCGCACGGCGGCGGCGGCCCGGGTGTCGGCCCGGTGGCGGTCCGCGCCCACCTGGCGCCCTACCTGCCCGGCCACCCGCTGGAGGACGACGCGCCGGTCGGCCCGGTCTCGGCCGCGCCGTACGGCTCGGCGGGCATCCTGCCGATCTCCTGGGCCTATGTGCGCATGATGGGCGGCGAGGGGCTCAAGGCGGCCACCGAGCAGGCGATCCTGTCGGCCAACTACCTCGCCAGGCGCCTGGCCCCGCACTACCCGGTGCTCTACACCGGCCGCGAGGGCCTGGTCGCCCACGAGTGCATCGTCGACCTGCGCCAGATCACCAAGGAGACCGGCGTCACCGTCGATGACGTCGCCAAGCGGCTGGTCGACTACGGCTTCCACGCCCCCACGATGTCGTTCCCGGTGGCGGGCACCCTGATGATCGAGCCGACCGAGAGCGAGGACCTCGCCGAGCTCGACCGGTTCTGCGACGCCATGATCGCGATCAGGGGCGAGATCGCCAAGGTGGCCTCCGGCGCCTACGACCGGGCCGACAACCCGCTCCGCAACGCCCCGCACACGGCCGACTGCCTGGTGGCCGACGACTGGAAGCACCCCTACACCCGTACCGAGGCGGCCTATCCGGTGCCCGCGCTGCGGGAGGGCAAGTACTGGTCGCCGGTGCGCCGCATCGACCAGGCCTACGGTGACCGCAACCTTGTGTGCTCCTGCCCCCCGCTGGAGGCATACGAGGACTGACGACCGTCCTCCGCCGCCTGTCCCGATCGGCATAATATGTCGCGCGCGACGGCGCGCTCGCGTCGCGAGGCCGGCAGTTCCCCCCGACGCGGAGAAGAGGTCCCGATGGCGGCGCACGAGGTGGAGTCCGGACGGCGGATCGACGACGCGCGAAGGCTCGCCGAGAGCGGCGAGCTGGAGGCCGCGGCCGAGATCTTCGCCGAGCTGGTGGCCGACGACGGAGAGGCCGACCGCGCCCAGGCGGCCGTCGGCCTCGCTCTGGTGCTGGAGCAGCGCGGCGACGTCGCGGGCGCCCGGGCGGCGGCCCGCGCGGCCCTGGCCACCGGGCACCCGGAGTTCGCCGCGCAGGCGGCCTGCCACCTGGCGCGCGGGTTCGAGCGCGAGGACCTGGGCGACCAGGCCCGGGCCGCCTGGCAGGCCGTGATCGGCATCGGCACGCCCGCCTACCTTCCCGCCGCGCACATGGCGCTGGCGCGCATCGCCGCGCGGCGGGGGGACGACGCGGAGGCCGAGGCCGCGCTGCGGGCGGCGCTCGCCACCCGCGACCCCCTGGTGGGCTCCCGGGCGGCCCAGGCGCTGGCCGAGCGGCTCCTCGGCGACGGGGAGCCGGGGGAGGCCGCCGACGTGATCCTGGGGGCGCTGGAGGTGCCCGGGGCCGCCGACGCCGGGCGGCTGCGCGTCCTGCTCGGCATGGCCCACCTGGACATGGCCTGCGGCGAGTTCGCGGCCTCCGTTGAGGGCGCGGTCGAGGGCGGCGGGGACGCCGACGGCACGGCGCTGGCGATCGAGCTGCTGGCGCGCACGCTCCCGCTGCGCGGCCGGGACGAGGACGCCGACGCGGTGTGGGAGTACGGCCTCAGCCACCCCGACGAGGCCGTGGCCGCGCAGGTCCGCCTGCGGCTCGCCCGTGACGAGGGCCCCCACGCCGCCGTCCCGCGCGCGGGGGAGGGGCCGGGGGCCGGGGACGAGGGCTGACCGGCCTCAGCGGCGGCGCCGGCCGAGCGCGGCGGCGACGTTGACGATCACGATGCCCGCCCAGGCCAGGAACAGCCCGCCGGGCCCCGCCTGGTGGGCGGCGATCGCCGTGAGCGGCACGCCGATGCCGAGCGAGCCGAGCGCGATCGGGATCATCGCGTCGACCTGCTTGGGGCCCTTGCCCGGCGGGGGATAGGCGTCGCCGGGCGGCGGGACGTACCCCTGGGGCCCGCGCTGGGCGGCGATCTCGGCGCGCACCCTGGTCTCGATCGAATGGTCGAGCTTCTCCAGGAACGACTCGATCAGGACGTTCTCGTACTCGGGCCCGAGGTCCCGCCGCGCCTCGACGGTGGCGCGCAGCTCGTCACGTGGATTATCCGGCACCGCCCTAATCTGTCACGGCGGCGCGGGTCATGGCATCCCCCGCGAGAAGTAGCGGGGTCCTTCCCAGGTACGGTGTGGGCCATGCGCATCGTGACGCCGAACGGGCCGGCGATCGTGGAGGTCGACGAGGCGCGCGACCCGCGGTTCCTGTTCGTGCTCACCCACGGCTCGTCCGGGGGAGTGGAGGCGCCGGACCTGCTGGCGGTGCGCGACGCGGTCGGTGAGATCGGCGGGACCGTCGCGCGGGTCCTCCAGCCGTTCCGCGTCGCGGGCGCCCGGGCCCCGGGCTCGGCGGTCAAGCAGGACGAGTCCTGGACCGCGCTGGTGGCCTCGCTGCGGCGCCGGTTCCCTGGCCTGGCCCTGGTGCAGGGCGGGCGGAGCAACGGCGCGCGGGTCGCCTGCCGTACCGCCCGTGCCGTCTCGGCCGACGCGGTGGTGGCGCTGGCCTTCCCGCTGCACCCGCCCGGCAGGCCGGAGCGCTCGCGGGCCGGTGAACTACGCGAGGCGGGCGTGGACGTGCTCGTGGTGAGCGGTGACCGCGACCCGTTCGGCGTGCCCGACGAGGCGGACGCCGCCCGGCGGGTCGTGCTCGCCGGAGAAGGACATGAACTCAAGAAAAAACCCGCCCTGGTGGGCGAGGTGGTCGCGGAGTGGCTCGGCTCCCGGTTCGGGTGAACCGCGGGCCGGTCAGGCCGCGCTGATGGCGAGGTCGGTGGGGCGGTGCGGGGCGATGACCGCGCCGTCGGGCAGGAGCTCCCCGGTGTCCTCGAAAAGCACGATGCCGTTGCACAGCAGGCTCCACCCCTGCTCGGGGTGCGCCGCGATCGTGCGGGCGGCTTCGCGGTCCGGTGCGGTGGTGCTCGGACAGGACGGCTCATGCGGGCACATCGGCGTGCCTCCGGATTTCTCTCTCGGTCTGGTGTCCGGCCGGGATCCTCGGCGACGGCGCGTCTGCCCGCTCCGATTCCCCCGCCCCCGTCGGACGGGGCCGAACGCTGTGTGATCGACGTGTGTGCTGACGCACACTTACAGAGTAAGTGTGCTGCGGGTCACACGCGGGCGACATAGCCCATTAGGACGGTTTAGATCCTTCGATTAGGGGGGTCCAGGGGGCCGCCGGGCCGGTCTCGTGCCGTGTGACCTGCGACACAAGCGTGCCCGACAGAAGATAACGGTCTCAATACGACTCGCCGCCGAACGGATAAACGTATGGTTACGCCTCGGCAAGCCCCCTGAGCAGGGCGTCCAGCCCCCGCTCGAAGGCCTCCACGGCCTCCTCCCCGGACTCGGGACGGGCCGCCGTCGCGCCGCCGAGTCTAGCGCCGCCGGGGCCGCCGCTCCCGCCGTTCGCGAACTCCGCGCCGTCCCCGTCGCCGTCGTCTCCCGCCGGCGCGGCCCAGCCGGACCGCTGGATCTCCACCGCGACGCTGCCCATCACGTACGCCCGCAGCGCGCGCACGGCCGCCGCGGCGTCCCCCAGCCCGGAGGCGGCCAGCTGCTCGGCCTGCTCGCGGATCGCCATCAGCGCCGTGCCGCGCGGGGGTTTGGTCAGGGCCAGGGCCAGCACCCCGGGGTGCTCCAGCAGCGCGGCGCGGCTCGCCCGGGCCCACGCGCGGGCCACGTCCTGCCAGCCCGCCGCACCTGAGGGATCGACGGCGACGGTCGTGACGTGCTCGGCCAGCGCGTCCATCAGCGCCTCCTTGCCGCGGGGCAGGTGGTGGTAGATGGCCATCGCCTCCACCTGGAGCGCGTCGCCGAGCCTGCGCATGGTGAGCCGCCGCAGGCCCTGGCCGTCGGCGATGTGCAGCGCCGCCTCGATGATGCGCTCGCGGGACAGGGGGACGGGAGGTCGTTTCGCCGGCATACAGGGCATGATCCACACAGTGGCTTACTTTGTAAAGGGCGCCACGCCGTACCGGCGGCCCGGCCCCTCCGTAGGCGGCGTACGCTAGGGCGAGCGACGAACGCCGGATCACCGGCGAAGTGCCGAGAAAGGGCAGGCGATGGCGTTTTTCCGTCCGAGGGTGAGCCGGGAGGCGGAGGTCAGGCACCACGCCGACCAGGAGGTCGGGAAGGGCTTCGCCCAGGTGCTGGAGAAGGCGCGTGACGCCGAGCGCGCGCTGCGCCGGGCGCGGGCCGAGGAAGCGGGCGCGGGCGAGCTGCGCGCCGCGGGCCTGGCCTTCGACCGGGCGCTGACCGACGCGCTGCGCACCGCCGAGGCCGCCAAGCGGGCGACCCTGGGCGTGCGGGCGTACGACGACCGCATCCGGCGCCGCAAGGGGGTCGCCACCCCCGAGGGCGCCCGCTGGGTGGCCGAGGTCGACCGGCTGCGCACCCTGCGCGAAGAGAACCGGCTCACCGGCATCGTCCGCGTGCCGCGCCCGTTCGTCTCCACCGCCGCCGGCGGCGCCTCCGCGCACTAGCCGCGCGGGGCGCCCCGAGACGCGAACGGCCTCCATCCCGTGCGGGACGGAGGCCGTGGCCGCCGGCTCACCGGCCGGGCTGCGTCGTCAGCTCGCCCAGTCCAGCAGCGGCCGGGTGTTGCTCGGGTGGCGCAGCTTGCTGAGCGACTCCTTCTCGAGCTGGCGGATGCGCTCCCGGGTCAGCCCCAGGTGCTTGCCGATCTCGTCCAGCGTGTGCGGCTTGCCGTCGATCAGGCCGAACCGCAGCGCCATGATCTTGGCCTCGCGCGGCGTCAGGTTGTCCAGCACGCCGCGCAGCTCGGCGCCGAGGAGCTGCCGGTCGACGACCTCCGAGGCCTCGGGGGCGTCGACGTCCTCGATCAGGTCGCCGATGGTGGTCTCGCCGTCCTCGCCGATGGTCGCGTTGAGGCTGATCGGCTGGCGGCTGGTGCGCAGGAGCTCCTCGATCTGGTCGGGGGTCTTGTCCAGCTCGACCGCCAGCTCCTCGGGGGTCGGCTCGCGCCCCAGGCGCTGGTGCATGTCACGCTCGACGCGCGACAGCTTGGACAGCAGCTCCAGGACGTGGACGGGCAGGCGGATCGTCCGGGCGGAGTCGGCGAAGCCGCGCTGGATCGCCTGGCGGATCCACCACATCGCGTACGTCGAGAACTTGTACCCCTTGGAGTAGTCGAACTTCTCGACCGCGCGGATCAGGCCGAGGTTGCCCTCCTGGACGACGTCCAGCAGCGCCATGCCCCGGTCGGTGTACTTCTTGGCCACCGAGACGACCAGGCGCAGGTTGGCCTCGAGCATGTGGTCCTTGGCGCGCCTGCCGTCCTCGACGACCCACTCCAGCTCCGTGCGCTCGTCCTCGCCCGGCGACCCGGTCTCCAGCTTGTGCTCGGCGTACAGGCCTGCCTCGATGCGCTTGGCCAGCTCGACCTCCTCGGCCGCGGTCAGCAGCGTGCGGCGGCCGATGGACTTGAGGTAGGTGTGCACAGAGTCGCCCATGACCGAGGACTGGTCGTCCAGGTCGAGCGTCTCGTTCTGGAGCTCGTGCTCGTCGGGCTCCTCCCAGTTGTCCTGGGGGCCGGGCCCGTCGTCGGGGGCGACCGGCGCGGTGGCGGGTGCGGGCGCGGCCGTCTTGCGCGCGGATCGCCGGGGGCGCGGCTCGGCGGTGGTCTCGGAGGCGCCGGAGCCGCCGGCGGGCGTGATGGTGGTGCTGGTCATTGCGCTCTTCGCGGTAGTCTTCACAGTGGTGCTCTTACGAGTATCGCGCGGCGGGTCGCCGGCCTTGGGGGCGGGCTCGTCCTCCGCGGCGAGGTTCACGCCCGCCTCGGTGAGCTCGCGCACGATCGAACGGCCCTTGGCCGGGCTGATCCGCGCCGACGAGAACGCCTCGCGCAGCTCCGCGAGGGAAAGGTGCCCCTGAGCTCGGCCTCTGTCGAGAACGCGGTCGAGGGTCGTCGAGGGCGCCTCGCGCTCGGTCGAGGCCGCCGCGGCAGTTCGGGGCATGAGCACACCTCCTCCGTCACGGAGTCGTCTGATTCAGTCGATGGGATGGCGCGGCGTTCGCGTTCGGCGCACCAGTATCAATAACGCCCGACGCCGTCTTTTGTTCCCGCGACCCGCCACATCGTGACCGGGCGACTCCTGATCTCCCGGCTCGTCTTGCCTGGTCGCGGTGCCCCCTGCCCTCGATCGGGTGTCCGGCACCGCCCTGCCCGGGGGCGTCCCGGCCCCCGGCATGAAAGGAGGCGGGCCCCCTCGAGGTGGCCCGCCTCCCCGGCGTGATCGCGCGGCGTCAGCTGCCGGGCGTCTTCGTGGGGGTCTTCTCGGGCGTCAGCACGGGCATCGGCATGGGTTCGGCGCTCTCCAGCCGCTTCTCGGTCCAGTACTCCGCCACCTTGCCCGGGTCCGAGTTGAGATCGGGGTCGGTGACGACGAACTTCTCCGGCGAGCGGGTCGGCTCGGCGTTCTGGGGCACCTCGGGGCCGGGGATCTGGCCCGGAGCCTCACCGGGGCCCGGGGTCGCCTGCGACGACTCCTGGCCGGTCTTCTCGGACCTGTCCACCCGTCCGGACGCGGCGGCGGCCGCGACGGAGATGCCCCCGGCGAGGACCACACCGGCCACTCCGGCCGAGATCCACATCTTGCGGGTTGGGTTCATCGAGGCGTCCTTCCTGATCCAGCCTGTCCGTATGACGCGCTGGACATCACTTCCGGTTCCCTTGACGGGACATTGTGGTCAAGAAGGATCGCTTATGCCAACAAACCCGGAAATCTGCGTACGTATGGCGACGAGATCGTGTTTGCCGTTCGGGAGCAGCGGCAGCCGGTCCACCACCGCCAGCGCCCGCGGCGCCGCGTACCCCGGCAGGCGCGTCTTCACCAGCGACCGGAGCTCGGCGAGGGCCGGGGGAGCGGCGGGGTCGGCCGCGACCACCACCGCGACGACCTCCTGACCCCACTCCGGGTGAGGACGGCCCACCACGACGGCCTCCCGGACCGCCGGATGCCCGGCCAGCAGCCCGGCGACCGTCCCGGCCACGACCTTCCGGCCCCCGGTGTTGATCACGTCGTCCACCCGGCCCAGCACCCGCAGCCGCCCGTCCTGGAGCGCCCCGAGGTCGGAGGTGAGATACCAGCCGCCGTCCAGCGCCGCCGCCGTCAGGTCGGGCCGCAGCCGATACCCCGAGAACAGCACCGGCCCGGCGAGCCGGATCCGCCTGTCCGGCCCCACATCGGCCCGTACGCCCTCCAGCGGGACGCCGTCGTACACGCACCCCCCGCACGTCTCGCTCATGCCGTACGTGCCGACCACGCGCGCGCCGGACTCGCGGGCGGCCTCCACCAGCCCGGGAGGGGCCGCGGCGCCGCCGAGCAGGATCGTGCGGAACCCCGACACGTCCGCCCCCGCCTCCAGCAGGCGCCGGAGCTGGGTGGGCACCAGCGACACGTGGTCGGCGCCGCTCGCCGCCACCGCCTCGGGGACGAACCGCTCGTGGACCAGCGGCTCGGAACCGCCGAGCAGCGCCCGGACCAGCACCTGCAGGCCCGAGACGTGGGAGGGGGGAAGGCAGCACAGCCAGCGCTCGCCGGGCCGGGCGCCGAGCCGCGCCAGCGAGGCCGACGCCGAGGCCGTCAGCGCCGAGGCCGTCAGCTCCACCCCCTTGGGCGCCCCGGTGGACCCGCTGGTCGCGATGACCACCGCGACCCCGTCCGCCGCGGGGACCCCGCCCGGAAGGGGCCGGACCTCACCGGGGGTCACCAGATGGGTCGGGCGCAGCGCCTCCAGCGCGGCCCGCAGCGCCGGGGCGGGCAGGGACGGATCCAGCGGCAGCACGGCCGGGCCGCCGCCGAGCAGCGCCTCGCGGACCTTCCGCACCACCAGCGGGCCGGGGCCGGCAACCACCGCGTGCACCGGTCGCTCACTCACGGTCGTAAGGTTAGTCCCGATGAGAGGCCTCCCCGCGCGCTGCGCCGGCGCCGGGCGCAGTGAGGAGCGAGACTGATCGTGGGCGTTGTCGACCGCAACCGCGCCGTCCCCGCCGCCGTCGCTCGATGACGGCCCCGCGCGTCCCCGCCGCGGCGATCCCTCCGGTCCGGCCGAGCGCGCCAGAGGAGGGCCGGTGAACCCGGCGACGGCGCTCAGCGACGTCCTGGTCGACGAGCTGGTGCGCTGCGGGCTGACCGACATCGTGCTCGCCCCCGGCTCGCGCTCCGCGCCGCTGGCCATCGCGGCGCACGCCGACTCCCGCGTCCGGCTGCACGTCCGCATCGACGAACGGTCGGCCTCCTTCCTCGCCCTCGGCCTGGCCCGCAGGTCCGAGCGGCCCGTGGCGCTGGTCTGCACCTCCGGCAGCGCCGCCGCCAACTTCCACCCGGCGGTCATCGAGGCGAGCGAGTCGGGGGTGCCGCTGCTGCTGCTGACCGCCGACCGGCCGCCCGAACTGCGCGGCACCGGCGCCAGCCAGACCATCGACCAGCTCAAGCTGTACGGGGCGTCGGTGCGCTGGTTCGCCGAGGTCGGCGTCCCCGAGGAGCGCCCCGGGCAGGTCGCCTACTGGCGCTCGCTGGCCTGCCGCGCCTACCAGCGCGCCCTCGGCCCGGGCGACCCCGGCCCCGTCCACCTCAACCTCGCCTACCGCGAGCCGCTGATCCCCGACGGCGACACCTCCTGGTGCGAGCCGCTGGACGGCGACGCGGGCGGGCCCTGGGTGCGGGCCCGGGTGGCGCCGCCCTCGGCCGGGCTGCACGTCACCCCCACCCGGCGGGGCGTGCTGGTCGTCGGGGACGGCGCGGTGAACGTGCGGCGGTACGTCGCCGCCGCGGGCATGGCGGGCTGGCCGGTGCTGTCGGAGCCCAGCGGCGGCGCCCGCTACGGCGACAACGCCATCTCGGCCTACCACTTCCTGCTCGGCGTCCCGGAGTTCGCCGACGCCCACATCCCCGACGTCGTGGTGACGCTCGGGCGGCCGAGCCTGTCGCGCCCGCTGCTGTCCTGGCTCAAGCGGGCGCCCGAGCACGTCGTGGTCGCCCGCGACCTGTCGCGCTGGCCCGACCCGACCCGCTCGGCCACCCAGGTCGCCGAGGCCGTCGAGATCGCCGCGGCCGCCGGCGACGACGGCTGGCTGCAGTCCTGGCGCGCCGCCGACGCGGCCGCGCGGCGCGCGGTGGACGGAGTGCTGGACGACACCGGCATCAGCGAGCCCCGCCTGGCCCGGGACCTCGTCGAGCTGCTGCCCAACAACTCCCTGCTGTTCTGCGGCTCCTCCATGCCGATCCGCGACCTGGACCAGGCCATGCGGCCCCGGCGCGGCCTGCGCCTGCTCGCCAACCGCGGCGCGTCCGGCATCGACGGGCTGGTGTCCACCGCGGTCGGCGCGGCGCTCGCCCACAACGGCCCGTCCTACGCCCTGCTGGGCGACCTGACGCTGCTGCACGACCAGAACGGCCTCATCCTCGGCCCCCGCGAGCCCCGCCCCGACCTGTGCCTGGTCGTCGTCAACAACGACGGCGGCGGCATCTTCTCCCTGCTGCCCCAGGCCGGCCTGCCGGAGTCCTTCGAACGCGTCTTCGGCACCCCCCACGGCGTCGACCTGGCCTACGTCGCCGCCGCCACGGGCACGCCGCACACCCTGGTGTCCTCGATCGGCGACCTGCCCAAGGCGATCCGGGGCGAGGGCCTGCGCCTGGTGGAGGCCCGCACCGACCGCGAGGAGAACGCCCGGATCCACGCGCTGCTGCGCGACGCCGCCCACGAGGCCGTCCGCGCCGGGGGCTAGAGCGGGCGCCCGGGCGGTGGGTCACGGGGCCCGGCGGGCGGAGAAGTAGGCGACCGCGCCGTCGCGGTCGACCTCGACGCGGTCGAAGCCCGCCGCCTCCAGCCAGCGGGGCAGGTCCCGGGCCGTGCCCACGGCGGCGAAGGTCCCGATCCGCTGGAACAGCCGGATCAGCGCGTCCTGCCGCGGCCCGCCCCCGCGCACGACGGCCGTCCCGTGCAACCGGCCCCGCGGGCGCAGGACGCGGGCCATCTCGGCGAGGGCCGCCGCCGGGTCGGGGAAGCAGTGCAGGCCGAAATAGCTCAGGCACCGGTCGAACTCGCCGTCGCGCAACGGCAGGCCGGCCACGTCGCCCTGGAGGAACCGGATGCCGTGCAGGCCGCCACGGCGTGCCCGGTCGCGGGCCCGGCGCAGCATGAGCGGCGACAGGTCCAGGGCCACGTACCCGCGCACCCCGGGTTCGAGCTTCCTGAAGGCGGTGCCCCCGCCGCACGGGACGTCCAGCACGCGGTCCCCGTCCGCCGGTTTGCGGGGGCGGTCCAGGTCACGGTAGAAACGCCGCATGTCCGCGCCCCACAGCAGCCTGCCGCCGAGCCTGCCGAGCCGTTCGTGCGCGATGCCGAAGTCGTAGATCACCGCGGTGAGCCGGGCCCGACGCCAGCCGTCCATGAGCAACCTCCACGCCACGCCCTGCCTATGCCCCGGAGACCGGCGATTCTTACGTCACGCGTGGGTCAGATCTCCTTCAGTATGTAAAACCCGTTTCATCCCACGACATAGGGTGTGAGTCATGCATGTCGAGGAGTGGCTCCAGGCGATCCCCGCGCTCTGGGTCTACGTGATCGTGGGCGGCGTCATCGGCCTGGAGAGCCTGGGCATCCCGCTGCCCGGGGAGGTCGTCCTGGTCAGCGCCGCCCTGATGGCCGCCCACCACGCCGTGAGCCCGGTGTGGGTGGCGGTGTGCGCGAGCGCGGGCGCGATCATCGGCGACTCCATCGGCTACGCCATCGGCCGCAAGGGCGGGCAGCCGCTGTTCGACCGTCTGTCCCGGCGCTTCCCCAAGCACTTCGGCCCCGCCCACGTCGCCAAGGCCCGGCAGGCGTTCGACCGGTGGGGCATGTGGGCCGTCTTCATCGGCCGCTTCATCGCCCTGCTGCGCATCCTGGCCGGCCCGCTGGCGGGCGCGCTGCACATGCCGTACTGGCGCTTCCTGGTCGCCAACGTGCTGGGCGGCATCACCTGGGCCGCCGGCACGACGGGCGTCATCTACTACCTCGGCATGGCGGCCGACCGCTGGCTGAAGGGCTTCTCCTGGGTGGCGCTCGTCGTCGCCCTCCTGTTCGGCATCGGTACCACGCTGTTCCTCAAGCGCCGCGCGGCCCGGCTGGCGGAACCCGCGGCGGGGGACGCCGATCAGCGCTCGATGAGCGTGACCTCCAGCGAGTAGTGCGAGGCCCGGTAGACGTGCGAGCCGTGCTCCACGGCCCTGCCCTGGTCGTCGTAGGTCGTGCGCACCATCGTGAGCAGCGGCGCGCCCCGGCGCTCGTCCAGCAGCCGCGCCTCGGCCGGGGTGGCGGCCCGCGCGCCGATGCGCTGGTCGGCCACCCGCATCCGCACCCCCGCCGCCCGCAGCAGCTCGTACAGCCCCCGCTCGGCCAGGGCCTCGGACGTCAGGCCCGCCACGGCCGGCAGCCAGTTGTGCAGCAGGGCCAGGGGCTCGCCGGCCGCGTAGCGCACCCGCTCCAGGCGCAGCACCTCGGTGCCGGCCGGGACGCCGAGGACGCCCGCGATCTCCTCGTCCGCGCCCACCGGCCGCAGCGACAGCACGCGGGTGGTCGGCTCCTGGCCGGCGCGGCGCAGGTCGTCGTACAGGCTGGTGAGCTCGACCGAGCGCTTGACCTGGCCGTGCACCACCTGGGTGCCGACGCCGCGCTTGCGGACGAGCAGCCCCTTGTCCACCAGGTACTGGATCGCCTGGCGGATCGTCGGACGCGAGAGCCCGAGCCGGTCGGCCAGCAGGATCTCGTTGTCGAGCCGGGCGCCGGGCGCGAGGTCGCCGCGCCGGATCGCCTCGGCGATCTGCTCGGCCACCTGGAAGTACAGCGGAACGGGAATTGAGCGATCGAGATCGATGTCGAGTCGAGTGCCCATGCCTTCTCCCGGCTCCGTTCCAGATCGCTGAGGGACCAGGGTAGCGGACATCAAGATGTCCGGACAAAAACGCCGCCGTGCGGGCGGACCGACCGCGATGCCGGCGAGTCATGCCACACCCCGCACAGTGAGATGTTTTCACGTACAGTCGCCAATCGTGTGCGCTCCGTCATGTGGTGGCGCTAGTCTTCGGGTGTGGAGGGAATGAAGATGTCATCGACTGAGCTTGAACTGCGCATTGCCGAGGTCGAGTCCATGCTCGGCTCCGTGCGTGATCAGGCCGTGGCCGCGTCCTACGTGGCCGGTCAGGCGTCGGGCAGGGCCGAGGCCGCGAGCGGCCTCTACATGGCCGTGGTCGACGATCTGAAGGGAATCCGTGTGCAGCAGAACCTGCACACGGTGACCCTCGCCCAGCACTCGAAGATCCTGGACGGCCTCGCCACGACCGTCCACGAGCACACGAGAACTCTGGAGGAGCAAGGCACGAAGCTCGACGAGATCCTCGACATCGTGCGCACGTTGAAGTAGACCCGGCATGCCCCCAGCCCGGCGAGATCGTTCGCCGGGCTTTCTTCGTGCCCGGCGTGGTCCGCCGGAGTGCCGGAGTGGCGATATGTCAGTATGTCCTGACAAATTATTAGGTGACATACCCAATACATCCGAATGTCACGACAACTAATTGACAGCGAGGTTACACGAGGTTACAAACGCTGATATGCGGCCGATCACCGTCCCCCCAGGACGGAGCGGGAGGTAACCCATGACGCGTGTCACACGACTGATCACGGCGGCGGTGCTGGGAGCGCTGGTGCTGGGCGGATGCTCCGGCGAGAACGGCGGCGGGCAGGCGAGCGCCTCCGCGTCGTCCACCGGCGGGCAGGCGGGGACGGACGGCGGAACCTACGCCGTCATCACGCACGGCGCGCCCGGCGACCCCTTCTGGGACGTCGTCAAGAACGGCGCCGAGGGGGCGGGCAAGCGGTACGGCGCCGCGGTCACCTACCAGGGCGACGGCGACCCCGCCAAGCAGGCCCAGCTCATCGACCAGGCGGTCAGCCAGAAGGTCGACGGCCTGGTCGTCTCGATGGCCAACCCCGACGCGCTGCGTGAGTCCGTCACCAAGGCCGTCGCCGCCAAGATCCCCGTCATCACCATCAACTCCGGCGGCGACAGCTCCAAGGAGTTCGGCGCGATCACCCACGTCGGCCAGTCCGAGGAGGTCGCGGGGCGCGGCGCGGGCGAGAAGCTCAAGGCCGAGGGCGTGACCAAGCTGCTGTGCGTCATCCACGAGGCCGGCAACGTCGGCCTTGACCAGCGGTGCAACGGCGCCACGGCCACGCTGGGCGGCACCGTCGAGCGCCTGCAGGTGGACGTGAGCAACCTCGCCGACGCCACCTCCAAGATCAAGGCCAGGTTGCAGGCCGACACCTCCGTCAACGGCGTGCTGACGCTGAACCCCGCGATCGCCGTCGCCGCCCGCGAGGCCATCGCCGACGGCAGGTCGAAAGCGAAGCTCGCCACCTTCGACCTGTCGGCGGACGTCGTCGACTCCATCCAGATCGGGCAGATCCTCTTCGCGGTCGACCAGCAGCAGTACCTGCAGGGCTGGCTGCCGATCACCTTCCTCTACCTGTACAAGAACAACCTCAACATCGTCGGCGGCGGCCTGCCGGTGAACACCGGGCCGGGCTTCGTCACCAAGGACAACGCCGCCCAGGTGGCCGAGCTGGCCCTGGAGGGCACCCGGTGACCAGCGTCCCCGCCGACGAGCGGCTCGCGGGCGCCGGCGTGCTCCGGCGCCTGCTGGTCCGCCCCGAGCTCGGCTCGGTGGTCGGGGCCCTGGCCGTGTTCGCGTTCTTCTCCTCCCAGTCGGCGGTCTTCCGCTCGGCCGACGGCGTCGCCAACTGGCTCGACCCGGCCTCCACCCTCGGCATCATGGCGGTCGCCATCGCCCTGCTGATGATCGGCGGCGAGTTCGACCTGTCGGCGGGCGTGCTGACCGGCACGACCGGACTGGTCATGGTGACGCTGGCCACCCGGTTCGGCTGGAACGTGTGGCTCGCGATGCTCGCCGGCCTGGTCCCGGCGCTGGCGATCGGCTTCCTCAACGGGCTGCTGGTCGTGCGCACCAGGCTGCCGAGCTTCATCGTCACGCTCGGCACGTTCCTGATGCTGCAAGGGCTCAACCTCGGCCTCACCAAGGCGATCACCGGCACCGTGCAGGTGAGCGGGCTGCGCCGGGCCGAGGGGTACGAGGGGGCCCGCGCGGTGCTGGCCGGGTCGGTCACGGCCGGCGGGGTCGACTTCCGCGTCGCGATCTTCTGGTGGCTGGCGGTCACGGCCCTGGCCACCTGGGTGCTCATGCGCACCAGGGCCGGGAACTGGATCTTCGCGATCGGCGGCGACGAGCGGGCGGCGAGGGCCGTCGGCGTCCCGGCCGCCCGCGTGAAGATCGGCCTGTTCATGACCACGGCCACCGCCGCCTGGCTGGTCGGCTCGATCACAGCCCTGCGCTTCGGCTCGGTGCAGGCCGGCACGGGCATCGGCCAGGAGTTCATCTACATCATCGCCGCGGTGATCGGCGGATGCCTGCTGACCGGCGGGTACGGCTCGGCGGTCGGCGCCTCGATCGGCGCGCTGATCTTCGGGATGGCCGACAAGGGCATCGTGTTCGCCGGTTGGGACGCCGACTGGTTCAAGTTCTTCCTGGGCGCCATGCTCCTGCTGGCCACGCTCGCCAACAGCCTGGTGCGCCGCTACGCCGAGGAGGCGCGACGATGACCGTTCCCTCCCCGGAGCCCCCCGCCCCGCCCCTTCTGGAGGCGCGCGAGGTCGGCAAGGTGTTCGGCAACGTGATCGCCCTGCGCGGCGTGTCGATGGTGCTGCGCGCGGGCGAGGTGACCTGCGTGCTCGGCGACAACGGCGCCGGCAAGTCGACCCTCATCAAGATCCTCGCCGGGGTGCACGCCCACGACAGCGGGGAGTACCTGGTGGACGGCTCGCCGGTGCGACTGGGCGGGCCGCGCGAGGCGCTGGACCGCGGCATCGCCACCGTGTATCAGGACCTGGCGATGATCCCGCTGATGTCGGTGTGGCGGAACTTCTTCCTCGGTTCGGAGCCGGTCACCGGCCCGCTGCGCCGCTTCGACGTGGCGCGGGCCAAGCGGGTCGCCCGCGAGGAACTGCGTGGCATGGGCATCGACATCCGCGACGTGGACCAGCCGGTGGGCACGCTGTCCGGCGGCGAGCGCCAGTCCGTCGCCATCGCCCGGGCGGTCCACTTCGGGGCGAGGGCGCTGATCCTGGACGAGCCGACCTCGGCGCTCGGCGTCAAGCAGGCCGGCGTGGTGCTGCGCCACATCGCCCGCGCGCGGGACCGCGGCCTCGGCGTGGTGTTCATCACCCACAACCCCCACCACGCCTACCCCGTCGGTGACCGCTTCCTGGTCCTCAACCGCGGCACGAGCCTCGGCCGGTTCGCCAAGGCGGACATCACCAGAGAGGAGCTGACGTCCCTGATGGCCGGCGGCGCCGAACTCGACCACCTCACCCACGAACTCGCCCACGAACCAGGCCGCGACGGCCCGGCGACGGCCCCCGCCCCCGGGACGTCCTGACACCTCGGCCGGCGGGCCGCGGACGGCCGCCCGCCGGTCAGCCCTCCAGGGCGAAGCGCATCACGCGGAACTTGGCCTGGGCCTCGGCGAGTTCGGCCTCGGGGTCGGAGCCGCCCATGATGCCGCAGCCGGCGAACAGCCGCGCCCGGCGGCCCTCGACGTAGGCGCAGCGCAGCGCGATGCCCCACTCGCCGTCGCCGCGGGCGTCGATCCAGCCGACCGGCCCGGCGTACCCGGCGCGGTCCATGCCCTCCAGTTCGCGGATCACCTCCAGCGCCACCGGCGTCGGCGTGCCGCCGACGGCCGCCGTGGGGTGCATGGCCGCGACCACGTCCAGCACCGACGCCCCGGCCGCGAGCCGCCCCCGCACGCGGGTGGCCAGGTGCTGCACGTTGGGCAGCACCAGCAGCTCCGGCTCCTCGGGCACCGACAGCGACGCGCACAGCGGCGTCAGCGCGTCGCGCACCGAGGCGACGGCGCAGGCGTGCTCGTGGCGGTCCTTGGCGGAGGCGAACAGCGCCTCGGCCTGGGCGCGGTCCCCGGCCGGGGTAGCGCCCCGGTAGGTCGTGCCGGCCAGCACCAGCGACTCGATCGACTCGCCGGTGTGCCGGACCAGCAGCTCGGGCGTGGCGCCGACCAGCCCGGCGCACGAGAAGGTGTAGCAGTCGGGGTAGGCGCGGGCCAGGCGCTCCAGCAGGACGCGCGGGTCGATCTCGCGCTCGGCCGTGGCGAGAAGGTCGCGGGCCAGAACGACCTTCTCCAGCCTGCCCGCCCGGATGTCCTTCACCGCCCGCGCCACGGCGTGCTGCCAGCCGGGCGCCGACAGCGACCCGTCTCCGTACACCACCCGGCCGGGCGGCACGGCGGGCGCCATGAGGTCGATGGGCGGCTCGCCGACCGTGGTCAGCCAGGCGCGGCCGTCCCTGCGGCCGAGCACCACGCGCGGCACCACCAGCACCGACCCGGCGGCGTCGGGGTCGAAGGTGAAGGACCCGAAGGCGACCGGCCCCGACCCGGGCACGTGCACGTCGTCGTCGATGTGGGCCTCGCCGAACACCTCGGCCAGCCAGCGCCGCGCCCACTCGAAGCGGCCCGCGCCGGGCGGGACGGAGACCCGGGCGGCCTCGCCCCAGGCCACCAGCCCTTCGCCCTGGTGCACCCAGGCGTACGGGGGGGCCTGCGGCAGTCGCGCGATCAGATCTTCCGCGTGATGGACGGGGACGCTGCGAACCAGCGGGGGGCGGGTTATCCCGAGCGCGACACTCACTCTGCCCACCTTATTCGGAATCTGAACGTGTTCGACATCGGGTGCCGGTCTCACCGCCCCCGCGGGACGGCGTGATCGGACGTCATCCGCGTCTACACACGTGGCAGGCCCTGTCAAGCCACGATAGGAACTCGGTCAACGGTAGCAACGCCTCGCCCACAGGTCATAGAGCGGGCCGCCGGTGATCTCTACCTTGGTAGCCGATCTTTTGCTCAGGATCGATCGTCCCAGATAGAGGTGACCATGGTCGGAAAGATCGCACTGGTCCTGGCAGCCGCGGTGGTGTGCGCCCCCGTGACGGCCGTCGCGGCGGCCGCCGATCCGGTGCCCCCGGTGATGGCGGCGCTCGGCGATTCGATCAGCGCGGGCTTCAACGCCTGCGGCTGGTACGTCCCCTGCACCTCGCGGTCGTGGTCGTCCGGGGACGACGCCGGCGTCAACAGCCACTACCTGCGCATGCTCGCGATCGACCCGGCCGTCAAGGGGCACAACCTGAACTTCGCCGTGCCCGGATCCACCAGCGCCGAGCTGGCCGCCCAGGCAGAGAAGGCCGTGGCGGCCAAGGCGGCCTACGTCACGATCCTGATCGGCGCGCAGGACGCCTGCGCGGGCGAGGAGTCCAGGATGACGCCCGTCCCGACGTACCGGGCCCGCGTCGAGCGGGCCCTGGCCGTGCTGGCCCCCACGGGCGCGAAGGTCTTCGCCGCGAGCATCCCCGACATCAAGCGGCTCTGGCGCCTGGGCAAGGACAGCGTCGTGGCCCGCTCGTTCTGGGCGATCGGCCACATCTGCCCGGCGATGCTGGCCCGCGCGTCCTCCGCAGCCAAGAAGGACCGGGCCCGCCGCGACCGCGTCCGCGAGCGGGTGCGCGACTACAACGAGGCGCTGGCCGAGGCGTGCGCCGCGTACGGGCCCGGGTGCAGGACCGACGGCGGCGCCGTCTTCGCCTACCCCTTCACGCTGGACGAGGTCAGCAAGTGGGACTTCTTCCACCCCAACGCCGACGGCCAGCAGGCGCTCGCCCGGGCGACGTTCAAGGCCGGTTTCCCGTGGGACCCCGGAACGCTCACCAGCGAGCCGCTCGCCTCGGGCCGCCAGGGCCGGTAGACGGCACCCGGCGGGGGCAAGGAACCGCTCGCGATCGTGAGCGGATACGAGCGAACGCATGTTTCGATGACGGCGTGAGGCCAGGCTGAGTGGGGGCAGTCGCAGGGAATTCACCCGCAGACCGCCTACCGGTGGTTCCGGGAGGGCAAGATGCCCGTCCCGGCTCGCCGCCTGCCCACCGGCACGATCGTCGTGGACGCCCCCGCCATCCCGATCGCCACGGGGCCGCACTCGTCCAGCGCGATCGGGCATGTCGGGTGAAGCCCTCGTCCAGGTCGGAAGCGGGAAGGCGGGGGAGGCGCGTATGTGATCTACATTGTAAAGGGCGTGGTCCGGGTTCACCCCTCCCTGGAGAATCCGGACCACGCCCACTCTCACAACGAACCGAACGCCCGCGCGGTGTCCGAAGGGCGCGGGAACATCGGCGGGGCGGTCAGGTGCGTGGGGGCAGTGGTGGGACGGCCAGGTGGGGGCGGCTCGCCGGGCGGGGGGTGTGGGCGGGTTGTTCGGCCAGCCGCTCCAGCGCGACGTCGATCGCGCGCTCCAGCTGGGTGTCCACCCCGCGCGCGTAGTCCTGCGGGGTGATGTCGACCTCGATGTCGGGGTCGGTGCCATAGTTCTCCACGCGCCAGCCGACGTCGTCGAAGGCGAAGGAGAATTCCGGCTGGGTGGTGACCGTGCCGTCGGCGAGCCGGTGGCGCGGCCAGATGCCGATCACGCCGCCCCAGGTGCGCTTGCCGATGAGCGGGCCGAGGCCGAGCAGCTTGAAGGTGTGGCTGAAGATGTCGCCGTCGGAGCCGGCGAACTCGTTGGTGATCGCCACCATCGGGCCGCGCGGGGACTCTGAGGGGTAGGCCTCGGGCACGCCCCAGCGCGGGAAGTCGTACCCCAGCCGCCGCCGGGCGAGCTTCTGCATCAGCAGGCTGGAAACGTTGCCGCCGCCGTTGAACCGGACGTCCACCACCAGGCCCTCGTGGTCGTACTCGGCCAGGAAGCCCCGGTGGAACTCGGCGTAGCCGTCGACGCCCATGTCGGGGATGTGGATGTAGCCGACCCGGCCGCCGGTGCGCTCGTGGGTGCGCCGCCGGTTGGCCTCCACCCAGTCGCGGTAGCGGGCGGGCTGCTCGTCGGCGATCGCCTTGACGGTGACGCGCCGCGGTGGGGCGTCACCGCGGTGGATGGTCAGCTCGACCTCCTGGCCGGCCTGGTTGACCAGTAGCCGCGCCGGGCCGTCGGGACCCTCGACGGGCCGCCCGTTGATCGCCACGACGGTGTCGCCGGGCCGCACGTCCAGGCCGGGGCGGTTGAGCGGGGAGGTGGCGTCCGGGTCCCACGGGTCGCCGCGGACGATGGCGGCGATGGTGTGCGCGCCGTCGGCGTAGGACCAGTCGACGCCGAGCTTGCCCTGGGAGTAGTGCGGCCGGGGGCGGTACTCGCCGCCGCTCTCGTAGGCGTGGGAGGTGCCGAGTTCGCCCTGCACCTCCCACAGCAGGTCGGAGAACTCGCCGCGGGTGCCCACCCGGTCGACCAGGGGCAGGTAGCGGTCGTAGACGGCGTCCCAGTCGATGCCGGACATGTCGTCGGCCCAGAAGTGCTCGCGCTGGAGCCGCCAGGCCTCGCGGAACATCTGCCGCCATTCGGCGTCGGGGCTGACCGACACCTTGACGCGGTCCAGGTCGATCCAGCCGCCGGCCCTGCTCGGGGAGTCGTCGTCGGAGGGGGACTCGCCGGCCTTGATCACCCGCAGGCGGTGTCGCGCGCGGTACAGCAGGGTGGTGCCGTCCCGGCCGAGCCGGAACTCGGTGACGCCCGAGACCAGGGTCTCCAGCTTCTGCCGGGTCAGGTCGTAGGCCTGCAGGGTGCCGGTGACCGGGTCGGCGTAGTCGTCGCCGCGGCTGCCCTCGACGGGGGAGGAGGTGAACAGCACCTTGTCCTTCATGGCGGCCACGCGGTCGTAGCGGCCCTCGGCGACCGGGAAGGCGACGACGCGGCGGTCGATGCCCTCGAAGTCGATGCGCAGGCGCGGACGGTCCGGATCGTCCTGCCCGGCGGATCCTGCGGCGTCCTGCGCCCCGTCTGGGCCCGCGGGGGCCTGCTTGCCGGAGTCGTCGCCCTTGCCCCCGGCCGTCCCCTTGTCCGTGGCTTTGTCGTCGCCGTCCTTGCCGCCGTCGCCGGACAGGGGTTTCGGCTCGGGGACGAAGGGCGAGCCGACGTCGGCGCGCAGCGCCACCGCGTACGGGCGGGTGCCGAGCGGGAAGCCGAGGTCGAACTGAAGCTCGTCGCGGACCGGGTTGAAGACGCGTTCCCCGATGAAGTACAGGTAGCGGCCCTCGGGGTCGAAGGCGGGCGCGCGGTCGCGCAGCACCGGCCGGGTGGCGAGGCGGGACTCGCCGGTGGCGAGCTCGTACACGCGGATCGCGGTGGTCTGCGCGGACTCGGGGCGGGTGTAGGCGAGCCAGTCGCCGGCCGGGGACCACGCGGGGTCCTCGATGCGGCCGAAGCCGCTGCGGTCGGCGACGGTCAGCGTGGCCTCCCCACCGGCGGGCAGGTCGACGACCAGCAGCTCGTTGCGGTGGTTGGTCAGCGCGACGCGGTCGGCCGCGGGCGAGACGGTCAGGGAGATCGCGCGCCCGGTGTCCAGGTGGTCCAGGCGCAGGGGGGCGGCGCTGCCGTCGGCGGTGAGCACGACCAGCACCTCGCGGTCGCCCTCGTCGCTGGCGGCGGCCACCAGGCGTTCGGCGTCCTTCAGCCAGGTCAGCAGGCGGTAACGGACGCCGTCGGGCTCGCCGTGCTGGCGGACCGGGCCCTCCCAGCCGGCGAAGGAGTAGGCCTTGCCGCGGGTGGTGATGGCCAGGCCGCTGCCGTCGGGGGACAGGGTGGCGCTGTCGAGGTAGTGGGCGGCGGGGACGAACCTGCGGTTGCGCTGGGTGCGCGGGCTGCCCAGCCGCATGTGCACGCGGCGGGCCTCGCCGTCGTCGGGGTCCAGGACGTACAGCTCGGCGCCTGCGTGGTAGACCAGGCGCCGGCCGTCGCCGGAGAGGTTGCGGGCGTAGTAGTCGGCGTGGTCGGTGTGGCGGCGCAGGTCCTGGCCCTCGGGGGTGCAGGAATAGACGTTGCCGACGCCCTCGTGGTCGGACAGGAAGTAGACGCGCTCGCCGGCCCAGCAGGGGGAGGCGAGGTTGCCGGCCAGGGTGATCAGGCGGCTGAACTCGCCGCCGCCGTCGCGGTCCACCCACAGGTCGCCGACGGTGCCGCCGCGGTAGCGCTTCCAGCGGGCGGGGTCGGCGGTGTTGCGGCCGAGGACGACCGCCCCGCCCGGGCCGTAGGAGACGGTGTTGGCGGGGCCGTAGGGCAGGCGCTCGCGCACGCCGGTCGCCGGGTCGACGCGGTACAGCCAGCGGCGGCGGCCGATGGGCTGGCCCTCGTCGCTGGCGTAGACGATCGCGCCGACGGGGTCCCAGCCGGTTACGGTGCACATGGCGTCGTCGTAGGTCATCCGGCGCCCGGCGCCGCCCTCGGCGGGCATGACGTAGACCTCTTCGGGGCCTTCCTCCCGCCCGACGTAGGCGATCTGGGTGCCGTCGGGGGAGAAGCGGGGATATCCGGCCTCGGCGACCCCGGCGGTCAGGCGAAAGGCGCGGCCGCCGGCGGCGGGCACCATCCAGAGATCGTCTTCGGAGGCGAAGACGATCTCGTCACCGAAGATCGTGGGGAAGCGGGCGTATGCGGACATCGATCCTCGCGTTCGGGGGGACGGGGGTTTCCATGATCAGGCACCCGGGCCGTTCACGTCGAGACGTGAACGGCTCTCTTCGCCGCGAAGGGAAACCACGTACCCGGCGAATACGGTCATATAGCACGAAAAGCTAACACGGCCGTACGCCGGTCCGGCGGCGGGTGCCTGAACAGGGACCTGCCCGTGAACCGGGGATCACCGGGTCCGCCCTCGGGGGCGGGCGGACGGCCGGGGGTGATGCCCGGTCAGGTCATCGGGCCTCGTCGGGCCGCGCCTCGCGCTTGTCCTCGTCCTCGCGTTTATTCTGCTTGGTCTCGCGCGTGGCCTTGATGGCCGCTTTCTTGGCCTTTCCGGTGGCCTTGGCGGACTTCTTTCGTGTTCCGGCCATGTTTCCCCCCGAACGCATGGGCCTGCTATTGCATGACAATGCACCATAAAGCGTGCATCACCGGCATTAAATACCCATCACCGCAGTCAATCACCCATATGTCTATTTAAGGGGGGGTTGATCGTCCACTCGAACGGAACCCGGCCGGTCGCCGGCACCCGGTTGATGATCGAGCGGGCCTGGATCTCGTAGAAGGTCATGCCCCGGAACTCCGGGGTGTCGAATCGTTCGGCGACCACGCCGCGGGCGATCGGCGGCACGGCCGGCGCGCCCGGGGCCGGGCCCGCGGGCCCGCAGGCCGGTGAGGGCTCTGAGGACTCCGGCGGGCCGGTCAGGCGCAGGTTGTCCCAGCGCATGAGCTTGATTAGAACAGGCATTCGATTGAGATCGCAACTCCCGGAGCCGCCGGGCAAAAAGGGGTTCAACAAATGGCTAAAGATCTTCATGATGGGGACAAACGTCGTCACACCGCTTGCGTTGCCGGGAGGTTAGGCATGGCCTGGTCGCAGGACGAGGAGCGAATGCTTGCCCAGATCGAGAGTTATCTCACCGATGACGACCCCAGGCTCGCCGCCCGGCTGGAGTCGTTCAACGAGCGCGTGGTGCGCAAGGAGGCCGGCGACCGCAAGCGCGCCGCCCGCGCCCGCCGCCGCCGCAGACGTCCGAGCAGGTCGACCATCATCATCCTGGTGAGCTGGATGCTGATCGCCACGCTCATCGCGACGCTGCTGATCATGGTGTTCCGCGGCGACGCGGCGGCCCTGCCCATGTGACACCCGGGCCCGTGCGAGCCGGTCCGCGCCCGTGGGCCGCGGGGGTCAGCCGGGAAGGCCCCGTAGGAAGCGGGCGGCGACCGGGGCGGCCACCGCGCCGCCCATGCCTCCGGCCTCGACCACCACGGCGAAGGCGACCTCGCCGCGGAAGCCGATGAACCAGGCGTGGGAGTCGAGCTTGGGCCCCGTGCCGAACTCCGCGGTGCCCGTCTTGCCCGCGGTGCCGGCCGGGAGCCCGGCGCCCTTGGCCGTCCCCTCGTTCACCACCGCCGCCATCATGGCGCGCAGCTTCTCGGCGACCCCGGCCGGCAGTTCCTGCGGCTGGGCCTTCTGCGCCAGCGAGGGCACCAGCGTCGGCGGGCGCCAGGTGCCGTCGGCCACGGCCGCGGCGACGCCCGCCATCACCAGCGGGCTGGCGGTGATGCGGCCCTGCCCGAACGACTCGGCCGCCAGGTCGGCGAGCCCGGTGGGCCTGGGCATGCTGCCCTTGGTGGCCGGGACGCCGATGGCGAGCGGCTGGTTGAAGCCCATCATGGTGGCGAACCGCTGGAGCCCGCCGCCGTTCAGGTGCTCGGCGGCCAGGGGGGCGAAGGTGGTGTTGCAGGAGTGGGCGTAGGAGTCCTGGAAGGTCAGCGAGCCGAAGGACTCGTGGTCGGAGTTGCGGATGGGCAGCCCGCCGACGTTGACCTGCTTGGGGCAGGTGACCTTCTGCGCGGGGGTGAGCCCCTCGGCGAGCAGGCCGGCCGCGGTGACGGTCTTGAACGTCGACCCGGGCGGGTAGCGGCCGTCCAGCGCCCGGTTGAAGCCGCCCTGGTTGTTGACCACGGCGAGGATCTCGCCGGTGGCCGGGCGGATCGCCACCAGGGAGGTGGGCTTGTCCAGGTCACGGACGGCGGCGGCCGCGGCGCGCTGCACCCCCGGATCCAGGCTCGTGCGCACCGGCTTACCGGGGGAGCCCTCGATCGTCTTCAGCGTGTGCAGGGTCTTCATGGAGCCGTCGGTCACCACGATGCGCGTGGTCGGCACCCCGGCCAAATCCTTCTGGAAGGTCTCCTGGAGCCCTCCTCTGCCGACCGGGTCGCCCGCCTTGTAGGCGGAGCCGAGCTTGGCGACGTCCTTGGCGGTGGCCTTGTCCAGGTAACCGGCGAGCTGCTGCACCGAGCCGCCGGCGCCGGTGCCGTCGATGCGGGCCCCGGAGGCGTCCTCGATCGCGGCGCGCTGCGGCCAGGTGGTCTTCAGGGCCAGGTGGGTGGAGCCGGTCAGCGCCGGGTGCACGGCGGCGGGCGTCCAGGCGACCTTCCAGTGGCGGTCGGTCACGACCAGGTCCAGGGAGCCGGTGTAGGTCCACCGGCCGATGTTCTTCAGCGTGAGCGTGGCGGTGTAGGCGGCCTTGGCGCGGTCGTCCCCGGTCTCGGTGACCGGGCCCAGCCGCACGGCGGTGCGGGTGGCGCCGAGGTTCTTGACCGGCTCGGCGTAGGCGGCCTCGAACCCGCTCGCCGGGGCGGCCAGGTCGGCGCGCATGGCCGTCAGGTCGCCGCGGGACCACGCGGCGCTGAAGCGGGCCGCCGTCTCGGCCGCGCTGCCCCGCGTGTGCAGCACGTAGTAGGCGCCACCGGCTGCGGTGCCGGCGACCAGCACGGTCGCGACGGACGTGATCGCGATGATACGGCCGCGCCGCACGAAGCCCCCCGGTGTCTCGACGTCGGCACGAGCTTAGCGCGGCCGGTGCGCCGGCTGTGGGGGACGCCGGAAACGGTGCTGGTCACCGCCTCGCCGGGCGGCGATCCAGAGCGCGGGTCCAGAGCGCGGGGTTCAGAGCCCGGTCCGCGGGGCACGCGGCGGTACAGGCCGCCGGGCGCGGGCTCAGGCCGCGCGCCGCGGCGCCTCCTTGAGGCTCTGGGCGTAGGCCGGGACGTACTGCTGGCCCGACAGGCGCTGGATGGCCTTCATGACCTCGTCGGTCACCGCCCGCCGGTCCTGGGCGCGGCCCGGGTCGCCGGTGAAGGTGAGGGGCTCGCCGATGCGGACGCCGATCTTGCCGATGCGCGGCACCGTCGCCCCCGGCGGCAGCACGCGGTCGGTGTTGACCATCGCCACCGGGACCACCGGGACCCCGGCCGTCAGCGCCAGCCACGCCACGCCGATCTTGCCGCGGTACAGACGCCCGTCGGGGGAGCGGGTGCCCTCGGGGTAGATGCCGAACAGCTCGCCGCCCTTGAGCACCCGCAGGGCGGTGTCGAGCATGACCTGGGCCGCGGCGGCGCTCTCGCGGTCGATGGCCACCTGGCCGGTGCCGCGCATGAACATGGCCATCAGCCGGTTGCCGGTGAAGTACTCCGACTTGGCGACGAAGGTGACCTGCCGGGGCAGCATCAGCGGCAGGAACACCGAGTCGAGGATCGACAGGTGGTTGGAGGCCAGGAGCGCCGCGCCCGAGGTGGGGACGTTGTGGGCCCCGGTCACCTCGGGTCGCCACAGCAGCCGCAGGAACGGACTGCTGACCATCTTGGTGATGCGATACAGCACGGACTCTCCCGGTGTGCGAACGGCCAATGACCACCATACGGCGCCGGGGGGAAACGATGTGTTACGGGAGCGCACAAACTGTTACATCCGCCGACAACGAAAGCGCCCCGCGAGACGGGCTCGCGGGGCGCTTTCGTTGTGGCCGATGTGGCGGTCGCCTCCTCGGCGAGAGGCACAACACGGCTCCAGCCGAACGGTATTCCGTGAAGGCGGTAATTGCGGCCCGGGGGACACAAACCACATCGGCTACCACCGACTTTAGCCCACTTCCGGGGGTCGTCCCTCCAGACCTGCCGCCGACAGGGGTATCCCGTGATGTCGATGTGGTGGACACCGGGGGCGGCACCGGGAAACGCGGACGTCAGGGCGCCCGGCCGGGAAAATCGCGGGCGCGCGGGCGGGGCGCGGCGCGGCGCGAAGAGGCTTCCGGGGAGGATCGGACCGGATTTTGGCGCTAGAGAGTCGATCTTGACGGCGATTCGGTGACGAGGGCCGTTTGCCCTGGTTGAGCGCTAGCGGGCGCCGGTTGAGGGAAGTGGGTCAGGCTGTGGTTGACCGCCACGGGGCATGGGGCTCGGTACGGCGGGCGTCGGCGCGGACGGTGAGGGCGTAGATGGGACGACCGTTGCTGCTGAGAGGGCCGAGGTAGTGGTGGCCGGTCAGGTGGCACCAGGCGGGCAGATCGATCGGTGCGGCCGGATCGGTGGCGATGAGGTGTACGACACGGCCCGAGGGCAGGCCGGCCACCAGGCGGCTCAGCTCGATCAGCAGCTGGACGCAGCGGCGGTCACCGCCGTCCAGTACCACCGGCACGGCCCGGCCGCTGGCACCGCCATCGGCAGGGCGGCCATCCGCAGGGGCGGCGTGCGCCCGCTCGTCATTCATGGCGTTGCCTGTCCTGTAGTGCCGGGAAGGCCGGTCAGCGGGTGGGAGACGGGAGGGCTGCGTTGATGAGGGCAGCACAGCTGCCGTCTCGATCTTTCATCGAAACGCATGCGCACGCGCTCCGGGCATTCATGAACGATATGGGCGGCCTGGTGGGTGCGGGTAGGTGTCCAGTGTGAATCGGGCGGTAGCCTCCGGTTATGGCTGAGCGGTTGAACCTGGAGGCGTTGCGGTATGCGCGGTCGGTGGCGCACGCCCGGTCGTTCTCGGCGGCCGCGCGCGCTCACGGGATCACGCAGCCTGCGTTGTCGAACGCGGTCGCCCGGCTGGAGGAGCGCCTCGGGGTGCGGTTGTTCGAGCGGTCCACCCGGGGCGTGACCTTGACCGCCGAGGCGGTGCGGCTGATCCCGCTGGTCGACACCGCTCTGTCGGCGCTGGATGCGATCACTGCCGAGGCGCGGCGGATCGCCGACCTGGAGGCGCCCCGCATTCACCTGGGCGTGTCCCCGCTGATCAGCCCCGATTTGGTCGCCCGGGCCTTCAGCGCCGTCCGCCGGCTACCGGTTCCGGGGGATCTGGTGCTGCGGGAGGCGAACATGGCCGACCTGCACGACGCGCTCACCCAGGGGGATCTCGACATCATCTTGATCCCGTCGGTGAACCCGCTGCCCCGCTTCGAGCACTGCGTCATCCACTCCGAGCGGGTCGTCGTGATCGACGCCCACGCGCAAGCGTCGTCGGCGGTGGAGCTGAGCGATACCGCCGATGCGCAGTTCATCCTGGTTCCCGACGCGTGTGGCCTGACCCGGTTCACCACTCAGCTGTTCCGCGAGCACGACCTGCCGCTGCGCACCTACCCGGGCGAGGCCGGCGGCTACCAGGTCCTCGAGCAGTGGGTCGGTCTCGGGCTGGGGGCGGCGATCCTGCCCGAGTCCAAGCTGTCGGACGCTGGCCTCACCGCCCGCCCGCTGGTCGACGACGGCCTGCCGGTCGAGTTGTTCTACGAGGCCGTGTGGGATCCCACCTCACGCTACGCGGCCGATCTGAGCCGGCTCGTCGCCTCGCTGGGCGATAACCGCCGCCTATAGCCGTATTCGCATCGCCGCCCTACCGGCCGCTCGGTCTCGGGCATAGCTTCGGCGCATGGCCACGGCTCATGCCGTGGCGCCGTGTTCGGACCCGAAGCGAGGAAACCCATGGCCTACCTTCAGATCACTCTGAACGTCGGCGCGGACGACCGTGCCGCGGCGGCCGGTGTCTACCAGCGGTACAAGCAGCCGTTCCTGGACACGGTCGCGGGCGCGAAGAGCAAGGAGCTGCTGGTTCGCGACGAGGACGTGCAGGTCCTGCACGGGTTCGCCACAGCCGCTGACGCAAAGGCGTACCTGTCCAGCGAGCTGTTCACCCAGGACGTCGTCGCCGCTCTGCAGCCTTACCTGAACGGGGCTCCAGACGTGCGCATCTACGAGACCGCCTGAGGCGGGCGCCGTAAGACGGTGGCGTCCCATCACGAGGTCGGCGCCACCATTGGGGCACGCACCCTGACCTGGAACCGTGCACGGCGGTGACGCGCCCGCCGAACACACTGCCCGCACCGGGGCAGGCCCTCGCATCGCGCCTGGGAACGCGCCCGCCAGGCAACCGCCGCTCGCCCATCCCGTCGGCGAATTCGGCCTCGTCTCACACCTCATCACCAGGCGCCGCCCCAGCCGCCCCACATCCCGCAGACAAGGACTCCCCTGCCTGAGCCCGAACCCCTCGCCGGCACCGGCCCCATAATTCCCGTCCCGGCCAGCGCGGCCATCGATGCTGTCCAGCGGCGCACGATGACCGTGCTGGTCTTCGCACAGATCATCGGTACCGTGGGGGTAGGTGTCGCACCCTCGATCGGCATCCTGCTGGCCGGCGCGGTCACCAACAGCGAAGCGTGGGCGGGTCTGGCCCGCACCGCGAGCACGCTCGGCGCGGCGCTGCTCGGCCTGCCGCTGGGCACTCTCGCCGCACGCCGAGGACGCCGCGCCGCCCTCGCCGGCGGCTGGTGGACGGCAGCCGCCGGCGGCGCGGTGCTGGTCGCTGCGGCGCAGTGGAGCATGATCGTCCCGCTCTTCGCCGGCCTGCTGCTGATCGGCGCCGGTTTGGCGGTGAGCCTGCAATCACGGTTCGCCGCCACCGACCTCGCGCAGCCGCACCACAAAGCACGCTCGCTGGCCCTGGTGGTCTGGGTTGGAACCCTCGGCTCCGTACTCGGCCCGAACCTCGGCGCGCCCGGCGAGATCATCGGCACCGCCACCGGCCTCACCGTGTACGCCAGCGCCTTCCTCATCGCCGCGGTCTGCCTGGCCATCGCCGGTCTGATCGTGTGGGTGTGGCTGCGTCCCGACCCGTTGCTGTTCCTCGGGCAGACCACGCCGGCATCACCCGCGGGTCCTGGTGGCAGGCGGCAGGGCCGCATCCGGCAGGTGCTCGCCGAGCTGCGCGTCAACCAGCGGGCCCGGGTGGCGGTGGTGGCGATTCTCACCGCCCAGGCGGTGATGGTCGCGATCATGACGATGACGCCGGTCCATGTCACCCACCAGGGCGGCTCGATCACCATCGTCGGCATCACGATCAGCCTGCACATCGTCGGCATGTACGCCCCGGCCCCGCTCGTCGGCCTGATCGCCGACGGCTACGGTCACCGGTCGGCGATCAGCGCCGGGCTCGGCATCCTCGCCGTCTCGCTCGTGATCGGCGCCGTGAAACCCGACGACACCGGCTGGATCATCACGTCGCTGATCCTGCTGGGCATCGGCTGGTCCTTCGTCAATGTCGCCGGGTCCGCGCTGTTCAACGCCGTCGTCTCCACCGAGACCCGCGCCTCGTCCCAGGGCGGGGTCGATGCGCTGTCGAACTTCTGCGGGGCGACCGCGGCGTTCGCGGCCGGCCCGCTGCTGGCCGCCGGCAGCTTCTCCCTGCTGTCCGTCCTGGCCCTCATCGCGCTCGTTCCGCTGACCATCCTCATGGCCGGCCGTGCCCTCACCCCGCCAGAGCGCGTGAACCGCACGCCCAGCGGTCGCCGTCATCGTCCTGGCCCCACCGTCAGCGCGTGCAGCTCGGAAGGGAGGCGCACATGTCGCCTACCACCTCTCAGCACGACGTCGTCGTGATCGGTGCCGGCCCGGCCGGCCTCACGGCGGCGGCCGCCCTGCACGCGGCCGGGCTCGACACGGTGTGCGTGGAGGCACGCGACCGCACCGGAGGGAGGCTGGCAACCACCGCTGACGGGCTCGATTTGGGCGCCACCTGGTTCTGGGACGGCGAACCACGAGTCGCCGCGCTCGCCGCCCGGCTCGATGTCGCCCTCTTCGAGCAGCACCGCGCAGGTGATGCGATCGCGCAGCAATCCGCCGGTATCCAGCGGGTCACCGGCAACCCGATCGACGTGCCGGCCTACCGGTACCGGCCGGGCGCCGCAGCGCTGACCTCCGGCCTTGCGGCCCAGCTGCCGGACGCAGCGCTGCCGCTGTCGACCCCGGCCACGGGTATCCGCCGCAACGGCGGCACGGTCGAGGTGCGAACGGTTGCCGGGTGCCTGAACGCCGGCCAGGTCGTGCCGGCGATCCCGTCGGCACTCGCTACGGCGAACATCGACTTCCACGGCGCACTGGAGCCGGAGCCGGCACGTCTCGCCGAGGCCACCCCGGTCTGGATGGGCGGCTTCGTCAAGGTCGTGGCCACCTACCGCACCACGTTCTGGCGGGCAGCGGGCCTGGCGGGAGCGGCGATCAGCTGGACCGGCCCGTTGCGGGAGATCCATGACATGTCCGGCCCGGACGGCTCGCCGGCCGCCCTGTTCGGGTTCGCTCCCGCCGCCGGTCCCGGATTCGCGACGGCCGTGACCGCCCAGCTGGCGCAGCTGTTCGGCCAGGAGGCGGCCCAGCTCGAAGCACTGCACGTGCATGACTGGAGCAGCGAACGGTGGACCTCGCCGCCCGGGGCGCAGCACCTGACGGACTACGGCCTGTTCGGGCATCCGCTCTACCAGCGGCCCGCGCTGGCCGGCCGATTGCACTGGGCATCGACCGAAACCGCCACCAGCCACGCCGGCCACGTCGAAGGCGCCCTCCTCGCCGGCGAGCAGGCCGCCCACGCGGTCCTCGCAGCCCATACCGCGCAGCGAGCCGGTGCGAGACCGGCGGCCGGGCTCGGGAGATCATGGTGACGGCTCGGCGCGGGGCGTCCCACCCGCCAGCCGTACAGGCCGACCCGGCCCCACCGCACGCGCCACACCCCTGCCCCAAGGCCGGCGTCCTCGTGACCACCCGCACGACGATCGGATGTGACCGCAATGTATGAGATCCCGCATCTGCTGGCGGAGTACGACCGCGCCCGTGCCTACACCGACGAGCTCTGGCGCGACCTGACGGCCGAGGAACTGCACTGGCGCCCGGAGCAGAACTTCAGCCCCATTGGCTGGCACCTCGGGCACCAGGCGCACGTGGCGCATTTCATGATCCGTAACCTCACCGCGGCCGAACCGAGCCCCGCACCCGACCTGGACGACCTCATGGACTCCGCCAACCCGGAAGCCAACCGGCTGCCCCTGCCGGACCCCCGGCGACTGGCCGACTTCCGGGCCACCGTCGGCGAACGGGTCCATGCCCGCATGAACGCCATCGGAGCCGGAGACGTCGGTGCCCCCGCCCAGCTCAAGATCATCGCGCAGGCCCTGCTCATGGCGATCATCAACCACGAGTACCAGCACGACCGCTGGATCGGCGAGGTCCGCAACCGCGACCTCGGCCACGCCCTGCCCGACGCCCCGATCTCCGATCGGCTCACCACCATCGACGGATACCTGGTCGTCTGCGGATGGAACGCATGATCACACCCACGCGCCGGTCATGAGCGTCTGGGCCCCGAGCAGCTTCGTGAGCATCGCCGATCCAGCCAAGCCGCAGCCGCGCTCTGTCCCTGCCGCTCACGCCCAATCGCCACCGGCCGAGCCGTCGGCTCGCCCGGTAATTTTCCGCCCCACTATGGACCTTTGAAAGCACATCTATGCCTCACATGCGAGACGTGATCGACCAGACCATCCAGCAGGAGGTGCTGGTCGCCGGCAGCCCTATGCCAGCGGACACCGAGGTGGCATGGCCAGCCCCATACCGAGCCATGGCCCGGATCCTGCAACAGACAGCCGCCGGGCACACCCTGGAGGCCGACCTCGTGGAGTTCCTCACGTGAGCGAGCGCACCACGTCGACCCCCAGTACGACGAAGACCCCGACCGGCGCCGAGCAGAGCCGCTCACGCACCGTGCGGCTGATCACCGTGTCGCTCGGGATACTCGTTGTCGCCGTGGTCGGGATCCTGGCACAAACGTCGCAGCAAACCGTGTCCCAGCCGCACACCAGCGCCGCGACACCGGCCGCCACTCCCACCACGACAACAAGCCAGGGCCCACGGGCGCAACTGGTACGGCGCGACCCCAACGACCCCGCCGCGGCCGGCCCGGTGGACGCTCCCGTCGTGCTCATCGAGTACGCCGACTTCACCTGCAAGTACTGCGCCGCCTTCGCCGAGCAGACCCTGCCCGCCCTCCTGGCGCAGTACGTCGAGCAGGGCAAACTCCGCATCGAATGGCGGGATGCGCCCGTGCTCAGCCAGCACTCGGTCAATGCCGCGCTCGCCGCCCGCGCGGCCGCTCGACAGAACCTGTTCTGGCAGTACTACGAGGCCCTGTATGCGCGCACCTTCGCCGGAAACTCCGACTGGAGCCGCAAGGAGCTCATCAACATCGCCGCCTCCATCGACAAGCTGGATGTGCCCGCGTTCACCAAGGCGCTCGACGACCCCGCCGTCGCGCAGTTCGTGGAGAAGGAGGCGCAAACCTCCGCCGCGCTCGGTGTGACCGGCACTCCCACGTTCGTGCTCGGGGAGGAAGTCGTCAACGGCGCGCAGCCTATCGAGGTGTTCCGCCAACTCATCGACGCCCAGCTGGCCGAGGCCGGGAAGGGCTGAGATGGACATCGGCTACCTCGGCGCGTTTCTCGGCGGCCTGCTGAGCCTGCTGTCACCGTGCTCGGCCATGCTGCTGCCAGCCTTCTTCGCCTACGCCTTCTCCCGGCCCGCGCTCCTGGTGGCCCGCACCGGCGTGTTCTACCTCGGGCTCGTCACCACGCTCGTACCGCTCGGCGTGTTCGCCGCGACCGCAGGGGCGTTCCTGTCCCAGCAACGCGGTACCCTGCTCACCGTCGTCGCCATCGTGGTGATCGTCTTCGGAAACCGGACACTCGTCGGGCGGTTGCCGGTTCTCGCAGAACTGGTCATTTCTGAGAACACGAAGAGTCACAAGCGCTACGCGTAGCTACATTGCGGCCGATTCCAGCGTCCAGATGGCGGGTCGGCAGAGGTTCGGCCGTAGCGCCAAAATCCGGTCCGATCCTCCCCGAAGGGCCAAGATGGGGCCATGCCGCAGACCGGACGACTGATCCTGCGCCAGTGGCGCGAGGAGGACCTCGAGCCCTTCGCCGAGATGAACGCCGACCCCGAGGTGATGGAGCACTTCCCGGCGCCGCTGACCCGGGCCGAGAGTGACGCGCTGGCCGAACGCGCCCGCACCCGCCTGCAGGAGCACGGGTTCGGCCTGTGGGTGGTGGAGGTGCGCGAGACCGGGGAGTTCGCGGGGTTCACCGGCTTGGCCTGGCAGCGGTTCCAGGCGCCGTTCACCCCGGCGGTGGAGGTCGGCTGGCGGCTGCGCCGCGCGGCGTGGGGCCGGGGGTACGCCACCGAGGCGGCGGGCGCGGCCCTGGACCACGGGTTCGGGCCCGCGGGCCTGACGGAGGTGATCTCCATGACCGCGGTGTCCAACCTGCGCTCCCAGGCCGTCATGCGGCGCCTGGGCATGACGCGCGACCCGGCCGAGGACTTCGAGCACCCGAGCGTCCCGCCGGGCCATCCTGTGCGCCCGCACGTGCTCTACCGGCTCGGCGCCGCCGACTGGCTGCGCCGCCGCGCCCCCTCCGCGGGCTGAGCGCCGCCAGGGGGCCTCACCCGCCCGGCCTGAGGGGGCGGGCGGCGGGCATCTCCAGCCGGTCCACCGCCTCGCGGCGCCGGGACTCGGGGCGGCGGTCGTAGCGGGCGGTGGTGACGGGGGAGGCGTGGCCGACCAGCGCCTGCGCCGTGGCCAGGTCGACCCCGGCGTCCAGCAGCTCGCCGATGAACGTACGCCGGAAGTCGTGCGGGGTGCGCTTGGCCGCCCCGGCCGCGGCCAGCCGGCGGGTCAGGATGTCGGCGATGGCCTGCCCGGTCATCGCGGCCGGCCGCCCGCCGGGTGCGCGCAGCCGCCCGGCCTTGTTGATCGACGGGAACAGCGCCCCCGGCGCCGCCCCGCGCACCGCCAGCCAGGCCTCGATGCGCGCCACGGCCTCGCGGGTGAGGTAGACCAGGCGTTCCTTGTCGCGCTTGCCGCACACGCGCAGCGAACGCGCCGCGGGGTCGTAGTCGTCCAGCGCCAGCCCGGCGATCTCGGCGCGGCGGCAGCCGGTGGAGTACAGCACCGCCAGCAGCGCGCCGTCGCGCGCCCCGGCGGGGGAGTCGTCGCGGTCGCAGGCGGCCAGGGCGGCCCCGGCGACCTCGGCGGGGACGTGCTGCCCGGCGGGCAGGCGGCTGTGGCGGACGGTGGGCAGGTCGGCGGCGCGGTGGTACTCCTCGGCGGTCATCTGGCCAAGGCGCCAGGCCTCGCGCATGACCCGGCGCAGCGCGACCAGATGCTTGTTGACGTAGGCCGGGGACCAGCCCTGCTCGGTGAGGATCGTGCGGATGCGCACGGTGTGCTCGTAGCGCAGCAGGTGCCAGGGCTGGCCGGCGCCGGTGGCCGCCTGGTCGCCGGTGATGACCCGGGCGACCCGGTCCAGGCAGCCGCGCATCGTGCGCCGGGACTCGGCGCCGGTCAGAGAGTCGAGGTAGACCCGGTAGGGGTCGCCGTCGCGCGCGATCGCGCCGGGCCCGGGGTCGCGTACGGCGGGTGCGTCCACGTGACGATCTTAGACCGGCCCGCATCCGCCGGGTCTCCCGATCCCCCTCTTGTTGATCTACATTGTAAAGGCGTCCGGTCGGGTACCGATCGACACGACCAGGTCGGTGAGCCTGCGGCCCTCCGCCAGCAACCCCGCAACGAGGGCCAGATCATCGCAGGCCAGGCGGGCGCGGGACTGCCAGGTCTCGCGCAGCTCCCGCAGGGCGGGCTCGGCACGCGCCCGGTACGCCGGCAGGTCGGGGTGGACCAGCACGCGGCCCGGCGTGCCGCGGCGGGCCGCGCAGCCCCGGCGTTCCAGCCGGTCCACGGCCCGGGCGGCGCCGTCGCCGGACAGGCCGGCCGCGGCGGCCAGCTCGCGCGTCCGCAGCGGCCCCTGGCGTGACAGCGCGCACAGGCAGCGGAACTCCTCCGGCTCCAGCCCGGCGCGGGCGGCCAGGGCCTCGACCAGCCGCCGGGCCTGGGCGAACAGGGCGGCGGCTTCGCGCTCGACGGCTTCGAGGACCCCGACGCCCGCGTCGCCGTGCTCACCGGGCCGGCCGTGCTTTTCGAGGCGGGCCGGTTCGCCGGTGTCCTCACTCTCCGTGCTCCTACGGCCGGCCGACCGGTGTGGTGCGCGGGTCTGGTCTCGGGCCGTGCGGTGGGGCGCCCGTCCGGGTCGTCGCGGGGGCGGGGTGGAGTCGTTGGCCATGGTCGCGGTCACTCCCTTCGCGGCGGGGCCCGGCCGCCGGTGTGGCGTCCGGGCCCGGGTACGGCGGAGCGTGATGCTCACCGGCTCGCCGTCCCGCCGATCGGGCCGCCGGTGCGGGGCGGCGTCGCGGCGGGCCGGCGGGCGGTGTCACATCCGGGTCGGCTGGGTCTCGGCGGACGACTGGGTGAGGCAGCGCATAGTGGCGTTGCGGAAGAACGCGGCGAAGCCGTCGGCGGTGCCGGTGTCGCGGGCGTCGGCGAGGTAGGGCACGATGCGGTCCTCGACGGCGTGCACGTGCCGCTGGGAGGCCAGGTGCCGGGCGATGCCGGCGAAGTCGCCCTCGTAGTGGATGACCCGGACCAGTACGTCGTCCTTGACGAACACGCCGGTGCCGAGCAGGCGGGCGGTCTCGCGGCCGTGCTCGTCGGTGACGATGGGCGATTCCAGGGCCGGGGCGTCGCCGAAGACGTCGGCGAGCTCGTCCTCGTGGCCGGGTTCGACGCGGAAAGTGATCATCGCGTAGGGCATCGGATACCTCCATGGGACACGTCGTTGCGGGTCGTGGCAGATCTCGGCGGGTCGTGCGGGCCGCGGGGATCGCCCGGTGCCGGAGCGATCCCCGCGGCCGACGCCCGCCCGGACGGCACACCCGCCGGCCTGGGCGGGCGGCCGGGGTTCGGCAGCCGGCCCGGTAGCCGGCTGGGTAGGGCTCGGCAAGCCGGCCGGGCGGCTCAGTAGGCGGCCACGACCTCGTAGGAACCGAAGATCCCGAGGCCCTTGTCGTGGTAGCGGGCGAGCGGGGAGGTGGTGGGCAGGTGCTCGGGGCTGCGCTCCCACTCGCGGTAGGTGGGCACGTCGTCCCACTCGCTCAGCACCGCGTACCGGCGCGGGTCGCGCAGCGAGCGCAGCAGCTCGTTGCCGCGCAGGCCGGTCCTGCCCGCCAGGGTGGTGCTGATCTGGTGGTAGGCGCTCTCGATCGAGCCCTTGTCGGACTCGGGCTCGTTGAGGTACAGCGCGACGCGCACCCGGCCCGGGGTGAGGGCGGGGCGGCCGCCCAGGCGCTCGGCGACCACCATCGGGATCATGGAGGTGCCGGCCGAGTCCCGGAAGGGGTCCAGCCGCATGCGGTTGGCGGCGTGCTCGGGGCTGTGCTCGAAGCGGCGGAACTTCTCCTCGTTCTCCCAGTCGCTGACGATGTAGTAGACGCCGTCCTCGTCCGGGCTCTTGGCCAGCGACTGGCCGACGTTGGCGGGCTGGCGGGCGATGGTGGCGGCGATCTCGCGCCAGGTCCGTTCGAAGTCGCGCTCCATGCCCGGGTGGACGCGCATCTTCACCATGACGCGGTACACCGCGCCGTCGTCGCCCCCGCGGCCGCCGCCGGTGCCCTGGCCGGCGGAGCCGTGCTGCGCGGACCGGCCCTGCTGGCCCTGCTGGCCCTGCTGTGCGTTGCGCCCGTTGCGCCCGTTGGACGTCTCGCGCGCGCCGGTGTCGCGGGTGGTGGACCGGGCGTGGTCCTTGCGCTGGTCCTTGGAGTCCTTGGCGTTCATGCCTGCTCTCTTCTTTCCGTCGTACTGGCTGGTGGGCCTGATGAGTGTGGAAGGGACGGTGTGCCGGGGAGAGCGGACCGGACGGCGAGGTGTGGTGTCCGGCGGATGGCGGGCCCGGAAGGGGTCACATCCGGGCGGGTGAGGCGGAGGCGGCCTCCTCGACGAGCTGCCGGATCCGGTTCATCTGGATCACGGTGTTGTCGTTGAGGCGCTTGGTCATCTGCTTGTCGCTGAGCGGCGCGTCCGGCTTCATCTCGAAGTCCTGGACCCAGCGCATGCGCACGGCGTCGGGGACCTCGGTGTACTCCCAGAACAGGTTCATGTACTTGAACCAGCCGGGTTCGACGCGGTGGGCGCGCACGGTGCGGGTGGCCGGGTCGGGGGTGCGCTCGGAGACCCAGCTCCACTGGTTGCCCTCGGCGTCGGGGTGCATGGTGAGCCGGAAGCGTACGGTGGGCCCGCGCTGCTCCAGGATCTCGGTGGCGGCGTACTCGCTGAACAGCGTGGGCCAGGCCTCGACGTCGTTGGTCATGTTCCAGACCAGGTCCATCGGCCCCGCGATGATGATCTCGTTGTCGGTGTGTCCTGCCATGGTTCCTCCGATGTCAGGCCGCAAGGCGGCGGTTGACGTAGTCGACGGCCGCCTGCGGGGTCTTCATCTCGTCGACGGCGTCGTCGGGGATGCGGACGCCGAGCTGCTGCTGGATGCGGGCGGCCATCTCCAGCACGGCCAGGGAGTCGTAGCCGAGCTCGGCGAACGACACCTCGCCGATGTCCCCGGCCAGGTCGAGGGTCTCGGGCACGCCGGCGCAGCCGCCCATGATGCGTCTCATGTCGTCGAGGGTGAACGTGGTCATGTCGTCCTCCGTTGTCGCGGATAGGAGCGGATCGGATCGGGGCTGGGCGCCGCCGAAGGCGCCACCAGGGGTGGCGCCGCGGGAGGCGCGGTGAGAGGCCGTGCCGGGTTCAGGTGGCGGTGAGCAGCAGCACCGCGTTGAACCCGCCGTGGCCCCGGGCCAGGACCAGCGCGTTGCGCACCGGCCCTTCCCTGGCCGTGCTGCGCACCAGGTCCAGCTCGTAGGCGGGGGAGGCGGCGCGCACCCCCACGGTGGGCGGGATCACCCCGTCGCGGATGGCCAGCAGCGCCGTGGCGACGTCCAGGGACGCGCCGCCCGCGTACAGGCGGCCGGTCATGGTCTTGGGCGCGGTCACCGGCACCCCGTGCGGGCCGAAGACCGCCGAGATGGCCTGCGCCTCCAGCCGGTCGTGGGCGGGCACGCCGAGGGCGTCGGCGAAGACGACGTCCACCTCGCCCGGCTCGATGCGGGCCTCCCGCAGGGCCAGGGTGATCGCGCGGCGCAGGTTGGAGCGGGGCTCCTGCCCGGGGAGCGGACGAGGGTCGAAGGTGGCGGCGTAGCCGGCGACGGCGCCGTAGGGGCGGGCGCCGCGGGCGCGGGCGGCGTCGGCGTCCTCCATGATGAGCATCGCCCCGCCCTCGCCGGGGACGTACCCGCAGGCGTCGTCGTCGAAGGGCAGGTAGGCGCGCTCGGGGTCGTCGCGGGTGCTGAGCAGCCCGGTGGAGATCTGGGCGACCAGGCCGTAGGGGCACAGGGAGGCGTCGGTGCCGCCGGTGACCACCACGCGGGCGTCCTGGCGCAGCAGCCTGCGGCCCTGGGCGAGCACGTCCAGGCCGCCGGCCTGCTCGGCGCAGATGACGCCGCAGGGGCCGCGCATGCCGTAGCGGATGGAGATCTGCCCGGTGGTGGCGGCGTAGAACCAGGCGATGGACTGGTAGACGCCGACGTATCCGGGGCCCTGGGACCACAGCTTCTCGATCTCGCGCTGGCCGAACTCGGTGCCGCCGGAGGAGCCGGCGGTGACGACGGCCATCTCGTACTCGGGCAGTGCGGCGGGGTCGACCCCGGCGTCGCGCAGCGCCATGTCGGCGGCGGTGAGGCCGAGGTGGCTCCAGTGGTCGGTCTGGACGGCCAGGCGGCTGGGCACGTGATCGGTGGCGTCGAACTCCGACACCTCCCCGGCGACGCGCACCGGGTAGCGGTCGGAGTCGAAGCGGGTGATGCGGCCGAGGCCGCTCTTGCCGTCGAGCGTGGCGGCCCAGTAGGCCGGGGTGCCCAGGCCGTTGGGCGCGGCGACGCCGATGCCGGTCACCACCGGGCGGTCGTCGTGACGTGCGGGTGTGCGGGAGCGTGCGCGGGAGTGTGCGCGTGCGGGTTCGGTCATTCACGGCCGCCTTCCTGGCCGGGTCTGTCGCCGCGGGCGAGCAGCATCGCCGTCTGGAAGCCGCCGAACCCGCTGCCGACGCTGAGCACGACGTCGACCCGCGTGTCGCGGGCCGTGAGCGGGACGTAGTCCAGGTCGCATTCGGGGTCGGCGGTGTGCAGGTTGGCGGTGGGCGGGACGACGTTGTGGGTGATGGCGAGCGCGCAGGCGGCGACCTCGATGGATCCGATGGCGCCGAGCGAGTGCCCGATCATGGACTTGATGGAGCTGACGGGGACCCGGTAGGCGTGCTCGCCGAGGGCCGCCTTGAAGGCGGCGGTCTCGTGGCGGTCGTTCTGGCGGGTTCCCGAGCCGTGGGCGTTGACGTAGTCGACCTGGCCGGGGCGCAGCCGGGCCTGGTGCAGGGCGGTGCGGATCGCCTCGGCCATCTCACGGCCGTCGGGCTTGAGGCCGGTCATGTGGTAGGCGTTGCTGCGGCTGGCGAAGCCGACGATCTCGGCGTACACCCGTGCCCCGCGGGCCAGGGCGGCGTCGCGCTCCTCAAGGACCATCATGGCCGAGCCCTCGCCGAGGACGAAGCCGTTGCGGTCCAGGTCGAAGGGGCGTGAGGCGGTGCCGGGGATGTCGTTGCTGGGCGAGGTGGCCTTGATGGCGTCGAAGCAGGCGACGGTGATCGGCGAGATCGGCGCGTCGGAGGCCCCGGCCAGGACGGCGTCGGCGCCGCCCTCGCGGACGAGCTGGTAGCCGTGGCCGACCGAGTCCAGGCCGGCGGTGCAGCCGGTGGAGATGAGCGCGACCGGGCCCTCGGCGGCGCCGGCCCAGGCGACCTCGGTGGCGATGGTGCTCGGGATCATGTACCCGTAGAGCTGGGGCACCCCGTAGGCGGGGTCGACGAGCCACTGGCGGCCGCCGTCGCTGAGCACGACGTACTCCTGTTCCAGGCCCATGGTGCAGCCGACGGCGCTGCCGACGGTGACGCCGAGCCGTTCGGGCGGCACGTCGCGGGGTGTCAGGCCGCTGTCGGCCAGGGCCTGGCGGGCGCTGACCACGCCGAGTTGCGCGGCGCGGTCCATGCGGCGGACCTCCTGCGGGGACAGCCCGTGCGCGGCCGGGTCGAAGTCGCACTCGGCGGCGATGCGGGAGCGGAACCCGGTGGCGTCGAACAGGGTGATCGCCCGCGTGGCGGTGCGCCCGGCGGTGAGCAGGTCCCAGAACGGCCCGGTGCCGATGCCGCCGGGCGCGGCGACGCCGATCCCGGTGATGACCACGCGGCGGCCGGTGCGGGCGTGGCGTGAGCGCCGCGCGCCGGGGCGGGCACGGGTGCGGCGCCGGGCGCCCGGACGGGGCTCCGCGGCGCCGGCCGTGCCCGCCCGGCCCCCTGCGGCAACCGTGCTCACTGCGCCCGCCGAGCGGCCGGTGTCCCCCGCAAGTGCGGTGCCCGGCGCGCCGGCGGCGTCCGCGGCGTTCACCGCGGGCTCCCTGCCACGGCCTCCCCGGCGCCGCCGGGCCGGCCCGCGTGCCCGACCTCGGGCTCCTTGCCGGTGTGCGGGTTGGGCTCGGTGTCCACGTGCCCGAGTTCGGGCCGCGGCGCCAGAGGGCTGAGGTGGAAGACCATGCACACCTCGTCGTGGCCGTGGTTCTCCACCCGGTGCCGGACGTTGCGCGGCACCATCAGCGCCTCGCCGGGGGACAGGTCGATCTCCTGGCTGCCGTCGACGCGCACCCGCACCGTCCCGCGCACCACGTACATGAACTCCTCGGAGTACGGGTGGTAGTGCTCGATGAAGTGCTCGCCGGGCTTGAGGTAGGCGGCGCCCATGAAGCCGGAGGCGGCGCCGACGGTCTTGGGGCTGAGCATGACCCGGATGTCGCCGCCGCGGCGGCGGTTGGGCTCGACGTCCCCGGCGGTGATCTTGTTGAGGCGGATCTCAGTCACGGCCGTCGGCCTCCCAGGTGTAGAACGGCTCGGCCATGGCGTCCTTGGGCTCGCGCCAGTTCGGGTCGTAGGGGCGGATGTGCTCGCCGAGCCGCTGGTTGATCTCGCCGTACAGGGGGTGGCTGCGCGCCTTGTACAGGTTCGGCGTGATGTCCTGGTCGGCCTCGACGAGGTGGAAGTAGAGGTCGTGGAAGCGGAAGAGCGTGCGCCGCGACACCCCGATGATGTGGGGCAGGTCGCTCGCGTCAGAGTCCGCGAAGATCTTGGCGACGGCCTCCGTCTCGGAGGGCTCCATCCGTGCCACGATTAGCGTCCGATGCACCAGACGTCTCCTTTCGTCCTTAGACGGCAATGCTGTCCGGGACATCTGGAGTGCCGCTGATGCAGGGCTAGTGCCGGCCTGGCACCACCGCGCCGAGCGGTTGATAAAGCCATTTCGCCGCCGGGGCGCTTCGGTGTCCCGGCGGGTGATCCGTGTCAGGTACCGCCGGACGGGCGGGAACGGGGTCCTTGCGGACTCGAAGCCTGTGGAGACCCGGTAAGACCACTTCAGCGGCGCGGGTCGGTGAAGCAGGAAGCCGCAGAGGTGCCGCGCAGGTGCGGTACTGAATCTTCGGCATTCATGCCGAAGAGCACGTCAAGGGCCGAGGACGCGCGCCGGGCCGCCGTTGACGCACCCGGCGGGCCGCGCGAGCACCGGCAGGGAGACCTCCCCGCCGCCGTCCCCCTCCCGCCCGCCGCGCGCCTCCGCCGGCCCCTGGCCCGGAGCCTGCCCCGGTACCACCGGCGCACCGGCCGCCACCTGCCCCGCCTCGCCCTGCCGGGTGTCCCCGGCGTGCTCGCCGAAGGTGTCCAGCTCCCGCTCCAGGCACTCGCGCGCGTACAGCCGGACCAGCTCGTGGATGCCGTAGCGCACCTCGCCCGGCGGGCCGGGCCTGGCCGACAGCAGGTGACAGCCGGCCAGGCGCGCCAGCAGCCGTTCGGCGTGGTCGTCCTCGCAGCCCAGCAGCGCGCTGGTCTGCCGGGGGGTGATGTGGGGGGTCTGCAGCAGGCCGAGCAGCCGGAACAGGCTGCGCTCGGGGTCGCCGAGCCGTTCGTAGGTGCCGCGGAAGGCGGTGCGCACGTCCAGGTCGGCCACGCACAGGTCGGCCAGGCGGCTGCGCGGGTCCTCCAGCCGGTCGGCGAAGGTGCCCAGCGTGAGCCCCTGCCCGGCGGCCAGCCGCGACCCGGCGCAGCGCAGCGCCAGCGGCAGCCGCCCGCACAGGCGGACGATCCGCTCGGCCGCGTGACGCTCGGCGCTGGTGCGGGCCGGGCCGACGATGCGGCCCAGCAGCTCCAGCCCCTCCTCCTGGGTGAGCGGGTCCACCTCCACCATGCAGGCGCCGGCGAAGCCGTGCAGCGAGAAGCGGCTGGTGACGATCACCGCGCATCCGGCAGACCCGGGCAGCAGCGGCTGGATCTGCGCGGCGCCGCTCGCGTCGTCCAGCACGATGAGCACCTGCCGGTCGCTGCACCAGGTGCGGAACAGCTTGCTGCGCTCGTCGCGGTCGGCCGGGACGTCGCCGGGCGCCACGCCCGCGGCGCGCAGGAACCCGGCCAGCACCTCGCCGGGGTCGGCCGGGGCCGAGCCGCCGCCCAGGCCCGCGAACAGCTGGCCCGAGGGGAACGCGGCCCGGGCGCGGTGTGCGGCGTGCACGGCAAGGGCCGTCTGGCCGATGCCGGGCATCCCGCTGAGGCACAGCACCCGGACGGCCGTGCCGGGCTCGCCGCCCGCCCCGCCGCCGGCCAGCACCGCGGCGATCCGGTCGGTCACCTGGGCTCGCCCGACGAAGTCGGCGATGTCGGGCGGGAGCTGGGCGGGCCTGACCTCCATCGCCCTGGCCGCCGGCGCGGCGAACAGCACGGGGGAGGGGGACGGCGCCGGGGAGGCGGTCTCGGGCAGCGGGTCGGCCAGCTCGGGATGGTCCAGGCCCGGCTGCTCCAGCCCCGGGTCGGCCGACAGCAGCCGCTGCTGCAGGCGGCACAGCGCGGGGGAGGGCTCCAGGCCGAGCTGGCCGATGAGCACCTGGCGCAGGGTCTGGAACACCTCCAGCGCCTCACCGCGCCGCCCCACCTGGTACAGGGCGGTCATCAGCTTGGCGTAGAAGTCCTCGTTGAGCGGGTAGGTCGCGATCAGCTCCTTCAGCTCGCTGATCAGCTCACGGTGGCGGCCCAGGCGCAGGTCGGCGGCCAGGCGCAGCTGCAGGGCGCGCAGCCTGCCCTCCTCCAGCCGGGTGATCTGCGCCGACAGCAGTTCCCCTGCCGCCAGGTTGGCCAGCGCCGGTCCGCGCCACAGCGCCAGGGCCTGCGTCAGCGTGTCGGTGGCGTGCTGCGGGTCGCCGTGCTCCAGGCCGTTCCACCCCTCGGCGACCAGGCGGTCGAAGCGGAACACGTCGATGGTCTCGGGTGTGGTGGCCAGCAGGTAGCCGTAGGGCTGGGTGACCACCGAGGCGGGACCGCCGGTGCCGAGCATCTTGCGCAGCTTGTAGACGTAGGTGTGCAGCGTGGGCAGCGCGGTGGCCGGCGGCCGCTCGCCCCACAGCTCGTCGATCAGCTCGCGGGTGGACACGATCTGGTTGTGTCGCAGGACGAGCATCGCCAGCACCGCGCGCACCTTGGCGGCGCTCGGAGTCAGATCCGCGCCCTCGTCGACGACCTGAAGCGAACCCAGCACCCGGAATTCCATGTGATCTCCGCCTGATGATCGTCGAAGTCGTGCGAGCCCCGACCGGTGCGCGGCGCCGGTGCACGCCCGGCGCTGGTGGACCTCTCGAATTTAGATGAACTCGCTTATCGGAACTTCCGGAGAGATGGCTCATGAGGACAAAATCTGCGAAAAAGTCCTGGTCTGGTACTATATTCTTTACCTCGCGCTTATTTCCCGAATAGTGAAGTAGCGGATCTTCGTACGGATTCGCCGCCGCATCGCTGCCCGTTTTGATGTGAAATAGCGCATAATTTCGGCATAAAGGCCGTCGGGTTGGGGGAGACCCCGCCGCGCCCCTGCCGTCCCGACCCACCGCCAGGCCCCGTCCCCGCACGGTCCCCGCCCCGTCTTCGCACGGTCTTCCCGCGGTTCCCGGCCCGGTGCGGGGTCCGGTCCAGGGCGCCTCCATCGCCCCGCGAGCACCCGACCAGCGCCCAGAGGGAGGGTGTGCGGACAAGGAGATACGCCACCACGCCGCCGGCCCGCGTACCTCCGGCAGTGACGGGAGGAATGCCATGCGACCACACGCCCGACCCGCGGCCCGCGCGGAGCGCCCCGCATGACCGCCACCTCCGCCGCCCCGGCGTCCCGCACTCCCACACCCTTCGCGCCTCCCGCGCCCGCCGAGCCCGCCCCGCTGTGGGTGCACTGCCCCGGATGCGCCGCGCCCGTCTACGGCGAGCACTTCCGCCGCGGCCTGCGCGTCTGCCCGGCCTGCGCCCACCACGACCGGCTCGGCGCCGCCGAGCGGGTCGGCCAGCTCACCGACCCCGGCTCCTACCGGCCCCTGGCCGCCGCGCCCACCGTCTGTGACCCGCTCGGCTTCACCGACACCCGCCCCTACCCCGACCGCCTGGAGCAGGCCCGCCGCGACACCGGCCTGAGCGAGGCCGTCCTCTGCGGCACCGCCACCCGGGACGGCCACCCGCTGGTGCTGGCCGTCATGGACTTCGCGTTCATGGGCGGCAGCCTGGGCTGCGCCGTCGGCGAGCAGGTCACCGCCGCGGCCGAGCACGCCCTGGCCACCGGCACCCCGCTGGTGATCGTCTCGGCCTCGGGCGGCGCCCGCATGCAGGAGGGCGCGCTCGCCCTGATGCAGATGGCCAAGACCAGCCAGGCGCTCGCCGACCTGGACGACGCCGGGCTGCTCACCGTCTCGGTGGTGACCGACCCCACCTACGGGGGCGTCGCCGCCTCCTACGCCACCCTCGGCGACGTCATCCTCGCCGAGGCCGGCGCCCACATGGGCTTCGCCGGGCCCCGCGTCATCGCCGGAACCCTCCGCCAGACCCTCCCCGAGTGCTTCCAGACCGCCGAGACCCTGCTGGCCGGCGGCCTGGTGGACGGCGTCCTGCGCCGCCCCGAACTGGCCGCCGCCCTGACCCGCCTGCTGGCGGCGGCCTCCTGGGCCCGCCGCGGCCGCCCGATGCCCGCCGAATGGCGCGACAACGCCCCGCCGCTGGCACGCCGCGCCGAGGACCTGCCCGAGGACGACACCGCCGCCTGGGCCACCGTGACCCTGGCCCGCGACCCCGGCCGCCCCACCACCCTGGACTACGCCGGCCACCTGCTGGAGGACTTCCAGGAACTGCGCGGCGACCGCGCCTCGGGCGACTGCCCGGCCATCGTCGGCGGTATCGGACGCCTCGGACCCGTCCCGGTCATGCTCATCGGCCACCAGAAAGGCCACGACACCCGCGAACTGGTCGCCCGTAACTTCGGCATGGGATCACCCGCCGGGTTCCGCAAGTCCGCCCGCCTGATGCGCCTGGCCGCCAAGCTCGGGCTGCCGATCCTCACCCTCATCGACACCCCCGGCGCCCACGCCGGCGTCGAGGCCGAGGCAGGCGGACAGGCCCACGCCATCGCCGAGAACCTGCGCCTGATGTCCCGCCTGCCCGTCCCCATCGTCGCCGTGATCACCGGCGAGGGCGGCAGCGGCGGAGCCCTGGCCCTGGGCGTCGCCGACCGCGTGCTGGCCCTGGGCAACGCCGTCTACTCGGTGATCAGCCCCGAAGGATGCGCCGCCATCCTGTGGCGCGACGCCGCCGCCGCGCCCACGGCCGCCGCCGCGCTTCGCCTGGGCGCCCGCGAACTGCTGCGCCAGGGCATCGTCGACGCCGTCGTCCCCGAACCCGAGGGCGGAGCCCACCGCCACCCGGCCCTCACCGCCCGCCTGGTCGGCCAGGCGGTCGCCGCCACGCTGCACGAACTGGTACCGGCCGACCCCGCCCGCCTGGTGGCCGACCGCCGGGCACGCTTCCGCCGCTTCGGCCTGCGCGCCTGACCCGGCGCCCGGCCCCGTCCCCGTCCCCGCACCCGTGACATCGCGCCGGACATCACCCGGACACCGCGACCGATACCGCGTCCGGCACCGCGTCGAAGGAGGACGTGCATGACACCCGAAACCACCGGCCAGGACGAACGCGAGCAGGTGCTGGACTGGGTGGTCCGGCACGCCGCCCGGCTCGGCTCGGCCGGCCAGGCACCCCTGCGCCGGATCACCGTCTCCACCGCCACCCTGGCCATCGACGTCCAGTGGTCACCCCCACCCGGACCGGCCCCAGGCGGCCACGGCCCCGCCCAGGACGCCGCCCACCTCCCGGCCCACTCCGGCGCGACACCACTGGGCACCGCGGCCGATCCGGCGGGCACGGCCGACGGCACGGGCACGATGCTGGTCACCGCGCCCATGGTCGGCACCTTCTACCGCGCCCGCGAACCCGGAGCACCGCCGTTCGTCCAGGTCGGCGACCTGGTCGAGGCAGGCCAGCAGATCGGCGTCATCGAGGCGATGAAACTCATGAACGCCGTGCAGGCCGAGCACGCCGGCCGCGTCAGCGAGATCGTCGCCGAGGACGGCACGCCCGTGCAGTACGAGGAGCCGCTCCTGGCCCTGGTGCCCGGCGACGCCCCCTGACCTGTCAACGCCGCCTCAGGAGCGCCCCGAACTCCCGAACCGCTGAGTCGAAGGCTCGGCCATAGGCACAGCCGCCGGCCATCCCATCTGATCGTTTTCCTCGAAAGCCCGGAACCTGGAGCGCGATGTTCACCACAGTTCTGATCGCCAACCGGGGCGAGATCGCCCTGCGCGTGCTTCGGACGTGCCGCGAGATGGGCGTCCGCACGGTGGTCGCCCACTCCACGGTGGACCGCGACTCCCCGGCGGTCCACCAGGCCGACGAGTCCGTTCAGATCGGACCGGCCTCGCCGCGGCACAGCTACCTCAACCCGGCCGCGATCATCGCCGCCGCCCAGCAGACCGGCGCCGACGCGATCCACCCCGGCTACGGCTTCCTGTCGGAAAGCCCGGAGTTCGCCGAGATCTGCCACGCGCACGGCATCACCCTGATCGGCCCGCCGGCAGGCGTCATCGCGCGCCTGGGCGACAAGGTCGCGGCCCGTGCGTTCGCCGCCGAGGCACACCTGCCGCTGCTGCCCGGCAGCCCCGGACCGGCCGAAAGCGTCTCCGAGGCCGCCCGCACCGCCGACGCCGTCGGCTACCCCGTCGTCCTCAAGGCCTCCGCGGGCGGCGGGGGACGGGCCATGACGGTGGTGCACGACCCCGGCGACCTCGCCCGCGCCTACGCCACCACCCGCCAGGAGGCCACGGCCCTGTTCGGCGACCCGCGCGTCTACGTCGAGAAGTACCTCGACGCCGCCCGCCACGTCGAGGTGCAGATCCTGGCCGACGCCCACGGCGAGGTCGTCCACCTGGGCGCGCGCGACTGCTCGGTGCAGCGCCGCCGCCAGAAGCTCATCGAGGAGACCCCGCCCCCCGGCCTGCCCGCCGCCACCATCGAGCACCTGGGCGAGCTGAGCGTACGGGCCGCCCGCGCCGCCGGATACGTCGGCGCCGGCACCTTCGAGTACGTACTGGACGAGCACGGCGCCTGCCACTTCATCGAGGTCAACTGCCGGCTGCAGGTCGAGCACCCCATCACCGAGATGGTCACCGGCGTCGACCTGGTCCGCGAGCAACTGCTGGCCGCCGCCGGGCAGCGCCTGTCCCTGCGGCAGGAGGACCTCACCGGCGCCGGGGTGGCCATCGAGTGCCGCGTCAACGCCGAGGACCCCGCACGCGGCTTCCTGCCCACGCCCGGGCTCATCGAGGGGTTCGTGCCACCCGGAGGGCCGTTCACCCGCGTCGACACCCACGCCGCCGCCGGAACGCGGATCACCGCCGACTACGACCCGCTGCTGGCGAAGGTCTCGGTCTGGGCGCCCACGCGGGCGCAGGCGCTGGCACGGGCGGACCGGGCACTGGGGGAGTTCGCCGTCCGGGGGCCGGGGGTGCGCACCAACGTGGCGTTCCTGCGGGAGGTGCTCACCCACCCGCTGTTCCGGTACGCCAAGCACACCACCTCGCTGGTCGAGCAGATGATGGCCACCCCGCTGGATTGATCTACAATGTAAAGGCCATCGGTATTGGCCAAAACCAAGATCATTTAAGGACTGAAGACTCTACCGACGAACAGGGCTGCCGTTAACGAGCGGCAAACCAGGTGACAAGTAACCCGTCGGCGGCCTTCGGATCGAAGGGGGAACCTCAGGGGGCGCGTATCTACTTTGGACTGGAGATCTCCATGTAGATGCCGGCGACGGAAGGGGTCTGGCCCTTGCGCCTGCCGGTGGGGATGATGAGGTCGGGCTGGATCTGCTCGACGGACTCGCCGTTGGCCCGGCGCCGCGGCACGGTGTGCAGCATGTCGTCGGTGATGACCGGAGGCCGACCGTCGTGTTTGCCCTTGCGGGCCGCGGTGTCGAGCCTTTCCAGCGTCGACTCCCGGATGTTCTCCCGCTCCGTCTCCGCCATCGCGGGGAAGGCGGACCCGCAGGCGGGTGCTGATCTTCTCGTCGGAGCCCGCGCAACGTCTGGACATGCCGATGAGCGGATGGTCGAAAATTCATCCGCAAGAATTCCTTGCTCCCCGGCCGTACCATCGCTGCTGTTGTCGCGCCTGGCGGTCGCCGGCGTGGGCGTCGCGCCGGGAGGGGCCAATGAGCGATCTGGACCGCTACGTTGATGCGCTGTTCGACGACGACGCCGACGTGCCGGCGGGCATGGGTCGGGTGTGGACGCCCGAGCTTCATAGGTCCGTGATGGCCCGGCTGCGGGCCGGGTCCGGGCCGAGGACGCGCACCGTTTACGAGTACGTCTTCGGTATCCACAAGACGCCCGGGACGTATCGGTCGGGACGGCGGACGGAGTTGCGCAATGATCGGGAGGTCATGGAGGCCACCGATTACTGGGTTGAACGCTGGGCGGAGGGGACCGATTCAGAGCTGGCCGTACGCATCCTCGGGCACGGGGTCGAGGCCGCGGCGCGTCGGTACGACCGGGGCCGGGCGGCCGCGTGGTATGCGCTGTGGCGTCGGTGCAAGACCGGCGGGCCGCTTCGCAGGCACCGTGGGTTCTACACGTTCATGGAGGGCGGCGTCGACGACTGCCCGGACTGCGTTGGCGACATGGACCGGCTCGCCGGTGGCGGTTTCGACCGGGCCGCCGCCGAGTTGCTCGACGCGGGTGGTCCGGCCGCCGACTGGCCGGAGCAGGCGGTCAAGCTGGTCGCGTGGGTCACCGCACAGCGCCATCCGTTCTTTCGGCTGTTCGCCCAGCGTGCCGCCAACCGGGTCTGGTACATCGACCTATTTCGCGCAAGTGTGGTTGTGTTCGACGGCCGGTCCGTCGCCGCCTCGCCCGTGCCGTTCACCCTGAGCCCCGCCAGCGACGTCGACTTCGTCGCCGACGCGACCAGATGTGACCAGCAGATAGTGGCCTTCTCCGGCAAGCACAACTACCGAGCGGCGCAGCGCTACGGGCGCCACGTGCTGCTCGTGGAGGGCACCTACTACACGTCTCGCGGTGAGGCCGAGATGAACTACTCGGTCTGGCTGTCGCCGTCGACAGCTGAGGAAGCGGCCGGACTGGTCGAGGACTTCGCCGCCTCCTTGCCGCGGTCGTTCCGGCGGGTTCCGATCTGGTCAGACCCCAGACGCGGCTCTGTCATGCGCAAGTACAGCGGCGAGTTCGCCGTCGGAGTGTGGGGCAGCAGCTGGGCGACCGGGCTCCAGGGCGCCCAGCTCGACCGTGAGTTCGCCGGTGAGCAGGAAGCGATCGCCGCGCTGGAGGCGCAAGAGCTCGACTGGCTCAAAGCCGGAAAGGTACTTACCAACCTCTACCTACGAATGCCCGAACCGAAACCTAACCAGAACGACACCAACGAATCACACTGATCGCCGAGCCCTGGGCGCAGTGGGCCGGCCGCCCACCGGCGGTCGCACAGCAAAGATGCGATACACGACCCTTTCAATGTTCTCAATCGAGCCGCCGACCGCGGCACAGGTCGACACGATCATCCGCTCCGCGCCGCACCAGCGGTGGGTGTGGTCGTCGTTGGAGGGGTCGCGTGCGCCGGTCGGGGAGGGTCGTGGTTCGTTTTCGAAGCCGGCCTGTGTCAGGTGCTCAAGGGGCTTCGGCTCGCCCTGGCCGCCGACAGGGGCTGGACGAGGATGAACACGACGATCAGCAGCGGAGCGTGACCGCGGCGACGGTCATCGCCCAGCGCCCATCGCATCCATTCGTTCCGTTACCACCGGATCGCCCTACTTGGACATACATATGGCAATACATGTCTGTCTGCCCGTGTTCGGGGGAGGTTCACTGATCGTTACCGGGTGCGAAGTGGGCCGTGTCTACGGTTGCTCGCTGGCAGAAATGGACGCGAAGCACATAGGAGACACCGCCGTATGCCTTTCCGGTGGTCTTGGTCGCGGTGTCGGCCGCGCGGTGTCGGCCATGTGCTGTCGCCACAAGGAAGGATCACCGTGCGCATACCGCGCCCAAATATCCGAGGCGTGATGGCCTCGGCCCTGTTGGCATGCATCGCCCTTACAGGCACGGTTTCAGCGGCCGAGGCGAGTCCGGACGCGCCGAGTCCGGACACCAGCTCTTCGGTCGTCGTGGGATCCACCGCGGTTCCCAAGCCGGACCACGTGGTCATCGTGTTCATGGAGAACAAGGGATACGACCAGATCCTCCGGAACCCGTCGACCAGGCCGCAGGACCAGGCCCCGTACATCAAGTCCCTGGCCGCCCAGGGCGCGTCGTTCACCCAGTCGTACGGTATTACGCACCCGAGCCTGCCCAACTACTACGCGTTCCTGTCCGCCTCTGACATCGTGAACACCAATGACTGGCCGGCTCCGCAGTCCGTCGATACCGACAACCTCCCCAACCAGCTGGTGACCCACGGGTACAGCTTCGCGGACTACGCCGACCAGGGCCTCCCCACGCAGTGGCTCCGCTTCAAGAACATTCCGGGCACCCCGGGCAATCTGAACCCGATGGACAAGAGGCTGAAGGAGTTCCCGACCACCCCGGCCGGTTACGCCGGTCTGCCCACCGTCTCCTTCTACGTGGGCACTGGCGTGCAGAGCATGCATGACGGCACCATCGCGCAGGGCGACGCCTGGCTCAAGGACACCTTCGACCCCTACATCCAGTGGGCCAAGACCAACAACAGCCTCTTCGTGCTGACCTGGGACGAGGACGACTTCACCCCGCTCAACCGCATCGCGACGATCTTCGTCGGGCCGATGGCCAAGGCCGGCGACTACAGCGAGAAGATCAACCACTACAGCGTGCTGCGCACGCTTTTGGACATGTACGGCCTGGAGCACATCAACCACACGGCCGACGCGGACATCTCGACGATCATCGACGTGTGGGACCTGTCCACGACCGAGCGCCTGCAGGGCGCCGGGCGATGCCTGGAGAACCACCAGACCGGTCAGGGGCATGCGGACACGCTCGGCCTGTGGCACTGCGAAGCCGCCGCCGACCAGCAGTGGATCAGGCACGCGGACGGCACGATCCGCCAGTCCGGCAAGTGCCTGGCCGCCACCCCGAACGGGAACGAGGCCGAACTCGCCGACTGCGACGGCACCCCCGCGCAGACCTGGCAGCCCGGCACCGACGGTTCCCTGCTCAACCCGGCATCCGGCCGATGCCTCACCGTCCCCGGCTCCAAGGTCGCCAACGGAACCTCGGCGGAACTCCGGAACTGCGACGGCACGATCAATCAGAAGTGGCTGGTGCCCGGCTACAACGCGCCCCACTCGCTCACAGTCGACACACCCTCGACCGTCAAGCCCGGCGCCACCGCCACCGTGACCACCACCTACACCAACGACAGCAGCCCCCTGGCGCTTTCGAAGGCCTCCGTCGACCTCACCGTGCCGAGCGGCTGGACGGCCGAAGCCACCTCGCCCGCCACGTTCGGCTCGGTCAAGCCCGGCCAGTCGGTGAAGACCACCTGGACCGTCACCGCCCCGGCGGACGCGACGTCCGGCCTGTACGCACTGTCCGCTGAAGCCACCTTCAGGAACGCGAAGGTCAGCGACGAGGGCACCGGTTCGATCGACGTTCCGTACGCCTCTCTCGCCGCGGCGTTCAACAACCCCGGTACCACCGACGACAAGAACACCTCCGTGGGAGGCTTCGACACGACCCGCCACAGCTACTCCGCTCAGGCGCTCGCGGCGCAGCGCCTGATCCCGGGAACCACCGTCACGGCAGAGGGAGCCACTTTCACCTGGCCGAACCTGCCGGCCGGTGTCGAGGACAACGTCAACTCCACCGGACAGAAGGTCGAGTTCTCCGGTAAGGGCTCGAAGCTCGCCTTCCTGGGTTCGTCCTCCAACGGACCCTCGACCGGCACGGGCACGATCACGTACACCGACGGCACGACCCAGACGTACACGCTCTCCTTCAGCGACTGGACGCTGAACGGCGGCCGCGCCAGCGCGCTGCCGGGCAACGGCGTCGTGGCGAAGATGACCTACCGCAACAGCGCGTCAGGCCTGGATCGTGTGAGCACCTACCTCTTCTCTACCTCGGTGCCCATCGACCCGAACAAGACCATCGACATCGTCCAGCTGCCCAAGCCCGCCTCGGGCTATCTCCACTTCTTCGGAATGGAAACGGCCTCCTGAGATCTCCCCGCGGACGCCTCAGCACGGACACGCTGAGGCGTCCGCGGCGCAGCACTCCCGAGCACGACCCCGTGGCACCGGTGCCGCCCCCGCCGAACACCTGCTCACCGGCCCTTGCCCTTTCGGACCTGCTTGGTCTGCCCCTCCTCAGCGCCTACCGCCAATCCCCGTTCCCTCCCCGGGGGCCGGACAGCCCCGGGCGGCGCGTAATCGCGTTGCCTGGGCCGGGCACGGTGTGGAAGTCTCTCGGCCGAGACCGCCACGGGCGGATCGCCGATACGAGAAGAGCGGGGGCTGGGGGAGTGGTACGGAACGCCGAGATGTCCGGGGCCGCCGGGACACCACTGAACGAGGCACTGGCGGGGTACCGGCCGTCCACGCCGCAGGAGGCCGCCGACCTGAAGCGCCTACGGGCACTGCTGGCCACCGGCGGTGACCCATGGAGCCGCGCCACACCCCTGCACGTGACGGTGTCAGCCGTCATCGCCGACCCGGCCACGCGCCGGGTGCTGCTGCGCTGGCACGCCCGCCAGCAGACCTGGCTGCAGGTCGGCGGGCACGCCGACCCGGGGGAGAGCGACCCGCTGGAGGTCGTGCTGCGCGAGGGGCAGGAGGAGACCGGGCTGGCCGACCTCGCCCTGTGGCCGGGATCCTCCCTGATACACCTGGCCATCGTCCCCGTCGCCGCCGGAGGGCACGAACCGGCGCACGAGCACGCCGACCTGCGCTACCTCCTGCGCACCGGCACCCCCGAGGCGGCGCGGCCGGAGAACGCCTCGGCGCCGCTGCGCTGGCTGCCGGTGGAGCAGGCGATGGAGACGACATCCGAGGACAACGTCCGCGAGACCCTGTCACGGGTGGAGCGCCTGCTGCGGCACGCCCCGGCCGACGCCGGCTGAACCCCGCGCCGCGCATGGGCCGAGGCCGCACCCGGGGTCGCGGGTACGGCCTCGACGCTCGCGGGCGCACCACCGCCCGGCCGGCCAGGGGCTACGGCAGGGTCGCCAGGTGCGGCTTGACGGTGCGGGAGAAGTTCCAGTTGTTGGACGCGTCCCAGTTGATCGACCAGGTCATCGCGCCGCGGATGCCCGGGTAGGTGCGCGGGGGGACGAACGTGCCGCAATTGACGCGCTTGGCCAGGCAGTCCAGCGCGCTGTTGACCAGGGACGGCGCCACGACCCCGCCACCGGCCGCGCCCGGCCCGGCCGGCAGGCCCAGGGCCACCTGGTCAGGACGCAGCCCGTTCTCCAGCTGGATGCACGCCAGCGCGGTCATGAAGTTCACGGTGCCCTGGCTGTAAGCCTGCGCCTGGTCACAGCCCAGCATCGAGCCGGAGTTGTAGAACTGGGTGTGCACGACGGTGAGGATGTCCTTGATGGCCAGCGCAAGCTGGAAGTAGCTCACGCCGGTCGACTGCATGTCGATCGTCTGCGGCGCCATCGTGATGATCAGGTCGGCCCCGGCCTTGGTACGCAGGTTGCGCAGCGCTTCGGCCATGTAGGTCGGGTTGAGCCCGTTCTCCAGGTCGATGTCCACGCCGTCGAACCCGTAGGTCTGCATCAGGGCGTAGGCGCTGTCGGCGAACGCCGTCGCCGCCTGGGAACTGGCCACCTGTACGCGGCCGAGTTCGCCGCCCACCGAGAGGATCACCTTCTTGCCGCGCGCGTGCAGGGCCTGGATGTCGGCCTTGAACTGCGCCTCGGTGTACCCGCCTACCGCGCTGGCCAGCCCGGGGTCGAGGTGGAAGGAGAGCTGTCCGGCGGTCGCGGTGGCCTCGGCGAAGGCCACCGCGACCAGGTCGTACTCGTCGGGCACCGCGCTGAGCTTCAGTGCGACGGCCTGGTTGACGAAGTTGTGCCAGTACCCGGTGAGGAAGTGCTTGGGCAGCGGCCCGCCGCCGGTGCATCCGGTGGTGGTGGCGGTCACGGGGTCGCTGGCGGGGGACTCGCCCTGGGCGTTGTACGCCTTCACCGTGTAGGTGTGGGTCTCGCACGCGCCGAGGGAGGAGATCGTGGCGCTCGTCCCGGTGACGGTGGCCTTGACCGTCGTCCCCTCGTACACGCGGTATCCGGTCACCGTGCCGGAGGAGGCGCCCCAGGACAGGGCGATGGAGGAGCCGGTGGTGGTGGCGGTGGGCGTACCCGGCTTGCCCGGCACGGGGTTGGTGCACCCGGTGGTCGTGGCGGTCACCGGGTCGCTGGCGGGGGACTCGCCCTGCGCGTTGTACGCCTTCACCGTGTAGGTGTGGCTTTCGCAGGTGCCCAGGGAGGCGATCGTCGCACTGGTGCCGGTGACGGTGGCCTTGACGGTGGTGCCCTCGTACACCCGGTACCCGGTCACCGTGCCGGTCGAGGCGGCCCACGACAGGGCGATGGACGAGTTGGTGGTGGTCGCGGTGGGCGTGCCCGGCTTGCCGGGGACGGACGGGTCGGTGGTGCCGCCGCAGGACGCGCCGTTGAGCGTGCAGTTGGCCGGCACGGCCGAGCCGGGGCTGGCGATGAACCCGAACTTGGCCGAGGCGCCCGGCGCGATGGTGGCGTTCCAGCCCAGGTTGGTGAAGGTGAACCGCTGGCCGTTGCGGGACATCGTGGCGTCCCACGCGGAGGAGATCGAGGCGCCCGACGGCAGGTCGAAGGCGACCGACCAGCCGTTGATGGAGGTGGTGCCGCCGTTGTTGATCGTGTACGAGCCCTCGAACGCCGACCCCCACTCGGAGGTCTTGACGAAGGTCGCGGTGGGGGAGGCCGCGCTCGCGGCCCCTGGCGTGAGGAGCACGGCCGCCGCTGCCAGCACGAGGGTCAGGAGCAGGACGATGGGATTTCGTTTGGGGCGCATGGGGGTCCTCGGCCTGTGGGGGGTGGGTGTGGCGTGTCAGGGTCACACTTTCTTTTAGGAAAGTTTCCTAAGAGTTGTCGTGATCGTAGCTTCGACCCCCGACCCCTCACAAGGCCTAAAACCACACCCCGCCGGATCGAACACCCTCACCCCGCCCCACCCGCACGCCCAGCCACCCACCCGCACAGACAGCCACGAGACCCTCCTCGCACCGCCGGCCCCACAGCGCAGGGGAGCGAAAGACGACGGGCGAACCGGGGGAGAACCAGGGAGGGGAGAGCCGAAAGCGCGTCGCCGTCCAGGCCCCGGCCCCCGCTGGTGAACCAGTAGACGCAGCCGTCGCCCAAGGCTGCGGGCGGCCAACCGGCCGGCGCGTGAAGCGAACGGTGTCGCTCGCTCGTGCTAGGGGATCGGCCGGTTGGATGGTGATCGAGCTTCCCGTGGGGAGGCAAGACGGAAGCCGCCCTCGCGGTAGCGGAGGGAGTGCACCCGATCCCAGCGCAAGCGATCCGACCACCTCGCCGACAGCGCCCGGCCCGGCATCAGCCGCCGCAGCGCAACCTCCAGGGCCGGGCGCTGTCGGCGTGCAAACTCCAAGCCCGGGCCAGAGGGCACCTGGACGCCTCGTGACGGCCGATAAGTCTTGCGAGGGGAGGCGCTCATGTTTGATGCATAAGTGCGATTATGCATCAAACGCTCGGAAACGGCCTGACGAGAGACGCTCCGAAAGGCCCCGACCGGAGCCGCGCATCAGACAGCCGCCGCCACACGCCGCCGCCGAAGACGCCTCGGCGCGGCCCGTGACGCACCGGCGTTCCGGCCTCACGCGGAGACCTGCATACCGACGCGCGACCACTGGACGCACGCCCAGGCGAACCCCGGCCAAGGCCACAAGCGCGGCGAACGGCCTGGCCCGGGCGGCGTCGCTCGTAGTCAGGCGCCGGCTTCGGGCCGAATGCCTTCGTATGGCCGTCTCGGTCGCCGCGCGCCCGTCAACCACCTCGAGCGCCCGGCTACTGGGCGGGCCTGGAGATCCGTACGGATCTCCCTCGAGGTGTGCACCTCTCCATATTCCGATCTTGTTCTATCGATCATGGTCAGATCGTCCCGGCGTACCCGTCGTCGGCGCGCCGACGAGTTCTCGGCGGGGACGAGAAGGTGAAGTCCACTGAACAGACGCCTGGACGGATGTACTGACAATGCCCTGACCAGTACGAATAATACTTAACCGGACAGAAGCTCGATTCTGACTGGTTAGCAGGGTAACAGTACATTAAGCATATAACGCCCACAAACGGACTGCCCAATACCCTCAGGATTCCGCCCATTTCCCACCAAGTAGCCCCGCCCATGACCGCGTCTCCGCACACCGGCTCCGCTGGTACGCCTCCGCCCAGTCGCCTGGCCAGCCTCTCGGCACATCCATCCAACGCAGCCGACACTCCCCTCCCCCGCAGGCAGCACACGCCGCCTGAATCACCCAGCAAAGATCGTGCCGCGTAGCGTCGACCAGAAAGATCGACGAACTGGTCGAGCACTGGACGATCCTGGACGAGGAGATCTGATCGCCGGGAAGCGCGGTGCCACCCGCCTCGCTTTCGTGATCTTGCTGAAGTTCTACACCCGCTACGGCCGGTTCCCGCGCCGGCGCGGGGAACTTCCGGAGGCGGCGGTCGAGCACGTGGCCAAGCAGGTCGGCGTGATCGCTGCGGACCTGGCCTCCTATGAGTGGTCCGGGTCGACGATCGAATACCACCGCAGCCAGATCCGCGCCCACCTCGGTTTCCGCACGTGCACGGCGGGCCGGCGCACTCCTGGACCACGGCCAGGACGACGAGCACCCCAGATCAACCAAGATCCACTCAGTGCTAAGGTATCGCCACTTCGCGACGATACGCCGGGGCACGCACACGCCCTGTAGAGCACGAGGTCAGCCAGACGGCGTGGCCGAGGACCACACGCCGAACCACTGCTCGGCGCCGAACTCCTCGAACCGCTCCACCTCGGTGAACCCCAGCTTCGCCGCGAGGCGCATCGAGCGGTCGTTGGCGGTCTGGGTGCAGAGCACCACCGGCTCGCTGGGAAGCGCGCCGGTGAACCAGTCGAGTACCGCCGCGCACGCCTCGGCGGCGTACCCGCGTCCCCACGCCTCCGGCAGGAACATGTAGCCGAGCTCGGCCTCACCGCCGCCCGGACGGACGTGCCCCGGACGCTCCGCGTCGCGTCGGTCGAGCGTGATGATGCCGATCACCGCTCCGTCCAGATCGGCCACGAAAAGGCCGGGGCGCCGCCTGGGCACCTCGGGCACCGCGCGCTCGAACTCATCACGCGGTCGAGGGCCACCGATGTAGGTGCCAACCTCCGGCGAGGTGAACAGGTCGATGAGCGCCGCACGGTCCCGGGCCTCGGGCTCACGGAGCACGAGCCGCTCGGTCCTGATCGGGGCAGGTGGCCAGGCGACGGGTCCAAGCTCAGTCATTGGCGGGCAACCTATCGCACTCCCTGGCGGCGTAGACCCGGTGCGCCTTGCGCTCGGCCGCTCCGGAGATCTCGGCATCGAGGGCGGCGCTCTGCTGTACGCGTCGTTACTCCCACTACGAACAGCTACTTTGGGGCTCATCGCACGGACCCGAGTGGAGGGCCTGGAACCAGGAGAGCTGACGCCCTAGCCAACTAGATCACCGGCCCGTTTCCCGTTTCCTGGAGGCGGGCCGGTCGCATGTCCGGTGGTAACCGCGGTTACCACCCCCGCGCTGGCAACCAAAGCCGCCACCCGCGCCCCAGCTGCCCGATGGCACGACAGCTCATCCCAGAGGTCGGGATCAGCGCAGCTCAACGGCCGGGTGTCATCCCACCATCCCAGAAGTCGTCCCCGCTCTTGCCAGGGCGGGTACCGCCCCCTCAGCCTGTTCCCTGACTCGTCCGGTTGCGGCCATACAAGGCACTGCACAAGGAATCGAACAGATAGAGGGATCCCCAATGACTCGTCGCACGAAGACCACGACGGCCAGCCACGTTGCCTGGGCCGCTCTGCTCGGCGCCACCTTATCGGTCGCAGTCTCGGTGAGCGCCCCATCGGCCGCGCACGCCGATAAGGCCTGTCACTCCGGAGCCTGGAACGCCAAAGGCGACGGAGAGGTCAAATATGACGAGGGCCCCACCGGCGATCTCAAATACCCGGCGACCCTCCACGGCACAACTGTGCATCTCTACACCAACCGGGCCAACGCTTCCGCCTTCGCGAAGGCGAAGCTCAGCAAAGGTGACGTGATGGGCATCGACCGCTCCAACTTCACTGTCACAGGCCCGCGCTCCGACCACAACTTTTTGCGCACCCACGAGGTCGAAGCGCGCGGAACATGGGACTACTGCGAGGTCACCGCCACCTCGAACGGCACCTATTCGACGCCTAGGATCGACGGAGCCCATCGAGCCGTGCGAGTGTGCATCCTGCACAACGGCGGCCGGCAATGCACCAACGTGTGGTATGCCGACAATGACGACGACTCGGGCGACTGGACCTGAGTCCTCTGGCCAGCCCTTCTGCTCTATGTCTTTGCGTCGGCACTCGCCTCATCAGGTGTCCCTCATCAGCCTCATGTGCAGGCGCCCGTAGAGCTCGCTGACGCGCTCGGCGTCGGCGTTGATCGTGTCGCCCACTGCGTGAGTGTCGGCCTCATCGACCACCACCAGGTAGACGACGCCCGGCGCGTGCGGGTGGTCGCCGCGCAGCCGCATCGGCGAGCACCAGCTCCAGGCGGAACGCCCCCAGGTCCGGAGCACCCTCTCGGGGATCGGTTGATCAGCCCAGCTCGGCATGCCCGTCCTCACAAGATCACGATGAATTACGGGCCTGGGGGCCGACACGATCGCGAGCCCGCTCGGGCGGAGTCCCGCTCGTTTGGGGCTGGTGACACGTTTCTTACCGACGCCCCAAGAACGGGGACCCCCTGACTGTGCGGGTGCTCGATACGCGGGCGCAAGGAACGAGTGCGACACCACTGATGCGTCGCTGCTGGGCGCGCATCCTGCCCACTCCCCCGATTCGCCTCACGCCAGATGCGACGTCCCGGTTGCTTGGCCTGCGCCTGCGGTTTCGGCGCGACCTCCTGACGCTTCTCTGTGTGCTCTGTGTGCGGCGAATCGCTCCTCCGTGCCGGACTTCCGGGCGTGGTTCGGCTGTCAGGCCAGGGTTGCTGCGGTGCCGGGTGTCGAGCCTCGGAGGCGGGCGGCGTCTTGGCTGGGTGGTGTGCCGAATTGGCGGCGGTATTCGCGGCTGAACTGGGAGGGGCTGTCGTAGCCGACGCGGCGGCTGATGCCGGTGACGTCGTTGGGGGCGGTGGCGAGCAGGAGCCGGGCTTGCTGTAGCCGGATCTGTTTCTGGAACTGGATGGGGCTCATCGCGGTGACCGCCTGGAAGTTGCGGTAGAAGGCGGACACGCTCATACCGGACAGCTGTGCCACGTCCTCCACGCGGAAGGACCGCATGTAGTGGTCGCGGATCCATTGGACGGCGCGGGCGATGTGGTTGAGGCCGCTGTCGGCCAGGCCGAGCTGGCGGACGGCGGCGCCTTGTTCTCCGGTGATGAGCCGCCAGAGGATCTCGCGTTTGATCAGGGGCGCGAGCACTGTGATGTCGCGTGGCCGGTCGAGCAGGCGTACCAGCCTGATCACGGCGTCGAGGAGCTCGATGGAGGCGGTGCTGACGGCGAGGCCCGAGGGTGCGCCGCCGGTGCTGGGTGGGAGGTCTCCGGGGGCGGCTTGCAGCAGTATCTCGGCCACGGCGGCGGGGTGCAGGGTCAGGCCGAGGCCCAGGGCCGGCCGCTCGGGGCTGGCCTCGGTGAAATGGCCGTTGATCGGGAGGTCGACCGAGGCGATGAGGTATTGCCCGGCGTGGTACTCGTAGACGCGGTCGCCTAGTGCGATCCGTTTTCCGCCTTGGGCGATGAGTGCCAGCACTGTGCCGGACATCGAGGGCGATGGTGGAGCCCGCCGCTCGACCTTCGAGATCAGGACATCGTTGATGGCGGTGGTCGTGTCGGGCCGGGCGTGGCGCGCGAGTAGGGAACGTAGTTCGTCGAGGTCCATGAACCGATTGAAGCATCAGCCGATACTCGCTGCAACGATAGGATCGGGCAAGACGTCAGCAGCATCGTTCTAACGTTTGCGCTGGTAGTGGTGTTTTCATGGGTTTGTTGGTTTCCCAGGAGTGCGTGATCCGCTCCACGAATGAGGAGAGAGCCCATGGTCGTCGGCCACGGTTTCCATGCCACCATGACCGCGCAGCCCGGCAAGGGTGACGAACTGGTCGAGTTCCTGCTCGACGCGCCGTCTCTGTCGAGCGAGGACTGTGTCGTTTTCCTGGTCGGCCGCTCGGCCGGTGACCCGGACACCGTCCATGTCACCGAGGGCTGGACCAGCCGGGAGGCTCACGCCAGGTTCTTCGCGTCCGAGCAGGCGCAGGCATTGGTCGCCAGGCTGCGGCCGCTGCTGGCCGGTGACTCCCGGTACACCGATGAGGTGCCCGTCGGTGGCAAGGCCGCTTTCTGAGACCCCGGCCGACCTCGGCGAAAAGAGACCCACCATGGCATCGGCACGTCCCGAATTCGATCCCGAGCTGCGTGCGCTGCTCGCGGAGATGCCGCTCATGTCCGAGCTCAGCCCTGAGGCGGTCGAGCAGATGCGCCGGCTTGCGTCGGCGCCGGTCGACGCCTTTCTCGTCGGCCGCGCGGTGGACCGTAGGGAGCTGGTGATCCCCGCCCTGGACGGTGCGCGGCTTCCGATGTCGATCTTCAGTCCCGGCGGGGCGGGTCGTTCCGCGGCGGCGCCGTGCGTTTACTGGATCCACGGGGGCGGCATGGTCATGGGTGATCGCTTTTCGCAGATCGACATCCCGCTGGAGTGGCTCGAGCTTTTCGGTGCCGTCGTCGTCTCGGTGGATTACCGGCTGGCGCCGGAGGTCACCGGTACGACTCTCGTCGATGACTGCTACCAGGGCCTTGTCTGGGTCGCCGAGCATGCCGGTGAACTGGGCGTCGACCCGGCTCGTATCGTGGTCGCGGGTGCCAGCGCGGGTGGTGGCCTGGCCGCTGGAGTGACGCTGATGGCACGTGACCTCGGCGCTCCGGGGGTCGCCGCCCAGATGCTGATCTGTCCCATGCTCGACCATCGCAACGTCACCACCTCCAGCCGGCAGTACTCCGGTGGGCCGGGTGTCTGGACTCGTGAGATGAACGAGTACGGATGGCGGTCGGTGCTGGGTGATCTCGCCGGCGGGGACGTGCCGGTCTACGTCTCACCGGCGGCGGCCGATGATCTTTCGGGGCTGCCGACAACTTATGTCGACGCGGGTTCGGCCGAGGTCTTCCGTGATGAGGACGTCGACTATGCCACCAGGATCTGGGCGGCCGGCGGGCAGGCGGAGCTGCATGTGTGGGCGGGGGGTTTCCATGGATTCGACGCGCTGTATCCAGAGGTGAGGATTTCGGTCGCGGCGCGCCGGGCGCGCAAGGACTGGCTCGCCCGTGTCCTGGATTCCGCTTCCGGTGCACAGGCGCCGCCCGCGTCCGCGGTCGTGCCGGAGCGGGTGCTGCGCTCGCCGTGTTGAGCGCGTGGGCGGCCGGCCGTTCTCGCGACGCGCGGCCGTGGGATGGGTGTGCCGGATGCCGGGGTCCGGCACACTCCGTGCCTGCTGGAGGGCGGCGTCGTCGAACGCCGCGAGCTTGGTGGATGGAGTCCGCCCGCAGGCCGCCGCGTGTTCCAGGCGGTCAATTGGTTTCGCCGGCCGCGGGAGTTGGACGCCGGGGAGGTGCGTGAGCGCCTGAGTGGCAACGTGTGTCGTTGCGGCGCGTACCCGTCGATCGTGTGGGCGGTGCTTGAGACGGAGTCCCGGGTGGAGGTGGCGGGGTGAGGGAGTGATGACGGATATGCGCTCATCTCGCCTGCGGTTCGAGCATGGGGCGGTGTTCAGGAGACGGAGTGGGTGACGACCCCGGTGTAGACGCCTGGGGCGGCGGTGGCTGGGATGGTGACGACGAGGGTGGGCGCCCAGCTGACGGAGTAGGGGTCCTCCCCCGTCTTGTGCCCGCTGAACGCGGTCACCGTCGAGGACAGAGGGACCTGCTGGGCGGCGGTCGGCTGCCCGGGGGTGCCGGCGCCGGCGCCGGAGGAGGCGGTGGCCGGGCCGGACCAGTACGCGACGTCGCTGTTGCTGATCGTCTGTGATGGTGATCCTGCGCCGGTGGTGAAGGTCGTGGCCGTCACGGTCGCTGTCCAGGGCGGGTTTCCCCCGCGGGTGTCGGTCACGGTCACGGTGCCCATGGACGCGCTGATCGAGCCACCGGCGGTGCCGCTGCCGAGGTTCACCGAGCCGGGCACGGTGATCTCCAGCGGATCGGCGCGCAGGGCGACCGTGACGGTCCAGGGGGCCGGCGCGCCCGGGGCTGAGGCGGAGGCGGCCGGAGCGGCCCCGGTGAGCAGCAAGCCGGCCAGGTACGGCAGCGCCAGAGGGGTTCGCGCGGCGACCAGGCCGGTACGGGCCTTGCGCATTGTGATTCCTCACAGATGTCTCATGGCGAGGCGCGTCGGGCACCGGTTCGCCGATGGTGGGAGGACCGATCGGCAGCCTAGATCATCGGCGTCCGGCCTGGTTCCCCTGTGCTCTCCGGGGGAGGTAATCGCCTATCAAAATAGTCGGGTTGAAAGCCTTGCTGCGGTTGCGAAACGGATCGGGCGGCTCGGCCGGTCTCCGGCGTGAACCGGGGGTCTCCCGGCACTGGATGACCACCAAGAGTGCACAAGTGGTGATGAAGAGTCGGCAGACACCCGCCTGAACCCGTCTCCCCGGCGATCACGCCAGCCAGGATGAGGCCGCATACGCAGACCCGGGCCTGGGCCCGGATCGGATGAAAAGAGGAGCGGCCATGTCCGCACGCCGTCTCGGCATAGCCTGTTCGGGAGTCGCGAGCCTGGTGGCGGTCTTGATGGCCGCGCTGCCGGCGCGGGCAGGTACCTGTCCCGCGTCGACCACATGTCCCACCACGGTGAACTTCACCGTCACCGCACCCGACGGGCTGACGATCAGCGTGCCCAACGGGCCGGTCAGCGTCGGCAGCGGGGCCCCGGGAGGGCAGATCAGCGGCCAGCTCGGCTCGATCGCGGTATCGGATGAGCGCGCCGCGCTCACCGCCACCTGGACCGCGTCGGTCATCGCGGCCACCGGCGGTTTCACCACAGGCGGCGGCACCGCGCCGGAGACCATCCCCAACAGCGATGTCCTGTACTGGTCGGGTGCCGCCACCGCCACCACCGGCAGCGGCACCTTCGTGCCCGGCCAGGCCAACGCCGCCGCCGCGCAGTCACTCGACACCTCACGCACCGCCTTCAGTAAGACATCCGGGTCCGGCGTCAACTCCGCCACCTGGAACCCGACCATCGTGGTGAACGTCCCCGCCGGTGCGGTCGCCGGTGTCTACACCGGGACGGTGGATCACTCTGTCGCCTGACCACCCCCTCCTGCGGCCGTGCCTGCTGGCCACGCTGCTCGCCCTCCCCGTGTCCGGGGTGCTCGGCGTAGCCGCGGGCGCGGCCGCCGATCCACGGCGCCCAGATGCCAGGGGCGCCATCGGGATCCGGTTGCTTGAGGCGCCGGCAAGCCGGATGGACGACCCACGTGCGCGTGCCTTCATCGTCGACCACGTCAACCCGGGGACGACCTTCAGCCGGCGCCTGCAGGTCACCAACAGCTCCCCGCAGCGGCAGCATGTGCAGCTGTATGCGGCCGCGGCTGACATCAAGCACGGCAGATTCACCTTCGCGCCCGGCCGCACCCCAAACGAGCTGACCTCGTGGATCACGCTCAATCGTCCCGCCATCGATGTGCCGCCGCACGGCAGCGGCGAGGTGACGGCGACCGTCAGCGTCCCGGAGCCGACGATCAAGGGCGAGCGGTACGCCGTCATCTGGGCCCAGGTCTCCACCGGCAAGCCGACCGCGAAGCGCAACATCGCACTGGTCAACAGGGTGGGGGTCCGCACCTATCTCGACGTCGGCCCCGAAGGTGAACCGCCGTCGCGGTTCCGGATCGGCGAGGTGGTGCCCCAGCGGCTGGACGACGGCCGGCCGTCGGTCGCAGCCGCCGTGCGTAACATGGGCGAGCGGGCCATCGACCTGGTCGGAACGCTCACGCTGTCCGACGGCCCCGGCGGAGTATGGGCGGGCCCCTACCGGGTCGCTCCCGGCACGACCCTGGCCCCCGGCCAGGCGGGCACGATAACCGTCCCACTGGGTGACCAGCTTCCCGATGGGCCATGGAAATTCCAGCTCACCGTGCAAAGCGGACGCACCACGCACACCGTGTCGGGCAGCTTCACCTTCCCGGCCAAGCGCGGCCAAGGACGCCCCGCCGCGCTCGACTCCTCGATGACGACAGTGCTCGCCCTGACCGGGCTGGTGGCGCTTGCTGCTGGGGGTGCGCTCGCCTTCGTCGCCCGTCGCCGTCGCCCGGCGGCGCCGTGACAGCCCTTCAGGGTCCTCCGCTTGCTGTGAGTTGGGCGGCCGGTTGGCCTCCTCCTCTGTTCTGAGTCGGGGCTGGTGGATCGGGGGCGGTGTGGGTGATGCCTCTGATGCTCCGGCACGGCCGTATCGTTGATCGTTTTCTCCGGGGAGGCCACGAGGGTGGTTTCCGGGTTCGGAGGAAGACGTGAAGATGGGACGTGTGGCGGCCGTGGCCTGTCTGTGCGTGGCGTCGGCGGGGCCTGTGGCCGTTCCCGCGAGCGCGGCCACGGCGAGCGGCGCGGAGTTGCGGGCGGAGCTGGACGGGATCGTCGCGGACGGCGCGGTGTCCGCCGTCGCGGAGGTGCGGGGCGGGACGCGGGTCTGGCGGGGTGGCAGCGGGACGGTCGCGCTGCGCGGCGGGGGTCGCGTCCCGGTCGGCGGGCGGTTTCGTGCGGGCGGCTCGGGGAGCCGGCCGGGACGTGCGGTGTTGTTTGATCGGTGGGTGACGTGGGTGTCGTCGTCCGGTGATGTGAGTGACATGACGTTGGTCCTGCGCGTTCCCGCGCAGGGGGACGGCGGGCCGCTGTTGTTGCGGGCGTGGGCGGCGGGGGACGTCGCGGAGCTGGTGGAGGCTTACCGGGATCCGGTGATGCGCCGCTGGACCAGGTTCCATGTGGAGGACGAGGCCGACGCCCGGCGGTGGCTGGACAAGCAGTGGCGGGGCTGGCAGGACGGCGGCCGGTTGAGTTTCGCGGTGACCGAGCCGGACGCGGGCGGCGAGGTGCGGCGTCTGGTGGCCAATGTGGCGGTGAAGGGCCTGGTCGCGGGGGCGTCGTCGGCGGAGGTGGGGTACTGGACGGCGCGCGCCGCGCGGGGCCGGGGGGTCGCGGGGCGGGCCGTGGAGGCGTTGACGGGGTGGGTGTTCGGGAGGTTCGCGGCTGGGGGGCTGGAGTGTCTGCGTCTGTTGCATCTGGTGGACAACGTGGCGTCGTGCCGTGTGGCGCAGAAGTGCGGGTACGTCCTGGAGGAGGTCGTTCCGGCCAGGTCCCCGTTTCCGCGTGAGGGGCATGTGCACGTCCGGCGCGCGCCGCGCTGAGCGTTTTCACCGGCGCCCCTCCCCGCGTCCTTGGTGTTCACCGGCCGGGGGCGGTCGGGTGAGGACGTCAGGGGTCGCCGTGTGCGGCGAGGCCGTCCAGGTAGTGCTGGTCGTGCATCACGCCGGGGGTTGCCGCCGGAGTCGATGATGCCGAGTTCGTGCTGGTAGTCACCGATCCGGGGCGGCGGACGTTTCGGGTGGACCGGATCGCGGGGGCGAAGGTGACGGGTGAGGTGGTGGTGCGTCCGGAGGGTCGTGCCGGCGGAGGCGTGGCGGGAGGTGGAGGAGCGGTGTCCGGGGTGGGGTGCGCTGGTGGAGCCGCGGCCGGTGCGGATGGAGATGATGGTTCGTGACACGCTGTGGTCGCATCGTCCGGATTGGAGCGCCGATGACCTCCGTCGACCCCTTTGTGCCCGCCGGTGCCGTGCCTTCGGGTTGCCCCGCTCCCCCGGGTGCCGGCGCGGGAACCTCGGCGCCGCTGCTGGTGGTCATGGGGGTGTCCGGGTCGGGTAAGACGACGGTGGGCCAGGCGCTGAGCCGGCGGCTCGGGGTCGCGTTCGCCGACGCCGACGACTTCCACACCCCCGCGAACATCGCCAAGATGTCCAAGGGGATCGCGCTGACCGACGCCGACCGGCTGCCGTGGCTGCGCGCCATCGGCGGCTGGCTGGCCGCGCACGACGGTGCGGGCGGGGTGGCGAGCTGCTCGGCGCTCAAGCGGTCCTACCGGGACGTGCTGCGCGCGGCGTCGCCGCGGGTGGTCTTCGTCCACCTGGACGGCGACGTCGAGGAGGTCCGGCGGCGGGTGGCAGGGCGTACGGGGCATTTCATGCCGGCCTCGCTGGTGTCCTCGCAGTTCGCGGCCCTGGAGCCGCTCGGCCCCGACGAGCGCGGGATCGTCCTCGACCTCGGGCGCGGGGTGCCGGAGCTGGTGGAGGACTACCTGGCCGCGTCCTCCGCCGCCCGCGGCGGTCCGGCACCGTCCCTGCCCGCCCCCGGTGACCGGCGCGCCCGATAGGGTGCCGGTCACCGCCGCCGATATCTCCGACGGCGCCGACGGCATGACCGGCCGCACCCGGCAGATCGGCTGTCACCGCGACCGCGAGAGCGTCGCGTGTCACTGACGGCGCCGCCGTTTACGGAAATCAGCGGTAGCAAGGGAGCGGTTCCAGCGGGACGTCCGGCCCCCCACACCCTCCAGCGGACACTGGGTGATCCGGTCAGGCCGTGGGGAACGACGAGAGGTTCCAGCTCGGCGACCAGGACGGCATCCGCTCTCTCACCAGCGCTTCGGTCTCCCGCGCGAGATCTGCCAGCAGTTCGGCTCTGCGTTCCGGGGTCGCTGCCGTGAGCACTGCAGTGATCCGTTCCGCACCACCGTCTGGGAGGTCGGGGAATCCTGCGGCGACCTCGAGGCTTCCCTTCTCGTTGACCAGGTAGACACGGTTGAGCGCGAAGAGCGCGTGCACGAGACACAGCACGCCTCGGTGGGCAAGCCCGATCTCCTGGGCAAGGTCGTTCCGACCGGCCAGCTTGCCGAGCAGCAGAGCACTGAAGTGGGCCTCGTAGAGGAATCGGTCCAGGATCGCCGCCCTGAGCGGCTCGGGGTACGGCTCGGCCAGGGCGCGAAGCTTCCCCAGCCGCTCCTCGTCGCCGGCGAGCGGCACGTTGTGAGCGATCTCACTCACCAGCATGAAGCTCTGCCACCCGTGCGGGTGCCCCGGGAGGTAGTTGCTGGAGAAACGCCCCTCACGTGCCTCGCACGCCGTCTGTTCGGCGAACCCCGCGTCCCGAAGCAATACGTCAACGGCGAGCCCGCCGACGCAGAGCCAGGCACCCCCGTTCATCCACGGCCCCCACTCGCCGGGCGAGGCGAGTCCGCTCGGCGCGCCCGCATCGTCGTGCCGACGCATAACCTCCACCAGGGCGTCCCAGTCGAAGTCGTCGGCGCTGTAATAGAGCCCGAGATCGATGTCCGATCCCTCGCGTTCTCGCCCGCGGGCGCGAGAACCGCCCAGCACAATCCCGACCACGCCAGGAGACGCAGCGAGCGCGTGTACCAGCTCGACCACGGGATCAGGCAATGGGCGCATGAGATTCCTCTCCGCTTCGACACGAGCCAAGCGATCTGGCCCGGAACCTCCCAGCTCGCCGAATCCCGATGGGGGCCGGCTCAACGTTCGCCGCCGCCGGCACGAGACACCAGCGAGAGGCGTCCGGAGTCATAGGTGGCTCCGGACCGTACCGCTTTCGACTGTACGGGCCTGCGGCTGTCCGTCCTCGCCATCGTCCGTCTTGTCGTCGCTGTGCGGGTCGCGCGGCTGCCGCGGTCCCGGAGCCGGGGGCGGGTGAAGGCGTAGCGGCCGAGGAAGTTGATGTGGTCGTACTGGAGCGGGGAGGCGGGCGATCAGCTCGTCGGTGACGGGAAAGCCTCGGCGGCCGGCTGCTTGACGGCGGCTTCGGCGTCGGCGCGTTGACGGGTCCCCTGTTCTGACCTGTTCTGAGGTGCGCCGGGGGCGGGGCGGTCGTGCTAGCCTCAGGGAAACACCGCCCCAAAAATGGACATATTCCCGTCTTGTGTGGGCGGATCGGACGTGGTCGTCGAGGATGGGGCGAGGGCTCGGTGGAGATCGAACAGACCGCGCTGCCGGGCATCGGGTTAAAACACGAGTTCACCACCCAGTCGGGGCGCCGGATCGCGGTGGTGTCGCACCGCAGTGGCCGCCGGGACGTGGTGATCTACGACAAGCATGATCCCGACCGGGCGTGCGAGGCGGTCCAGCTCAACGACGAGGAAGCCGACGCGCTGGTGGAACTGCTGGGCGCCCCGCGCATCGTCCAGCGGCTCAACGCCCTGCACCGCGAGGTGGAGGGCCTGGTCAGCGTCCAGCTTCCCATCGCCGGCGGCTCGCCCTACGCCGGGCGGCCGATGGGCGACACCCGCGCCCGCACCCGTACCGGCGCCTCGATCGTGGCGGTGGTGCGCGGCGGGCAGGTGCACGCCAGCCCCGCCCCCGACTTCGGGCTGGATGCGGGGGACGTGGTGGTCGTGGTGGGAAGCCCCGAGAGCACGACCGCGGTCGCCGACATCCTGACCCATGGATAAGCTCGCGTGCACACGGCGATAATCTTCATCGAACTCGGCGGAATCGTTCTGGCTCTCGGCGTGCTCGGCGCGCTCGCGCTGCGCGTCGGCATCTCCCCCATCCCCCTGTACCTGCTGGCGGGGCTGGCGTTCGGGCAGGGAGGCATCCTGCCGCTGGCCACCAGCGAGGATTTCATCGCGGTCGGCGCCGAACTCGGCGTGGTGCTGCTCCTGCTCACCCTCGGTCTCGAGTACAACGCCGACGAACTGATGACCAGCCTGCGGGGCAACGCCCGCGGCGGGCTGGTGGACCTGGTGCTGAACGCGGCCCCGGGGGCGGTGGCGGCGCTGCTGCTCGGGTGGGGGCCGGTGGCGGCGGTGGCGATGGCCGGGGTGACGTACGCGACCTCCTCGGGCATCACCGCCAAGGTGCTGTCGGATCTGGGGTGGATCGGCAACCGCGAGACGCCGGTGGTGCTGTCGCTGCTGGTGTTCGAGGACCTGACGATGGCGCTGTACCTGCCGGTGCTGACGGCGATCCTGGCGGGGGTGAGCCTTGCCATGGGCGCGGTGACGGTGGCGATCGCGCTGGCCACGGTCGGGGTCGTGCTGGTGGTGGCGCTGCGGTTCGGGCGGTTCATCGAGGCGTTCGTGGCCTCCCCCAACTCCGAGGTGCTGCTGCTGAAGGTGGTGGGCCTGGCGCTGGCCGTCGCGGGGGTCGCCCAGCAGCTTCAGGTCTCGGCCGCGGTCGGGGCCTTTCTCGTCGGGATCGCCCTGTCGGGGGAGCTGGCGCACGAGGCGCGGGCGCTGCTGATCCCGCTGCGGGATCTGTTCGCGGCGGTGTTCTTCGTGTTCTTCGGCCTGCAGACCGACCCGGCGGCGATCTGGCCGATGGCCGGGGTGGCGGGGCTTTTGGCGGTGGTGAGCATGGCGACCAAGCTGGCCACCGGCATGTACGCCGCGCGGCGGGCGGGGGTGGCGCGGGCCGGGCAGGCGCGGGCGGGCATCGCGCTGGTCCCGCGCGGGGAGTTCAACATCGTCATCGCGGGGCTGGCCGTGGCTGCGGGGGCGCACCCGGATCTCGGGCCGCTGGCGGCGGGGTACGTGCTGATCCTGGCGGCGTTCGGGCCGCTGGCGGCGCGGCTGGTGGAGCCGTTGATCGCGCTGGTGGCCCGCCGCGCCTGACCCACCGGACTCATCCGCGGTGTCGCGGCCTTCAGGGCCCGGGGTGAAGCGGACCCTCCCACGTAGCGCAGCCAGAACAGCCGATTCGCCGCTGCGACGAATCGGCCTCCGGTAGGCGGCCCGCAGGCGGCCTATAGTCGAAATGGCAGGGGGCGTCGCGGGCCCGGACGGTCGCGCGGCGCCGGCACGCCCCCGGCGCCCGGTACCGCGCGTCACCGGTCCGTTGTCCGCAAGGGACGTCCGCGAGGATCGTCCGCAAGGGAGGCATCCGGTCGTGTCCGTCCAGCTCAACCACACCATCGTCCACGCCACCGACAAGCGGGCCTCGGCCGCGTTCCTGGCCGGCATCCTCGGCCTGCAGGTCGGCGACCCCTTCGGCCCGTTCCTGCCGGTGGAGACCTCCAACGGCGTGACACTGGACTTCGCCGACTCCCCCGCCGGCTCGATCACCCCCCAGCACTACGCGTTCCTGGTGAGCGAGCAGGAGTTCGACGCCGTCTTCGCCCGGCTGCGCGAGGCAGGCCTGGACTACTGGGCCGGGCCGCTGCACCAGGGCCCCGGGCGGATCAACCACAACGACGGTGGCCGCGGGGTGTACTTCGACGACCCCGACGGCCACGCCCTGGAGGTCATCACCCGCCCCTACGGCAGCGGCGGCTGACCCCGTACTCGGCCCCGCTCGCCCCTACCCCTCCCGGCCGGGCGCCGGGCTGACGGGCGGCTCGGCGTGCGGCCAGGTCCAGTCGCGGATGTGCGGCGGGTCCTCCCCGTGCTCGCGGGTGTACGCGCGGGCGCGCAACCGGTCGTCGGCCATCCGCTGGCGCAGGTGCGCGCACCGCTCCCCAAGACCCGGGACGCGGTCGATCACGTCCATCACCAGGTGGTAGCGGTCGATGTCGTTGAGCATGGCCATGTCGAACGGGGTGGTGGTCGTCCCCTCCTCCTTGTAGCCGCGCACGTGCAGGTTGTCGTGGCCGGTGCGCCGGTAGGTGAGGCGGTGGATCAGCCACGGGTAGCCGTGGAAGTTGAAGATCACCGGTTTGTGGGTGGTGAACAGCGCGTCGTACTCGGCGTCGGGCATGCCGTGCGGGTGCTCCGACGGCGGTTGCAGGCGCATCAGGTCGACGACGTTGACCACGCGGACCTTCAGCTCGGGCAGGTGGCGGCGCAGCAGGTCGGCGGCGGCCAGCACCTCCAGGGTGGGCACGTCCCCGGCGCAGGCCAGCACCACGTCCGGCTCGGCGCCCTCGTCGGTGGAGGCCCACGGCAGGATGCCCACCCCCCGGGCGCAGTGGACGACGGCCTCGGGCATCGGCATCAGGTCCAGCACCGGCTGCTTGCCCGCGATCACCACGTTGACGTAGTCGCGTGAGCGCAGGCAGTGGTCGGCCACCGACAGCAGGCAGTTGGCGTCCGGCGGCAGGTACACCCGCACCACCGTGGCCTTCTTGTTGACCACCACGTCCAGAAAGCCCGGGTCCTGGTGGCTGAACCCGTTGTGGTCCTGGCGCCACACGTGCGAGGACAGCAGGTAGTTCAGCGACGCCACCGGCCGCCGCCAGGGGATCTTCCGGGAGGACTCCAGCCACTTGGCGTGCTGGTTGAACATCGCATCCACGATGTGGATGAACGCCTCGTAGGAGGTGAACAGGCCGTGACGGCCGGTCAGCAGGTAGCCCTCCAGCCAGCCCTGGCACAGGTGCTCGCTCAGCACCTCCATCACCCGGCCGTCCGGCGACAGCCCCTCGTCGGTGGGCAGCCGCTCGGCCTGCCAGGCGCGGCCGGTGACCTCGAACACCGCCGACAGCCGGTTGGAGGCCACCTCGTCCGGCCCCATCAGGCGGAAGTCGCGGGGGTTGGCGGCGGTGATGTCGCGCAGGAACGCGCCCAGCAGGCGGGTGGGTTCGCTGGTGGATGCGGCCGGGGCCTTGACCTCGGCGGCGTAGTCGCGGAAGTCGGGCATCGCCAGCGGCTTGAGCAGCTCGCCGCCGTTGGCGTGCGGGTTGGCGCTCATCCGGCGCGTGCCCCGCGGCGCGCACGCGCGCACCTCGGGCACCGGGCCGCCCTGGTCGTCGAACAGCTCGCCGGGCCGGTAGGAGCGCATCCACTCCTCCAGCTGCGCCAGGTGCTCGGGGTTGTCGCGTACCGCGCTGAGCGGGACCTGGTGGGAGCGCCAGGTGCCCTCCACCGGCAGCCCGTCGACCTCCCTGGGCCCCGTCCACCCCTTGGGAGTACGCAGGATGATCATGGGCCAGCGGTCCTCGGCGCCGGATCTGACCTCGTCGATCTGGTCGAACACCACGTCCAGCGCCGCCATCATCAGCCGGTGGGTGTGGCCGGGGTCCTCGCCGGAGACCACGTGGGGACGGTAGCCGTACCCCTCCATGAGGGAGATCAGTTGCGGCTCGGGGATGCGGGCCAGCACCGTCGGGTTGGCGATCTTGTAGCCGTTGAGGTGCAGGATGGGCAGCACCGCCCCGTCCCGCTGCGGGTTGAGGAACTTGTTGGAGTGCCAGCTGGTGGCGAGCGGGCCCGTCTCGGCCTCGCCGTCGCCCACGACGCACGCCACGACCAGGCCGGGGTTGTCGAACGCGGCGCCGTAGGCGTGGGCCAGGGAGTAGCCGAGCTCGCCGCCCTCGTTGATCGACCCGGGCGTCTCGGGGGCGGCGTGGCTGGGAATGCCGCCAGGGAAGGAGAACTGGCGGAACAGCCGGCGCATCCCGTCCTGGTCCTGGGACACCGAGGGGTAGACCTCCGAGTAGGTGCCCTCCAGCCAGGCGTTGGCGACCGTGGCCGGGCCGCCGTGGCCGGGGCCGCAGATGTAGATCATGTCCTGGTCGCGTTCCCGGATGATCCGGTCCAGATGGGCGAAACAGAAGTTCAGCCCCGGAGTGGTCCCCCAGTGCCCGAGCAGCCGCGGCTTGATGTGCTCGGGCCGCAGCGGTTCGCGCAGCAACGGGTTGTCCAGCAGGTAGATCTGGCCGACCGACAGGTAGTTGGCGGCGCGCCAGTAGGCGTCGATGCGCTCGAGCTCACTCATGCCTACGAGCGTTCCCCGTGGGGGGCGGTTATGCCAGAGACCTTGGTCCCGATCTTGCCCGGCCTCCCGTTCGCGCGCCCCGCCCGGTCATCGAGCCGTGGCGGTACGCGGCGGGACGGGCTGCCGGTCGCCCGCCGCATCGCCGGACGAGGCACCAGGCGGGGCGCCGGGCTGATCCTCCGGGGAGTCCAGGGTGTCCAGCGTGGCGGTCAGGCGGCGCAGGGCCTGGCGCAGGGAGATCAGCTCCGGCCCCGGCAGCCCTGTGGCGGCCGCGATCCGCCCCGGCACGCCCGCGGCGCGCCCGCGCAGCGCCGTCCCCTCGGCGGTCGGCAGCACGCGCACCGACCGCTCGTCACGCGGGTCGCGCGCGCGGCGGATCAGCCCGGCGGCCTCCAGCCGCTTGAGCAGGGGCGACAGCGTGCCGGAGTCCAGGCGCAGCGCCGCGCCGAGCTGCTTGACGCTCAGCCCCTGGCCCGGCCCCCGCGCCGCGTCCGCCCCGTCCGGGGTGTCCGGCGGCCGGTCCCACAGGGCGAGCATCACCAGGTACTGGGGGTAGGTGAGGCCGAGTTCGCGCAGCTCGCGGCGGTAGACGCCGTCCAGGGCGCGGCAGGCGGCGTGGAGGGCGAAGCAGACCTGGTCGTCCAGGCGCAGCGGGTCGGATCGCGTCGGGTCCTGCATGGGACGATTGTACAACTTGACCGCGCGCAATTGAATTGTGCACAATCTATGTACGGGCCCGGGACGCCCGCCGACGCGGTACGGTGCCGCGCCGGACGTCTCACCCGCCCGCGCACCTTCCGACATAACCGGCATATCTGGCAGAAAGGGCAGCGCCATGAGCACGCTGTACACCGCGATCGCCACAGCCTCGGGCCGCGAGGGCCGCGCGGTCTCCTCCGACGGCCGCCTGGACCTCACCCTCGCCCCGCCGACGTCCCTGGGTGGCACCGGGGAGGGCACCAACCCCGAGCAGTTGTTCGCCGCCGGATACGCCGCCTGCTTCGCCAGCGCCCTCAGCCTGGTCGCCCGCCGCGAGAGGCTCGACGTCTCCCAGGCCTCGGTCACCGCCGAGGTCTCGCTGGTCTCCGGAGAGGACGGCGGCTTCGGCCTGGCCGTCGCCCTGCGCGTCGAACTGCCCGACGAGCTGCAGGGCGAGACCGGGCGCAAACTGGTCGAGGCCACCCACCAGGTGTGCCCCTACTCCAACGCCACGCGCGGCAACATCCCGGTCGAACTCGTCGTCGAGTAGCCGAACAGGCGCCGGGACGAGCGTCGTCGGAACACGCCCGGCGGCGGTTGCCGTGCCCCCCGGGCGGCCCTCTCGCCGCCCCCTGAGATCCCCCAGCGGGCACGGCGACCGCGAAAACCCGGTGGGAAAATGTCGGAGGGGTTGGCTAGGGTTCTGCTCCGTGTCCGACCAACCTCTGATCTACGCGCATGGCCTGGTCAAACGCTTCGGTGACTTCACCGCCGTGGACGGCATCGACCTGCGGGTGGCCCCCGGCGAGGCGTTCGGCTTCCTCGGCCCCAACGGCGCCGGGAAGTCGTCCACCATGCGCATGATCGGCTGCGTGTCCATGCCCACGGCCGGCGAGCTGCGCATCCTCGGCATGGACCCCGTCCGCGACGGCACTCGCATCCGCGCCCGGCTCGGGGTCTGCCCGCAGCTGGACAACCTCGACGTCGACCTCAACGTGCGCGAGAACCTGGTCACCTACGCCCGTTACTTCGGCGTGCCCCGGGCCGAGGCCCGCCGCCGCGCCGACGAGCTGCTGGAGTTCGTCCAGCTCGCCGATCGGGCCGGCAGCAAGGTCGATCCCTTGTCGGGCGGCATGAAACGCCGCCTGACCATCGCCCGCGCCATGGTCAACGACCCCGACCTGGTGCTGCTGGACGAGCCCACCACCGGCCTGGACCCGCAGGCCCGCCACCTGCTGTGGGAACGGCTGTTCCAGCTCAAGAAGCGCGGCACCACGCTCGTGCTCACCACCCACTACATGGACGAGGCCGAGCAGCTCTGCGACCGGCTGGTGGTCATGGACGGCGGGCGCATCGTCGCCGAGGGCTCGCCGCGCGCGCTCATCGAGACCTACTCCACCCCCGAGGTCGTCGAGCTGCGCTTCGGCGACGAACGCCCCGCCGACCTGGCCGGCAAGCTCACCGGCGTGGGCACCCGCATCGACCCGCTGCCCGACCGGCTGCTGGTGTACGCCGCCGACGGCGACGCCGCCACCGCCGAGGTCCACCGGCGTGGCCTGACCCCCTCCAGCGTGCTGGTGCGCCGCTCCTCCCTGGAGGACGTGTTCCTGCACCTCACCGGCCGCACCCTGGTCGACTGATGGCGATCCTGGCGACGCGGGTCAGCGCGCGTTCCACGCTGGCGGTCCTCGAGCGCGGCCTCACCCTGTACCGGCGGTTGTGGCGCGCCTCGGTGTTCTCCTCCTTCGTGCTGCCGGTGCTGTTCCTGCTCAGCATCGGCCTGGGGGTCGGCGGTCACGTCGGCGACATCGGCGGGGTGAGCTACCTCGCCTGGATCGTCCCGGGCGTGATGGCCTCCACCGCCTTCCAGATGGCCGTCGGCGAGTGCACCTATCCCATCCTCGGCGACTTCAAATGGACGCGCGGCTTCCATGCCATGCGCGCCACCCCCGTCGAGGCCGGCGACATGGTCTGCGGCTACCTGCTGTACATCCTGATCCGCGTCGAGATCGCCGCGGTGGTGTTCCTCGGCGTCTCGGCCCTGTTCGGGACGCTGCACTCGCCGTGGGCGCTGGTCACCCCGCTGGTGTGCGCGCTGGTGGCGCTGGCCACCGCCGCCCCCACCATGGCCTTCGCCGCCGGCATCGACCACGACAGCTACTTCGCGCTGCTGTTCCGGTTCGTGATGATCCCCGCCACGCTGTTCTCCGGGGTGTTCTTCCCCGTCGGCCAGCTGCCCGCCGTGGTGCGGCCGCTGGCGTACCTGTCCCCGCTGTGGCACGGCGTCGAGCTGGACCGCGCCGCCACCCTGGGCGCCGCTCCCCCGTGGCCGGTGGCGGCGCATCTGGCCTACCTGCTGGTCTTCGCGGCCGGCGGCATCCTGTGGGCCTTCCACGCCTTCGGCAGACGACTTCAGGACTGACACATGGTGACCACGATGATCGTCGCCCGGGTCTCCCCGGCCCGGGTCGGCGCGGTGTTCGGCCGCAACGTAGGGGCGCTGCGCTCGGGCCCGGCCTACTGGCTGGTCCTGCTGTCGGGGTTCTTCGAGCCGGTGCTGTACCTGCTGTCCATCGGCGTCGGCGTCGGCGCGCTGGTCGGCGACCTGCAGGTCGGCGGCCGCTCGCTGCCCTACGCCACCTTCGTCGCCCCCGCCATGCTGGCGGTCTCGGCGATGTCGGGCGCGCTGTCGGAGACGACCTACAACTTCTTCTTCAAGATGAAGTACCAGAAGACGTTCGAGGCGGTCCTGGCCACCCCGGTGCGGCCCTTCGAGATCGCCGCCGGGGAACTGGGCTGGGCCATGGTCCGCGGCTCCCTGTACACCGGGCTTTTCCTGGTCGTCATGGTGTCCCTCGGCCTGACCGCGCCGCTGTGGGCGCTGGCCGCGTTCCCGGCCACCATGCTGGTGGGGCTGGCCTTCGGGGCGCTCGGCATGGCGATCAGCACGATCCTGCGCGGCTGGCAGGACTTCGACCTGATGGCCACCGGCCAGTTCGCCCTGTTCCTGTTCTCCGGCACGTTCTCCCCCGTCACCGACTACCCGGCGGCGATGCAGGTGCTCGTCCAGGCCACCCCGCTCTACCACGCGGTCGAGCTGGTCCGGGGCATCGCCATCGGCCAGGCCGGCTGGGGGCTGCTCGTCCACACCGCCTATCTGCTGGCCATGATCGTCGCCGGCCTGCTGTTCGCCGCGCGCCGCCTGCAGCGCACCCTGTGCGAGTGAAACCGCCCGCCCGGCGGTGAGGGTACGGCCCGGCCGCCACCTGGAACCGCGGTGGGCGGCGCCCGGCGGCGAACCGGCGGGCCCCGGCAGGGACGTCAGCGGTCACGGGTCAGAAGTCGGGGGTCAGGGGAGATCCGGGGTCAGCGGGAGAACGGCGTGACCTCGACGACGGCGCTCACCGGCAGCGGGCCGTAGATGTGGGGGAACGCATCCTCGGCCCCGTCGGGGACCTCCCGCACCACCGGGCATCCCACCCGCTCCTCGTCGATGGCCAGCACCACCAGCGGCTCGGTCACCCCGCCGTAGTACCGTCCGGCCACCCCGCGCAACTGCTCGAGGTCGGCGCAGGCGTGGATGAACCCCTCCTGGGCCAGGGTGCGTCCCAGCGTGGACACGCGGTACTCGCCCGCGCCGACCGCGGCCGTCCAGTCGTCGGCCAGCGCCAGATGAAGAATCGTCACCGTCGACAGCGTAGATCACCCCACACCCCCGCAAACACCCCGGTCCCACCCGTGACCCGCTCCCGGACGGACGCCGCGTCCCGCCCGGCCGCGGGGCCCGGCCGGGGCATTCGCCTGCCCGCCCCGTCACCTGACCGGATCCGACGGCCCCCGTGTCGCGCCGGGACGCGGCTCGTGCCGGGTCCCCGAACTCCCCAGCGCCTAAATCAGCCGTAAACCGGGTTATCGGTCACAGTTGTCCCATTCCGCTAAACTGGTACGCATGTACCGGTATTCGTGGCCGGTCGGGATCAGGGAGGCCGGTTTTCATGGCGTGGTTGCTGCTCGCCGTCGCGATCGCTTCGGAGGTGCTGGCGACCACGGCGCTCAAGCTGAGCGACGGCTTCGCCCACAAAGGCTGGACCGTGGTGGTCGTCATCGGCTACGTCGCCTCGTTCGCCCTGCTCGCCCGCGCCCTGAAGCTGCAGATGGAGATCGGCGTCGCCTACGCGGTGTGGTCGGGTGTCGGGACCGCCGCCATCGCCGTGATCGGGGCGCTGTTCCTCGGCGAAGCCATGAACCTCGCCAAGATCGGGGGTATCGTCCTGATCATCGCGGGGGTCGTCGTGCTGAACCTGGCCGGCGCCCATTGACCGGCCCGTCCGCGACCTGCCCGCGCACGAGGCGGCGTGGCGTCCCGGCCGGTCCTTCGGGCCGCCGGCCGTCCCGCCGGTGATCCTGGCGGGCGTCCGGGGCGCGGGCCGTGGGCGTGAAGGTTCGGTACGCGATCCGTGGAGGGCGGCGATGACCGGCGAGAAGCGCGCATCCGAGCCTGACGACGGCCCGGAGCCTTCGGGGGCGGCGGCGCGCCCGGCCCAGGAGCGGGGACGGCGCCGGCGCGCGGCACTGCTGGCGGCGGCGGTGGGCCTGCTGGAAGAGGGCGGGTTCACCGCGGTCACCCATCGGGCGGTGGCCGGCCGTGCGGGGCTGCCGCTCGCCGCGACCACCTACTACTTCACCTCGCGCGACCAGCTCGTGTCCGAGGCCTTCGCCCTGCTGGTGGCCCGCGAACTGGAGGAGATGCGCCTGCGCCTGAACGCGGGGACGGCGGGCCGCCCGCGCGACCCCGAGACCCTGGCGGCGGCTCTGGCCATGGCGATGGGCCCGGGGCCTGGCCCGGCGGCCGCCGCGGGCTCCGCCCCGGAATCGGGCACGCAGCCCGCCTCGAGGGCCGGCCCACCGCTTCACGAGGAAACAGGCACGAAAACGACCGGCGCGGGCACGGAAACGCGGGCGCGGGCGGGTGTGCGGGGGGACGGCGAGGGCGACCGGCTGCGCCAGCTCGGCCTGTGGGAGCTGTACCTGCAGGCGGGCCGCGACCCGGCGTTGCAGGCGATCGCGAGGGACTGGACCGACGGGTGCGACGCGATGGTGACCCAGGTCCTGGACCGCGCCGGGTACCCCTGCGGGCGCGTGCCCGCCCGCATGATCGGCATGCTGATGGCCGGTCTGTGGATGGAGTACGCGGTGGAGGGCCGCCCCGAAGCCGCCCGGGAGGCCCACGAGATCCTCGTCCGGGCCCTGCGCACGCTGTCCCCGCCCGGGCACAGCGGCTGAGTCCATCGCGTCACCGGCGCCCACCGGCACGCCGGTCCCCCGGCGATGCCGCTCAGGCGCCCGGCAAGACATGGGTGAGCAGGACGAACGTCGCTGCGGCCACCGGCGTCCGGGGCGGACCTCCACGGGCGGCCGCAGGGCGGGGGGCGAGCGGGCGCAGCGGACGAGGGATCTCCGGGCGGCCGCGCGGCGAGGGCTTCACGCAGGCCGGTGGGCGGCACGGGGAGTCCGGTCGAGGCCGTACCCGTGTGCCCGGTGCGGCATGGCGCGTTCGCTTGCCACGGGTATCGAATGCGTGTTCCACTATCAGTCATGCGTTTCGACGCCCTTCCCCTTGTCGAGAGCACCCCCGCGACCCGGCCGCGCATCGAGCGGCGGGCGGTCCGCCGGGCCTCGGGTGCCACGACCTTCTACGAGGTGCCGTCGCGCACGATCATCGACCGGGTCCCCGAGGCCGTGGGCCTCGGGGTGTCCTGGGCGGTCAGCCCCTACCGCGGCTGCGCGCACGCGTGCCTGTACTGCGCGGCCCGCGGCGGTCACCGCCAGCTCGGCCTGGACGGCGAGCGCGACTTCGGCTCGGCGATCGTGGTGAAGACCGACGCGGCCAGGCGGCTGCGGGCCGAGCTGGCCGCGCCGCGCTGGAAGGGCGAGCCGGTGGGCGTCGGCTTCAGCGGCGACTGTTACCAGGAGGCCGAGCAGGTCTACCGGCTGATGCCGGGCATCATCGCGGCCTTGCGCGACGCCGGGAACCCCTTCCGCGTGATGACCAAGAGCGCGCTGGTGCTGCGGGACGCCGATCTGCTGGCCGAGGCCGCCGAGGTGGCCGAGGTCGAGGCGCGGGTCTCGATCGGCTTCGTGGACGACCGGCTGCGCCGCGCCGTCGAGCCCGGCGCGCCCAGCGCGCAGAAACGCCTGGAGCTGTGCGCGGAGCTGGGCGAGCGCGGGGTGCCGTGCGGGGTGCTGATGGGCCCCGTCCTGCCCTGCCTGACCGACTCCGAGGACCAGCTGCGGGCGGTGGTGCGCCGCGTGGCCGAGGCCGGCGCGGTGAGCATCACGCCGATGGTGCTGCAGCTGCCGCCCGGGGCCCGGGAGTGGTACCTGCGCTGGCTGGCCGAGGAGCACCCCCGGCTGCTGCCGCGCTACGAGGAGCTGTACGCCGAGGGGCCGCTCGCCGGCGAGGACTACCGGCGGCGCGTCGTCGCCCGGGTGGATGAGCTGGCCCGCCTGTACGGCATCGGCGCCCGGCGCGCCCCCTGGCAGGCCCGCCGCTCCGCCGACCACCAGCTCGCCCTGCTGTAGACGGCTGTAGACGGCGCCTTGGGACGCGCCGCCCTGCCCGCCGGCCCTCGGGTACACCGATCCGTGCGCGACTTCAGGAGCGAGACCGGCACGTATCGGCGCCGTGGCGTAGTTCGTCGATGAGGAGCGCGACCATGCGCCGGCTGTAGGCGACTTCCCTCGTCTCCCACCGGCAGGCACGGATTGGCGGCATCACGGCTCGGGTGGGGTCGCCAGGAGGCCGAGCGGGATGGGGGCGGCGATCGGCCGCTCGGCGAAGGCCCGCAGGTCCGTCTCGCCGACGGGCCGCCGGCCGGCCCGCGCGGTCATGCACGCGGTGGCGAAGCCGCATACGCGGCCCTGGCACCAGCCCATGCCGGGGCGGGCGAGCAGCTTGACGGTGCGCGGCTCGGTCGCCCCCAGCTCCGTGACGGCATGCCGGATGGCGCCGGCGGTCACCTCCTCGCAGCGGCAGACGATCGTCTCGTCGTCGCACCCGTCGATCAGCGTCTCGGGGACCGGGTAGACCTGGTGCATGGCCGCGGCGAACGCGCGCAGGGCGGCGCGGCGCTTGCGCAGCGCCCCGACGGGCCGACGGGGCGCCGCGGCGAGTGACGCGGCGGCGGCGTGCCCGGCGAGCTCGCCCTCGATGAAGGCGAGGTCGGCGCCGCCGACGCCCGTCGACTCGCCGGCCGCCCACACTCCCTCCACGGTGGTCCGCTGGTCGTCGTCGACCCGCACCACCAGGCTGGAGTCCACATCGACCCGGGTGGCGCAGCCGAGCTGGAGGTGCAGTTCGAGCTGCGGGGTGAATCCCCAGCCGACGGCGAGCACGTCGCAGGGGATGACCCGCTCGGTGCCCGTGAGCACCCGCCCGTCCCCGCCCATCTTGGCGACGCGCACGCCCTCCAGCCGGTCGCGTCCGAAGGCGCCGATCACCACGTGCCGGTGCCGTACCGGGATGCGGTGGCGCAGCAGGGCGGCGGCGTATTCGGCGGCCTCGCCGGCCTTGCGCGACGCGCCGAGCACCGCCCGGGGGAAGCGGGCGAAGGCCAGCGGCGAGTTCGCCTCGGCGACGGCCGCGACCCGCGCGCCGTAGCGTGCCAGGCCGACGGCCACGGGCAGCAGGAACGGGCCGGTCCCGGCGACGACCGCGGTCGCGCCCGCGACGACGAGCTGGCCTTTGAGCAGCGCCTGTGCCCCGCCTGCCGTCATCACGCCCGGCAGGTCCCAGCCGGGGAACGGCAGCTGCCTGTCGTAGGCCCCGGTGGCCAGGACCAGCCGCCGCGCCCTGATCACGACGTCCCGGCGGGCGTCGCCGCGGCGGGGCTCGGCGCCGGCCGCGCAGTGCGCCGACCACAGGTCTTCGGTCCGCTCGACGGACCAGACGTGATGCTCGGCGAGACGGGTCACTCGCCCCGCCGCGGCCAGTTCGTCCAGCCTGGCGTCGGCCGAGGTGAAGCGGTGCCATGCGTGGTGCAGGGTGTGCGGCCGGAACGCGCCCGCGCCGGGGGCGGGCGAGCGCCAGTACTGCCCGCCGGGGCGCACTCCCGCGTCGGCGATCGCCACGGTGACCCCGGACTCCGCGGCCGCCAGCGCCGCCGCGAGGCCGGCCGGGCCGGCGCCGACGACCGCGACATCGTAGACAGGGGATTTCATCGGCCGGTTCCTTCCTGCGTGCGCACGTCGTCGCCGGGGCGGGCGGGGGTGAGGCACGCCCGCAGTGAGGGCTGCCCGTCCACGGTCACAAGACAGTCGAAGCAGACGCCGATGCCGCAGAACAGGCCGCGTGGCCGCTGCCGGTGCCGGGTCGTCCGCCATGACCGGATCCCGGCCGCGGTCAGTGCCGCGCCGATGGTCCAGCCGTCCCTGCACGGGATCGGCTCGCCGTCGAAGTAGATCTCGAACTGGGGCGGAGTGGTCACGCGGCGGCCTCCGTGCCGAATCTGTCCGGGCGGAACGGGCGGGTGTCGATGTCGGGCGTGCCGCCGGTCAGCGCCTGGGTGACCAGGCGGGCGGTGCCGAGGGACAGGCCGATTCCCGCGCCCTCGTGCCCGCAGGCGTGGTGCAGGCCGGGGGCCCGGGGGTCGGGCCCGATCACCGGGAGGTGGTCGGGGCAGTAGGGCCGGAAGCCGCGGTAGGCGCGCAGTACCGCGACGCCGTCGAGCACGGGGAACAGCCGCAGGGCTCCGGCGGCGAGCAGCCTGAGCGCGGGCAGGGAGAACGCGCGGTCGAAGCCGACGCGTTCCCTGCTGGCGCCGATGAGCACGGTGCCCGCCTTGGTGCCCTCGACGACGGCCGATGTCTGCAGGGCCGCGGAGTCGCTGGCCACGTCGGCGATGTAGTCCGCGAAGTACACCTTGCGCCGGATCATCGGCGGCAGGGGCTCGGTGACCAGGACGAACCCGCGCCGTGGTGCGACGGGAACCGGCACCCCGGCCAGGGCGGCGAGCTCGCCCGCCCAGGTTCCCGTCGCGTTGAGCACGGCGCCGGCCGGGATCTTGCGGCGGGGTGTGCGTACGCCCGTGACGCGTTCGCCGTCGCGCAGGAACCCGGTCACCGGCTCGTGCGGCAGCACGGTGGCGCCGGACGCGCGCGCCATCCTGAGCAGGTGCGCGGCGGCGAGCATCGGCTGGACCTGCATGTCCTGGGGGTACAGGTAGCCGCCGGCGAGGTCGTGGGCCAGGTGCGGCTCGTGGTCGTGCAGCCGCCTCGCCGGTACGGCGACGGCCTCGACGCCGAGTGACCGCTGCTCGGCCGCCAGCCGGTCGAGCCCGTCCAAGGACGCCTGACGGGAGGCGACCACGAGCCCGCCCTTGTGCTCGAGTTCGACCGCGGCGGCGAAGGTCTCACCGTCCAGTGGCAGGCCGGCGAGCTCGCGCCACTCGCGGTTGGACAGCAGGGCCAGGTCGAGTTCCGGTCCGGGTTCCTTGTCGGAGACGAGGATGTTGCCCTCGCCCGCTCCTGTGGTGCCGCCGGCGATCGGCCCGCGGTCCACGACGGTCACCGACAGGCCCTCGCGGGCGGCATAGTACGCGCAGGCCGCTCCCACGATTCCGGCGCCGGCGACGACGAGGTCCGCGCTCACGCCCGCCCCGCCTGGGGAGATGCCGGGTGATGAGGTGAAGCGTTCATGAACCTGCTCCTGCTGTTACTCGACTGGCCGGAGTCGTTGACGGGGCAGTTGTAGTGTGACATTGTACTGCGCACTCGGTCGAGGGGACCCGAGAAAACAATCCGCGATCCACCGAGATCGTCGACATCTCCACCCTTGCGAGGTGCCTGTGCCAGGAACCCCACTTCTCCGCATCCGCGCCGCCGCCGTCGCGGCGGCCGCGCTGACCCTTTCCCTGTCGGCCTGCAGCTCCGACGTCACCGCCTCGCAGGAGGCCGGCCCGAGCGCCGGCGGCCAGGCCGGGCACACCGGCCCGGTACGGATAGCGCTGCTGGCCTCCTCCAGCCAGAACGGCTTCAACAAGGCCGTCTACGACGGCGCCGTCGCGGAGGCCAAACAACTCGGCGACGTCGAGGTGACCATCTTCGACGGCAAGTTCGACAGCCAGACCCAGTTCAACCAGCTACAGAACGTGGCGAGCCAGAACAAGTTCGACGGCATCGTCATCGTGCCCAACGACAACGTCGGCATCGCGGCGGCGGTCCCCGCGGCGGCCCAGGCGAAGATCCCGGTCGTCACGGTGCTGTTCCCCATCGGTCCCGACCTGACCAAGCTGACCCCCCAGGTGCCCGGCATCGTGTCCACCGTCGCCTCGGACGCGGAGGCCGACGCCAAGGCCCAGGCCGAGGACGTGGTCAAGTACTGCGAGGGCAAGAGCCCCTGCAAGGTCGCGCTCCTGATCGGCCAGCTGCAGTTCCCGTTCGACAACCTGCGGTACAAGGCCTACCGGTCGGTCCTCGACCAGCACGCCAACATCAAGGTCGTCGCGACCGGCCAGGGCAACTACGACCGCGACACCTCGCTCAAGGCGATGCAGAACATCCTGCAGGCGAACCCGAAGCTCGACGTCGTGCTGTCGAACGCCGACCAGCAGACCACCGGCGCGCAGATCGCGCTGGAGAGCGCCGGGATCGACCTGTCGAAGATGTACGTCTCCGGCGGCGGCGGCAACATCGAGGCCATCAAGCAGGTACGGGCGGGCAAGTGGGCCGCCGACCTGGTGAACTTCCCGGTCAGCATGGGCAAGGTCGCGCTCGAGCAGGTGGTGAACGCGGTCAAGGGCAAGCCGGTGACCGAGGTCGTCGACGCCGACAAGCTCGGCGACGTGCCGCTCATCGTCAACAAGGAGATCCTCGACCAGCACCCCGACTTCACCGGCGAATGGTCCGACTGATCCGGCATGGAAGGAGGTGAGGGCGTGGCCGCGGCACGGCATGCGGGAGACGTCCAGTTCGCGGAACCGGCGGTCTCCGTACGGAATCTCTCCAAGCGGTTCGGGTCCACGCAGGCCCTGAGCGCGGTCACGCTGTCGATCGCCAGGGGCGAGGTGCACGGCCTGGTCGGCGAGAACGGCGCGGGCAAGTCGACCCTGGGCAAGGTGATCGGCGGCCTCTACCACCCCGACGACGGCGAGCTGGAGGTGTTCGGCGGACGGGTGCGGCGCTGGGACGTCCGGCGCGCCCAGGACGCCGGCGTCGTCATCATCGCGCAGGAGCTGTCCCTGGTACCCGCGCTCACCGTCGCGCAGAACGTCTTCCTCGGACGTGAGAGACGGACGCTCGGCGTGCTCCACCCGGGGCTGGAACGGCGCTACCAGGAGCTCGAGCGGGTGTGCGGGTTCGGACTGCCACCCGACGTGCCCGTCGACAGTCTGCCGATCGCCGACCAGCAGAAGGTCGAGATCATGCGCGCGCTCGCCCGCGACGCCAAGGTCATCGTGATGGACGAGCCCACCTCGTCCCTCACCGCCGACGAGGCGGCCCGGCTGCACGACATCATCGCCCGGCTGAGGTCGCGCGGCACCACGATCGTCTACGTCACCCACTTCCTGGAGGACGTGCTCGAGCACTGCGACCGCGTCACCGTGATGCGCGACGGCCAGGTCATCCGCACGGCGGACACGGCGAGCGAGACCAAGGCGAGCCTCGTCGAGGCCATGCTCGGAGAGCCCGCCGACGTGCTGCTGCCCGAACGGCCGCCGGCCCCCGGCCCGGACACCGAGCCCCTGGCCGAGATGCGCGACGTGCACAGCGGAGATCGGGTGCGCGGCGTGTCGCTGACGGTCAGGCCCGGTGAGATCGTCGGTCTCGCCGGGCTGGTCGGCAGCGGCAGGACCGAGATCGCCAGGGTGCTGTTCGGCTGCGAACCCGCCGACTCGGGACGCATCGTGTTCCGGGGCGCCGAGGTACGCGGGGCATCGGCCAGAGGCTCGATCGAGCGCGGCATGGCGATGATCCCGGAGGACCGGCGGGCGCAGGGTCTGGTCCTGGCGCGGCCCGCGCTCGAGAACGTGACCCTGCCCCACCTGCGGCGGTTCTCCAAGGCCGGGGTGCTCGCCCGCCGCGCCGAGCGCGGCGCGGTCGAGGAGCTCATCGAACAGCTCGGGGTGCGCCCGCGCCAGGTCGACGGCGACGTCTCGGTCTACTCGGGCGGCAACCAGCAGAAGGTGCTGTTCGCCAAATGGCTGCTCGGCCGGCCCGAGCTGCTGATCCTCGACGAGCCGACGCGCGGCGTCGACGTCGGCGCCAAGGCCCGCATCTACCAGCTCATCGTCGGCATCGCCCGCTCCGGTACGGGCGTCCTGCTCATCTCCTCGGAACTGCAGGAGGTGGTGGGGCTGAGCCACCGCGTCTACCTGGTGCGGCAGGGCTCACTGATCGGCGAGATGGCGTCCGCCGACACCTCGGTGGACGTCGTGCTCCAGCGGTTGTTCGGCGTCGGCGACACCCCCACGACCAGCACACCTTCCGGGAACGGGGAGGACGTATGAACAGCATGTCGGCCAAGCAGGACACGCGGGGCGCCGCGGGGGGTCACGCCGCGTCCCCGACGGCGGGGTCGTGGGCCGCCGGAACGCTGCCCTTCATCCGCAGGAACGCGGTCCTGATCCTGCTCGTGGCCCTGTTCGTGACGCTCAGCGTGTCGACCTCGTCGTTCCTGACCGTCACCAACGTGATCAACATTCTCAACCAGAACACCCCGCTGGCGATCATCGCCTGCGCGGGCACCCTGGTCGTCATCTGCGGCGGCTTCGACCTGTCGACCGGCGCCATCTTCAGCGTCGCGGGGGTCGTCGCGGCGTGGGTCGCGGCCAACCTGGGCAGCCCGCTGCTCGGCCTGCTGTCCGCGCCCGTCGTCGGCGCGGTCCTCGGCCTGGTCAACGGGGTGGCGATCACCCGGCTCAGGATCCACTCGTTCCTGGCGACGCTGGCCTCGAGCCTCGTCTACGGCGGCCTGGCCGTGCTCATCACCGGAGGCTTCCTGATCAGCGTCGGCGACGTCTCCTTCACCGCGCTCGGCCGGGGCGGCGTCGGCCCCATCTACTACGCCGTCATCATCTTCGCCGTGTTCGCGCTGGTCTCGGGGTTCCTGCTGAACTACACGACCTTCGGCAGGTACGTGCTGTCGGTCGGCGGCAACTCGGAAGCGGCCGAGCTGTCCGGCATCCGGGTCGACCGGATCAAGCTGTACACCTTCCTCTACAGCGGGCTGGCGGCCGGGATCGCCGCGGCCATCGGCGTGTCCCGCATCGGCTCCGGCCAGCCCCAGGCGGGAAGCGGGCTGCAACTGCTCGCCATCGCCGCGGTCATCCTCGGCGGCACCAGCATCTACGGCGGCATAGGCGCGATCTGGCGATCCGTCTGCGGCGTCTACCTGCTGGCCCTCATCGACAACGGGTTCGACATCCTCAACGCCAACCCGTTCTTCAAAGATCTGACGACCGGTGTCGTCATCCTCGCCGCCGTGGCCCTGAGCGCGGCGAAGAAGGGCAGATGAACCGGGAACGGCCCCCGGCCCCCGGATCGAGCCTTTCGCAATCAACGACGGGAGCGACTATGCAAGCGCGACAGAAGCCCTGGCACGGCGTGCTGGTGGCCACGGCGCTACCGATGGACGAGCGGCTCGAGGTCGACCTCGACCGTTACGCCGAGCACGTACGGTGGCTCGCCGCCGAGGGATGCGACGGCGTGACACCGAACGGGTCACTCGGGGAGTACCAGACCCTGAGCGACGACGAACGCCGGGCGGTCGTCCGCGTGGCCCTCGACGCCGCCCCCGACGGTTTCACCGTGATGCCGGGCGTCGCCGCGTACGGCGCGTTCGAGGCGCGGCGGTGGGCCGAGGAGGCGGCCGAGGCCGGCTGCCCCGCAGTGATGCTGCTGCCGCCCAACGCCTACCGGGCCGACGAGCGCGCCGTCGTCGGCCATTACCGGGAGGTCGCCAAGGCCGGCGTTCCCGTCGTCGCCTACAACAACCCCATCGACACCAAGGTCGACCTCAGCCCCGCCCTGCTGGCCCACCTGCACGCCGAGGGGCTGATCGTGGGGGTCAAGGAGTTCTCCGGGGACGTCCGGCGCATCTACCAGATCGCCGAGCTCGCCCCGGGACTCGACGTCCTGGCCGGCTCCGACGACGTCACCCTGGAAATGGTGATCGCCGGCTCGCCCGGGTGGATCTCCGGATACCCCAACGCGCTGCCGCGCTCCTGCGTGGAGCTGTTCAACGCGGCCGCGGCCGGCGACCTGGCCACGGCGCTCCCGCTGTACCGGACGCTGCACCCCCTGCTGCGCTGGGACTCCAAGGTCGAGTTCGTGCAGGCCATCAAGCTGTCGATGGACATCGCCGGCCGGTACGGCGGGCCGTGCAGGCCCCCGCGCCCGCCCCTCACCGAGGAGCAGCATCAGGCCGTACGGGAGGCCACCGAGAAAGCGGTGGCGGCGGGATGCAGATAACGCCATGCGCGTACCGGAATCCATGCCGCCGCCAGGCGTGATCGCTCCCATAATGTCGGCAGAGCCCGGGGAATTCTCGTGCCGGTCGAGGAAGGTGCGCCATGGCGGAGTCGTTGGAGTTGCCGACCCTGCGCGTGCAGCGCAGCGTGCGCGCGCAGGTCGCGCAGGCACTGCGCGCGGCGCTCGTGGCCGGTCAGATGCGACCCGGCGAGATCTACTCCGCGCCGACCCTCGCCGCTCAGCTCGGCGTGTCGGCCACACCGGTACGGGAGGCGATGCTCGACCTGGTCAAGGAGGGCCTCGTCGAGACGGTGCGCAACAAGGGCTTCCGGGCGACCGAGCTGTCCGAGAAGGAGCTCGACCATCTCACCGAGATACGGCAGCTCCTCGAGGTGCCGACGACCGTGAAGGTGATCGGCGTCGCCACCGAGGAGGACCTGGCCAGGCTGCGGCCGATGGCCCAGCGCATCGTCGACGCGGCACGGAAGATGGACCTGATCGCCTACATCGAGCACGACCGGGACTTCCATCTGGAGCTTCTGTCGCTGACGGGCAACACCGAGCTGGTGTCGCTGGTGGGCGAGCTACGGGCCCGCGCCCGGCTGTTCGGGCTCAAGCGGCTCGCGCAGACCGGGGAGCTGCACACCTCGGCCCTGGAGCACATGCGGATGCTCGACCTCATCGCGGCGGTCGACCGGCATGGCCTGGAACGGCTGATGGAGGCGCACATCGGTCACGTGCGCGGCAAGTGGGCGGGCAGGGAGGAACGGCCCCCGGGCGCCTGACCGCGCTCCTCGTCGCCTCCCATCCGGTGGCCGGTCGAACACCGGCCGGCGGGCCGTCATGCCGGCGTGCTCCGGTATCCGGCGGGCACACGCGCTCGGGCACTGCTTGTATCCGGCGCGCGCCGCGGCGCCGTGTGTCGCTGCGCCATGAGTCGAGGCGCCGTGTGTCGCGACCGGTCGCCTATTCGCCCCCATCGAACGGAGGAAGCCCGTTGCTCGCCCTGTCGGCTCTCGTCCTTCCCGACCGCGATCCACCCGCCGCCTTCGTCGCCGACGTCCAGAACGCCGAGGCCGCGGGCGTGCGCACGGTATGGACCTACGACCACCTGACCTGGCCGGCGCTCAGGGAACGGCCCTGGTACGCCGCCGTACCCATGCTGGCCGCGGCGGCGGCCGCCACCGGCCGCGTGCGGTTGGGCACCCAGGTGGCGACTCCGAACTACCGGCATCCGGTCACCTTCGCCAAGGACATCATGACGCTCGACCGGATCAGCGGCGGCCGGCTCGACATCGGCGTCGGCGCGGGCAGCGAGGGCCCGGACGCCCTCGTCCTCGGCGACCCGCCGCGCGACCGCGGCGAACGCGCCGAGCGGTTCGCCGAGTGGCTCGGCCTGCTCGACCATCTGCTCACCCACCGGGTGACCACTGTCAAGGGGACGTGGTTCAGCGCCGTCGACGCCCACCAGATCCCCGGCTGCGTCCAGCGGCCCCGCGTGCCGCTGACCGTGGCCGCCGCCGGCCCGCGCGCCCTGCGCCTGGCCGCGCGTTTCGGCCAGGCCTGGGTCACCTACGGCCCCTACCGGCAGCAGGACGACCCCGAATCCTGGTTTCAGGCCGTCGGCGAGCAGAGCGCGGCGCTGACCCGGGAACTCCAGGCCGCCGGCAGAGCGGCGACATCCGTGCGGCGCGTAGCCCAGATCGCTCTCGATGTGCGATGGCCGTTCGAGAGCGCAGGCAGGTACGCCGATTTCCTCGGCCGCCTGTCGGCGATGGGATTCGACGAGGTCACCGTGCACTGGCCGCGTGGCGACGACGGGCGCGGGCTGCCGGCCGAGAGCCTCGGGGCGGTTCTCGCCGCACACGGGCTGTGACCCCTGGCCGGTGGCCGTTGACCGCCACTCCCCCACCCCCCGCCCCACTTCGTACTCCCAGACAGGAAGGCTTGAAAGCACGATGAGCACAACGAGCAGGCTGGCGATCGACGTCGGAGGGACGTTCACGGACGTGGTCGAACTGCTCCCCGACACCGGCGAGCTGCGCTTCGACAAGGTCCCCACCACGCCGGACGCCCCGACCCGTGGTGTCATCAACGCCTTCGGCGTGGCGCGGGCGGCCATGCCGGAGATCGGGATGTTCACCCACGGCACGACTCTGGGGCTCAACGCCCTGCTCACGCGCACCGGGGCGCGGACGGCGGTCATCGGCACCAAGGGCTTCCGCGACGTCTACCTGCTCGGCCGTACCGACCGCCGCACCAACTACGACATCACCTACCGCAAACCGGCGGCGCTGCTCGAGCGGTACGACACCTACGAGGTGACCGAGCGCGTCCGGTTCGACGGCACGGTGCACACGCCGTTCGACGTCGAGGACGCGCGTCGCGTCGCGGCGCTCATCGCCGCGCGCGGCTACCAGTCGGTCGCGGTGGCCTTCCTGCACTCCTACGCCGCCCCGGAGCACGAACTGCGGATGCGCGAGGTGCTCGAGGAGACGGCGCCCGGCGTGGCCGTCACGCTGTCGCACGAGCTTTCCCGGGAGTACCGCGAGTACGAGCGCACGAGCACGGCCGTCCTGGACGCCTACGTCAAGCCGATCGTCCACCGCTACCTGCGGAGCCTCGAGGGAGAACTCGCCGCGGGCGGATTCCACGGCCGCTTCCTCATGACCAGGTCCGGCGGGGGCGCGATGACCGCACTGGCGGCCCGCGAGCAGCCCGTCAGCCTGATCCTGTCCGGGCCCGCCGGCGGCGTGATCGGCGCGGCCGCGCTGTCGCGGCTCCTGGACCGGCCGAACCTCATCACGATCGACATGGGCGGGACCAGCCTCGACGCGTCCCTGATCCTCGACTCCGAGCCCGTCCTGTACCAGGGCGCGGAGTTCGAGCAGATGCCCATCAACACCCCGTCGCTGTACATCCACACCATCGGCGCGGGTGGCGGCTCGATCGCCTGGCTGGACGAGGCGGGCGCCCTGCAGGTCGGACCGCAGAGCGCCGGGGCCGCGCCCGGGCCGGCGTCGTACGGCAGGGGCGGCACCGCGCCCACGTTCACCGACGCCGCGCTGGCCATCGGCTACCTGGGCGGCGAGACCCCGCTCGGTGGCAGGCTGACCCTGGACGCCTCCCTCGCCGACAAGGCGCTGCAGCCGGTCGCCGCCGCGCTCGGAATGAGCGTCCAAGGGCTCGCCCGCGGCATCATCCGCATCTCCAACACCAAGATCATGGGCGCCGTCCGCGCCATCACCGTCGAACTCGGCCGAGACCCCAAGGACTTCGCCCTGCTGTCATTCGGCGGGGGCGGCGGCCTGGTCGCCGTCGACGTGGCGCGCGACCTCGGCATCCCCACCGTCATCGTGCCGCCCGGCCAGGGAGCCTTCTCGGCCTTCGGGATGCTGATGGCCGACGTGCAGCACGACTTCGCCCGCACCCTGGTGTCGCCGCTGGCCGGGCTCGATCCCGCGGCCGTGGACGCGTCGTACCGCGAGATGGAGGCCGAGGCGCAGGCGCTGCTGTCGGAGGAGGGGTTCGGCGAGGGGAGCCGGACGATGGTCCGCAGCCTCGACGTGCGCTACGCGGGCCAGGAGCACTCGGTCACCGTGCCGTTCCCCGCCGACGCCGACGCCGCCGACATGGCCGGGGCGGTGGAGACGAGCTTCGCCCGGCTGCACGAGCGGCAGTACGGCCACGTCATGGACGACCCGATCGAGGTCACCACGCTGCGGCTGCGCGCGGTGGGCGCGGTGGACAAGCCGGCCCTCCCGCCGGTCGCCGCGCGGACGTCCGGGGAGCTGCGACCGGAGGGCGCCAGGGCCGTGTACCTGTCCGACGACCGGCCCGATGCGCCGTACGCCCTCTACACCCGCGAGGCCCTGCTCGCCGGCGACGTCATCGAAGGCCCCGCGGTGATCGCCGAGCACACCGCCACGACGGTCCTGCACGCCGGCGACGGCCTCGTGGTCGGCTCGTACGGCGAGCTGGTCATTTCCGTGAACCACCAGACCGAACCAGGAGACCGGGAGGTCATCCGATGAGCGACGCCATCACGACAGAGATCATCCGGCACGGGCTGCTCGCCGCGGCGGAGGAGATGGCCCGCAACCTGTGCCGCACGGCGTACAACACGGTCGTCTACGAGATCCACGACTACGGCATCGGCATCCACGACGTCGACGGCGACGTCGTGGCCGACGCGCCCGGCATCGCGGTCTTCACCCGGGGCAACGACCACGGGATCAAGAAGGCGATCGAGTTCCTCGGCCGCGACGCGATGCGGCCGGGCGACGTGCTCATCCTGAACTATCCGTACTGGTCGTCGGCGCACACCCTCGACCCGCTCGTGTTCGCGCCCGTGCACCACGGGGAGGAGCTCATCGGCTTCACCTCGTGCCGGATCCACGTGCTGGACCTGAAGCAGAAGGACCCGGGATATGTCCTGGACTCCACGGACATGTACCAGGAGGGGATCTTCTTCCCGGCCACCAAGCTCTACCGGGAGGGGGTGCAGAACGACGACGTCTTCAACCTGATCCGGTTCAACAGCCGGATGCCGCAGCGCACGATCGGCGACATCCAGGCGCAGGTATCGGCCTGCGTCACCGGTGTCCGCCGTACCCAGGAGATCGCGGCCAAGTACGGCCCGGAGGTCCTGCTGCAGGCCATGAACGCGATCAACGACCATGGGGAGCGGCTCGCCCGCCTGGCGCTGGCCAAGCTGCCCAGGGGGACGTGGTCGGCGCACGACTTCGTCGACAGCGACGGCGTCGACCTGGACCGGTTGATCAAGATGGCGGTGACCGTCACCATCACCGACGACGAGATGATCGTCGACTGGACCGGCAGCGACCGCGACGTGAAGGGGCCGATCAACCTGCCCCTCGGCCAGACCGAGGCGTTCTGCAGCCTCATATTCAAGGCGCTCACCACCCCGGACACGCCCGTGGTCGCCGGCAACTTCCGGCCCCTGCGGGTGGTCACCGAGCCGGGCTCGGTGATGCACGCGGTCCCGCCGATGCCCACGTTCACGCTCTGGACGGGCCTGCTCGGCGGCGAGGTCGTGCTGAAGGCGCTCGCGCAGGGCATGCCCGGCCGCGTGCCCGCCTGCTCCGGCGGCGACGTCAGCTCGATGATGGGCCTCGGCGTCAACCCCCGCAACGGCGAAACGTGGCTCGAAGCCACCAACGAGGCGGTCGGATTCGGCGCCCACGCCGGCGGCGACGGCGAGGACGGCATCATGCACCTGTCCGAGCCGGGATGCCGCAACAACCCGGTCGAGGTGCTCGAGACCAAGTCGCCGATGTTCATCGAGGCCTACGGCTACCGCCAGGACACGGGCGGGGCCGGACGCTTCCGCGGCGGGGTCGGGGTGGGACGCACCTACCGGTTCACCGCGCCGTCCACCGGCATCTGCCTCGTCTACAAGACCAAGACCAAACCCTGGGGCGTCGCCGGGGGACGGCCGGGCGAGAACAACCACATCATCCTCAACCCCGGCACCGACCGCGAGGTGACGCAGGGCGGCGGCTACAACCATCTGGACGCCGGCGAGGTGCTGGTCAACAACACCGGCGGCGGCGGAGGCTACGGCGACCCGTTCGAGCGCGAGCCCGCCCAGGTCGCCCACGACGTGCGAAACGATTTCGTGTCGGTGTCCGCCGCCGCCCGCGACTACGGCGTCGTGGTCGGCCCCGGCACCTTCGAAGTCGACCACGAGGCCACCCGGCGGCTGCGCGAGGGGCAGCGGCCGGCATGACCGCGGGCGGCCTGACCATCGTCAACGCCGTGGTCTTCGACGGCGTCTCGGGCGAGCTCGCGGAGGGCCCGATCCGCGTCAGCGACGGAATCATCGTGGAGATCGGCGGACCCCAGAGGACCGCCGGCACGGTGATCGACGCCAGAGGCGGCACGGTCGTCCCCGGTCTCATCGACGCGCACTTCCACGCCTACGGCACCGAGCTGGACCTGCTCGCGCTGGAGACCAGCCCGCTCAGCTACGTCGCGCTCGCCGGGGCCCGGCGGCTGGCCGCAGCCCTTGGACGCGGATTCACGACAGTGCGCGACGTGGCCGGGGGGGACCCCGGCCTGGCCAAGGCCATCGCCCGCGGCCTGATCGCCGCGCCGCGCTACCTGTACACCGGCCCGGCGCTCTCGCAGACGGGCGGGCACGGCGACCCCCGCCCGGGCGACCAGGACCTGTGCGCGTGCGGAGGCCACATGGCCGAGATCGTGGACGGTGTGGACGCGCTCCGCCGCGCCGTACGCGACCGCTTCCGGCGCGGCGCGCACGCCATCAAGATCATGGCTTCCGGCGGGGTGGTCTCGCTCACCGATCCGATCCGCCTCCCGCAGTACTCCCCTGAGGAGATTCGCGCGGTCTGCGACGAGGCGAGCCGCCGCGGTAGCTATGTCGCGGCGCACGCCTACTCGCCCGAGGCCATCGCCCACGCCGTGGAGAACGGCGTCCGCACGATCGAGCACGGCAACCTGCTGGACGCCCCCACGGCCGGCCTGATGGCCGGGCACGAGGCGTTCCTGGTGCCGACGCTCGTGGCCTACGACGCGATGGACAGGCGGGGAGCCGAGCTGGGTCTGGCCCCCGTGTCCCAGGAGAAGAACCGCGAGGTGCTGGACGCGGGCCGCCGGGCGATCGAGCTCGCCAGGGCCGCCGGTGTGCGGATCGGCTTCGGCAGCGACCTGATGGGCGTGCTCGAGGACGAGCAGCTCACCGGGCTCCGGCTACAGGTCGAGGTCGAGGGGCCGGTGGCGGCGCTCCGCTCCGCGACGTCTGTGAACGCCGAGATCATCGGGCGTCCCGACCTCGGTCGCGTCGAGGTCGGGGCCACCGCCGACCTGCTGATCCTCGACGGGAACCCGTTCGACGATCCGTCGGTCCTGTGGGCGGGGCCCGGGAACAGGACCGTCATCCAGAACGGACGCGTCCACGCCGGCTGACTGCGCGGGGTCGCCTGCCCGGCGACGGTGAAGATCGTGCCGTCGCCGTCGTAGCAGGACGATCCCGGCCGCCGCCACCGCCAGGGCCGCTCCGGCGGTCCAGGCGCTGTGCGGCAGCGCGGGCGGCGCCTGCTGGACGAGTACGAACGCGCCCATCGCGAGCACGAACCAGCCGAACGCCTTGCGCAGCCGGTCGGCGTTGAGCCGGCCGGCGAAGGCGCCGCCGACCAGTCCGCCGGCCACCGCCGCCGCGGTCACCGGCAGTGCCAGCGACCAGTCGACGGGCGTGCTCGCCAGGTATCCGGCCAGGCCGGCCAGGGACTTCATGGCGATGACGAGCAGCGAGGTGCCCACCGCCACCCCCATGGGCAGGCCGCCGAGCAGGACGAGCGCGGGCACCACGAGAAACCCGCCGCCCGCGCCGACGAGCCCGGTCACCAGGCCCACGCCGACCCCGTCGGCGATGACCTGCGGGACGGGAAGCTCGCGGCGCGGGCGCCTGGCGGCCGGCGTGCGGCGGTCGCGGATCATGGCGACGGCGGTGGCGAGCATCATGGTCGCGAAGGCCGCCATGAGCAGCGCCTCGGGCATGTGCGGGCCGATCAGCCCGCCGACGTACGCGCCCGCCATGCCGGCCGCGCCGAAGATCAGCCCGGTGCGCCAGCGGATGCGTGCGGCCCTGGCGTGACCGAGGGAGGCGACGGCGCTGGTGACCGCCACGACGAACAGCGACATGGCGATGGCCTGCTTGGCCGGCACGCCGGCGAGGTAGACCAGCACCGGCACGGTGAGGATGGACCCTCCGCCGCCGAACAGGCCCAGCGTCACCCCGATCAGGACGGCGGCGGCGAGGGTCAGGACGAACATCGATACTCCGGGGGGTATGCACAGGTCATGAAAGGCCCCTGGTCGGGTGGTGTACGGAGGGTCAGGCGGCGGCGTGCTCGCGCAGTGCGGCGGCGAGCTCGGTGGCGCCTGCCCCGGTGAGCACGATCGGCCGGTAACCCTCGCGGGCCAGCAGCCCGGCGGCGATGGCGGCCCGGCGGCCGGAGGCGCACACGACCAGCAAAGGCCGCTCCGGATCGAGTTCCTCGGGGATGCCCTGCGCGAACAAATCGGGCAGGAAGCGTTCGACGGCGCCCGCCAGGCGGATCTGCTCCCGCTCGCTCGGCATGCGCACGTCCAGCAGCTGGGCGCCGGGCCGCCGGGCGAGCCGCTTGACGAAATCGGCCGGCTCCAGCAGCTCGTACGTCTGCGTGGCGGTCTCGCCCAGGTCGCGGACGACACCGCGGACGGTGTCGATGCCGATCCGGGCGAGCTGAGTGACGGCCTCGCCGACGTCCTGGCCGGGCTCGGCGACCAGCGTGATCGGCTCGGCGTGGGGCAGCAGCCACCCCGCCCAGCTGCCGAAGTCGTCGCCCAGCTCGATGCCGTACGAGCCGGGCAGCATGCCCCGGGCCTGGACGTGGCGCGGCCGGATGTCCACGACATGACCGGTGGGCCGGTCGAGCTCGGGCACGCGCACGGGCGGCATCGGCGGCACGCCGAGCGTGTTGGCCGGGCCCATGTACCGGTAGAAGGCGGGGATGGGCATCGGGGCGGCCAGCAGCGCATCGGCGAACTTCTCCGCGTCGTCGACGGCCAGAAGCGGGTTGCCGGCGCGTTCGGTGCCGATGGTGGAGGTGAGCCTGCCTGCGCCGGTGGCGGTGCAGAACGAGCCCTCGCCGTGCGTGGGGTACAGGGCGATGCCGGGTGGCAGCCCGGCCAGGCGGCGCAGCGAGAGGTGCTGGAGGCGGGCCAGGGAGCGGGCGCGTTCGGGGCCGAGCAGGTCGGGCCGGCCGGCCGAGGCGACCAGCAGGCTGCCGCCGGAGAACAGCGCGACCGGCTCGCCGTCGATGAGCACGAGGTAGCTGGTGTGCTCGGGGGTGTGGCCCGGCGTGTGGATCGGGCGGAGGGCCAGACCGGCGCCGCCGTCGATGTCCTCCAGGTGGAAGGCGGGCGTGTGCTTGTAGGCGGGGGCCGCGGCCGCGGGCAGCACCAGCTCGGCGCCGGTGCGCAGCGCGGCCTGCTCCCCGCCGGAGACGTAGTCGTTGTGCAGGTGGGTCTCCAGCACGAACCGCAGGTCGACGTCTCGTTCCGCGGCGGCGTCCAGGAAGCGGCCGATGTCGCGCTGGGGATCGACGAGGACGCCCTTGCCCTCGTGGGTGAACAGGTAGGTCTGGTCGCCCAGGCCGGGCGTCCGGAATGACATGACGTCCATCGTCCGCGGAACTCCCCTCGATACCCCCGGGGGTATCCATAGATCAAAAATGTGCGGCCGCGGGTGAATCGCGGCCGCTGGTGTCAGGCGAGTGCCAGGAAGAGCTTCTCCAGCTCGGCGACGCTCATAGGCGGCTGGTCGCCGTCGTTCTGGGCGGCCTGGCAGTGCCGCATCCCGGAGGCGACGATCTTGAAGCCGGCGCGGTCGAGGGCCTTGGAGACGGCCGCGAGCTGGGTGAGGACCTTCCTGCAGTCCTCGCCCGCCTCGATCATCGCGATCACACCGGCGAGCTGGCCGTGCGCCCGCTTCAGCCGCGTCAGCGCGTCGCCCACCATGTTCTCGTGCAGCTCCATAGCATGAACCATACCCTAGGGGGTATATGTGCGCGCAAATCCCATGTCCCATCGAATCGTGACCAAGGCCCTCTTTCGGGCGCGTGCCGGCGGAGGACCCTGGTGACTCGCGGCTTCACGTTGTCGGCGGGCCGGCCGTCCCGTGGCGGCAGCACCGTCGACATCGGCACCGTCGACATCAGGGGGTCGCGTCGGCAGCAGAGGAAGAACATGAACCAGCCAAAAACGGTCGTCATCACGGGCGGCAGCGACGGCATCGGCGCCGCGGCGGCCCGCCGGCTCCACCGGGAAGGCCACCGCGTCGTCATCGTCGGCCGCTCCCCGCGGAAGACTCAGGCCATCGCCCGCGAGATCGGCGCGGACCGCTACCTGGCCGACTTCACGCGCCTCGACGAGGTCCGCAAGCTCGCCGCCGAGTTGAACACCGCGTACCCGCGCATCGACGTGCTCGCCAACAACGCCGGCGGCATCTTCGGTGACCGCGCCAAGACCGTCGACGGTTTCGAGAAGACCTTCCAGATCAACCACCTGGCGCCGTTCCTGCTCACCCAACTGCTGATGGACCGGCTCATCGCGAGCAACGCGACGGTGATCCAGACCGCGAGTGCCGGCGCGCGTATGGCCGGCGAGGTCGTCCTTGACGACCTCGATCACGACAGGGACTTCACCGCGGTCCGGGCCTACTGCACCGCCAAGCTCGAGAACATCCTGTTCACCAAGGAACTACACCGCCGCTATCACTCCGAGGGCATCTCCACGGCCGCCTTCCACCCGGGCACCGTCGCGACGAGCTTCGCCACCGAGTCCGACAGCTTCCTGAAGTACATCACCGGCACCCGCCTCGGCCGAGCCTTCCTCATCACCCCCGACAAGGGCGCCGATCAACTCGTCTGGCTCGCCCAGGGCCGGCCCGGCGTCGACTGGATCTCCGGCACCTACTACGAGAAGCGCAAGCCGGCGAAGCGCAACAACCCCCAAGCCCTCGACGCCGACCTGGCCCGCCGGCTCTGGGACCGCTCCGAGGAACTGCTCGGCTGAACCTCCTCCCGGCACCGAGGCCAAAATATCCGAGCCGCCTGAGTACCGCTGAGCATGCCTGAGCACGCCGCGGCGGCGGTGCGGGGGCGCGTTCACCCCGAACGTGCCGGCCGCGATCGGCTTCCAGGGCGGGCCGGGCACGGGCGAGAGCCATAGGACCCGGGATCGACGCAGGTCAGAGGCAACTTCGGCCGCGGCGTGGTGCGCCGGCTACCGCTTCCCGGCGGTGTAGGTCAGGTGGGTCACCCGGGATGATGCGTCCGTGCGGGTCTGGTCGAGGGCGAGGCGGGCCGGGTCCACGCGGTCGAACAGGCGGATGCCGGTGCCGAACAGCACGGGCGCGAGGGTGATCGAGAACTCGTCGATCAGGCCGCTGTCCAGGTACTCCTGGATCGTCTCGGCGCCGCCGGCGATGCGGACGTCGCGGTCGCCGGCGGCCTCGCGGGCCTGGTCGAGGGCGCTGGAGATGCCGTCGTTGACGAAGTGGAAGGTGGTGCCGCCCGGCCGCTCCCACGGGTCACGCTTGGTGTGGGTGACGACGAACACCGGGGTGTGGAACGGCGCCTCCTCCGGCCATGCCAGCTCTCCGGCGTCGAACATGCGCTTGCCCATGACGCTCACGCCGGTGCGCTCGTACGTCGCCCGAGCGATGTCGTTGTCGAGTCCTTCCTCGCCGCCCTCGCCGAGCTTGAGGTTCTCCCTGATCCACCGCTGCGGGAACGCCCACGCCTGCAGCTCCGACCACTTCGTCATCCAGCGCTGGACCCTCGGATCGTTCCGGCCTTCGGGCGAGAAGACGAGCTCGACGGGCACGGCCTCCGGCGCCATGAAGCCGTCGAGCGACATCGTCACGCTGAAGAACACCTTCCCGGCCATCAGCCCTCCGCTCCCTTCGGTGTGGTCTCGTTCCGGGCGGTCTCGTTCCAGGTGAGTTCGGCGACGTAGGCCGCCAGGTTGCGCAGGGTCTGCTCGCCGCCCTCGATCGCGTGGTATTTCTCCACCGCCTCCTCACGGAGTTCCTTGGTGGGGAACACCGTGCGCATCACGATCCGGGTCTGCTCGCCGGCCGGCTCGAAGGTCAGGACCGACTCGAAGGCGTTGGGGTCGTCGCGGGACTCGCCGTGCTCCAGCGCGATCCGCTCCGGCGGGACGATCTCGGTCCAGGTGATCCACTCCTGGTAGTCGGTCCCGTCCGGCCCGTGCATCACGAAGTCCCAGGCCCCGCCGACGCGGAACTCGAAGGACCGCGTCGTGGTGGAGAACCCTTCCGGTCCCCACCACCGCGACAGGTGCCGGACCTGCGTGAACGCCTCGAACACCAGCTCCCGTGGGGCGCCGATTACCCGGGAGACCACGATCTCGCGGTCCGCGGTCGTGTGGTCAGGCTCGACGCCGCTACTGGTCGTCGTCATCCGGTGGTTCCTCCTGCCTTGCCTGTTTCAGATCTCGCACGTACTCGTCCAGCCGGTCGAAGGTCTCGTTCCAGAACCGCTCGAAGCCGCCCAGCCACTCGTGCACCGGCTGCAGCCCGCGGGCGTCCAGGCCGTACAGCCGCTGTTTGCCCGCCCCGCGGACCCGCACCAGCCCGACCTCGCGGAGCACCCGCAGGTGCTTGGACGCCTGCGGCTGGCTCATCCCCAGGTCCCGCGCCAGTTCGGTCACGGGCCGCTCGCCGCCCCGCAGCAGCACCAGGATCTCCCGCCGCTGCGGCTCGGCGATCGCGTTGAACGCGTCCGAGGTCGTCGCCGCTCGTGCCATGGCGCCAATCATATGCCTATATCGGAATGCGTCAACCCGAGGACTGTGTGACCAACAACTGGCTCGGACTGTGCGGCACGTTCAGCTCTCGCCCTACCTGACCGCACACATCAGCCGGTTCGGCCTCTACGCCACCGACGTGCTGCGACTACGCCCCGACGACTTCGACCCCGACCTACCCGCGATCGACTTCACCACCTTGACCGAGGCGGCCTAGGGGGCCGGAGTGGGCGATGACAGGAACCCGCGTGCCGGGTTCGGGAACCCGCACGGCCTTGACCAACAGCCACGCGATGAACGAAAGTTCCGCGACCGCCGCAGGGGTCATGGCGAAGGGTGAGATGTTTGCGCCGAAGTCGGGGGCGAGCAGGCGCGCGAACACGTCCACGAGGTGGCCGAAGCATCCAATCATCAGCAGGACGCCCAACACCTTGGGGAAGTAGCCCGACTTGACGACCAGGTAGCCAAGCGGCAGCAGCCACAGGCCGAAGTACGTCTGGGCGATGAGGTACCCGTCGTGTTGCATGGCGGCGAACAGCAGAGTGAGCTGGCCGGAACCTTTAGGGCCAAAGGCGGCGGTGTAGCCCTGGCCGGTGGCGATCGTCAGCGCCGCATGCTGGTTGAGCAGGTTCAGGCTTTGCATCGCGACGCTGACCGCGACGAAGGCGACCATCGCCGCGGCAACCATCTGGTTGACGTGCTTGAGCAGCAGGTACAGGGCCATACCCGTCACCAGAAAGGCCACGGCCCCCACCAACTCGCTGACCAAGCCGATGCGAAACAGGGTGGCCGAGGTGTCGATGTTGCCGGTCGTGGCCGCTGCGTCCCCTGACTCGACGATGCGCGTGTTCACCAGCCCGGCAAAGCTGGTGAGCACGGCGACGATCAGATACAGGAAACCCGCGATCCTCGCGAGTGTCTTCGGCGCGGTCACAGTTTGGTCCTCCCTTGGGTTACAGGGCCGGCGAGCCGAATCTGGCCGTGGCGGGAACGCGCGTCGGATTCGGGACCCCGCACAGCCTTGACGAGCATCCACGTCGTGAACATCGCTTCCGCGATCCCCGCAGCCGCGGAGATCGCAGCGAGTCCAACGCCCGGTGCAGACCAGCCCGGGGCCGAAGATTCGTGGGCGGACCTCGACCCGGCGTCCCGGCGAGTCCCCTCCGTCGCGCGCGGGGCGGACGCGAGCCGGAGGCTCACGCCGGACCGCCGGCGTGAGCAAGGGCCGATGGGGTCAGCCGGCCGACGATGGCCGGGGCCTCACGGATGAGGGCGTCGTTCTCCACCGCCTCGACCATGAAGCGGGCGAAGTCCACGCGACGGGTCAGGTTGCTCGCGAGGACAGGGTCGCCCACGTGTCGGCTCCACACCGGCAGGCCCTGACCGTCGCCCTCCTCCAGGTCGCTGCCACGCACGACCGTCCAGCTGGTGTCACTGGCAAAGATCCTCCGGCACGCCTCCACCTGGTCGTCCACGTCCACGACACGGGCGAGCTTCGCCAGCCGCCCGAACACGGCCGCGTACGCCTTGAACTTCCGGCTGTACACGTCCTTCCCATCGCGGGTGATGTGCCAGCCACAGGAGAACACCAAGCGGGCGCCCTGACGTGCGTGGTCGAGCACAGCCTGGGCCGTACCGGAGGCATAGTGGTTCACCCCCCACGGCACCAGCACCGTGAGCACGGCATCGCATCCGTTCACCGCCCGTGCGATGACCGCACGGGCGTCGGTCGCTCCGGGGATCACCGTGATCCGTCCCTCGAACTCGGCGAGCTTGGAAAGGCTCTGCTCTCGGCAGACACCCACGACCTCGTACCCGCGGTCTAATGCGTGCTGCACCATGTAGCGCCCGAGCTTCCCGGACGCGCCGACAATGCACATCCGCTTGCCCGTGCCCGGCATCTTGGCTCCGTCTAAACCGATCGGTTCCACGACTTCTCCTCAGCGCACCCGACACCTCCACCCTTACATCGTTAGGTGGAGGCTAACGGCGTAAGGTTCCACCTAACGGTGTAAGGTTGTCAAGCCGAAGCACCCTAGGCGGGAGGACCTCGTGGCCATGGAGTCAACCGGCACGCCCGCACCCCGCCGCAACTCGCTCAGCAGGGAGACGGTGCTCCGCACGGCGGTCGCGCTGGCGGACGAGGCCGGCACCGGTGTGCCGAGTATGCGCAGACTCGGCGAGCGGCTCGGCGTCGAGGCTGCGTCGCTGTACCACCACTTCCGCAACAAGGACGTGATCCTCGACGGCATGGTCGACCTCGTCTTCGGCGAGATCGAGCTCCCGCCGGACGACGTCGACTGGCGGGTCGCGATGCGACGGCGGGCCGTCTCAATGCGCGGCGCACTGATCCGCCACCCGTGGGCAATCAGCCTGATGGACTCACGGACAAGCCCTGGCCACGCGACTCTGCGCCACCACAACGCGGTAATCGGCTGCTTGCGGTCGGGCGGCTTCTCGATCGCTGGTGCGGCACACGCACTCTCAGCGCTGGACAGCTACATCTACGGGTTCACGTTCCAGGAGCTCAGCCTGCCCTTCAAATCATCCGCCGCCTTCGAGGACGTGGCGGGCTCGATCCTGAAGCAGATGCCCCGCGATGAGTTCCCGCACCTCACCGAGATGATCGTCGACCGCGCCCTGAAAGGTGGGTATGCGTACACCGAGGAGTTCGACATCGGACTCGACCTGATCCTCGACGGACTGCAGCAGCAGCGCGAAAGCTGGCTGTAACCCGTCAGCGAACGAGCCGGGGCATACAGGTGGCGGAACTCGTGCAGGTCCCAGGCCGTGACCGCTGCCCCAGGGACCGCGGCCACGGGGACGGCGGCCGTAGCCAGGATCGGGGCCAGGGCCACCGCGGCGATGCCGTACGGCAGAGCGCGCCGGGTCCAGCGCATCGGTGTCCTTGAGATCGGGTTCGAAGCCCCACAGCCTGCCGGTGCTCCCCGGCCCGCGTCGTCACCCCGCGGGCATAGGCCGGATGGACGATGCGCCGCCCGACCGCGGCTTCCTAGGGTTGGGCGATGCGTAATCCTGTGCCACCAGGGCAGCGCGCCCGGGTGTGGGCGGCCCTGGACCTCTGCGCGGCCGCCGGGTACGGCCTGCTGGCGTGGGGCATGCTCTCCCACCGGCACGGTCCCGGCATCCTGGCGGCCGCCGGGACGTCGCTGGCCTGTCTGCCACTGGCATGGCGCCGCCGCCGCCCGCTGACCGCGTTCGCGGCCGTGCTGTCCGCGTTCTGGCTGACGCCGCTGGAACCGCTGATGGCGACGCTCGCGCTGCCGCCGATGGTGGCGGTGCTGTACACGCTCGCCGGGGCGCTGCGTCCCCGCCCGGCCCTGGTCATGCTCGGGCTCGCCCTGACCGGCCCCGTCGCCACCGCGCTGCCCGATCTCTCCCGCACCGGCGCGGTCGCCCCGTACTCGTTGATCTTCATCGTGGCGTGGGCGGCGGGGTTCTCCCTGGGCAGGCAGCGCGAGTACGGCCGGGCGCTGCTGGCGCACCAGGAACGGCTGGCCGAGGCCGAGGCGCAGCGGGCCAGGGCGCGCGTGGCCGAGGAACGGCTGCGCATCGCCCGGGAACTGCACGACGTGGTCGCGCACAGCATGAGCATCGTCACCCTGCAGGCCGGGTTCGGCGGCCTGGTCGTCGGCGAACGCCCCGCCGAGGCGCGGGCCGCGCTGGACACCATCGAGACCACCGGCCGCCAGGCACTGACGGAGATGCGGCGCCTGCTCGGCGTCCTGCGCGAGGACGGGGACCAGGACGCCGCACCCGCGCCGCTGCCCGGGCTGGCGGGCCTGGACGCGCTGATCGGCCGCACCGCGCGGGCGGGGCTGGAGGTCGAGCTGGCGGTGAGCGGCGCCGCGCGCGACCTTCCCGCGGGTGTCGACCTGACCGCCTACCGGATCGTCCAGGAGTCGCTCACCAACGTGATCAAGCACGCCGGCGTGTCCCGCGCCCGGGTGGCCCTGGCCTACCAGCCCGGCGAGCTCGTCGTCCAGGTCACCGACGAGGGCCGCGCCCGCCCCGGCCAGGCTCTCACCGCCGGCCACGGCCTGGTGGGCATGCGCGAACGCGCCGCCGCGTGCGGCGGGGAACTGCGGGCCGGGCCGTTGCCGCGGGGCGGGTTCGAGGTGGCGGCGCGGCTGCCCTGTGCGGAGGACGGCTGGTGAGCGTGCGCGTGGTGGTGGCCGACGACCAGGCGCTGGTCCGGGCCGGAGTGTGCGGGATCGTCGGGACCGCGCCGGATCTGACGGTGGTCGGCCAGGCCGCCACCGGAGCCGAGGCGGTGCGGGTGGCCGAGCGGACCGGCCCGGACGTGGTGCTCATGGACATCCGCATGCCGGGCATGGACGGCCTGGAGGCCACCCGGCGCATCACGGCCTCCGGGTGGGCCCGGGTGGTCATGCTCACCACGTTCGACCTGGACGAGTACGTGTACGCGGCGCTGCGCGGCGGCGCCAGCGGTTTCCTGCTCAAGGACGTCCCGCCGCGCGACCTGCTGGAGGCGGTCCGGGTCGTCGCCGCCGGGGAGGCGCTGCTGGCCCCCCGCGTCACCCGCCGGCTGATCGCCGAGTTCGCCGCCCGTCCCCTGCCCGCGCGGGGAGACCTGCCCGGGGTGACCGGGCGCGAGCGGGAGGTGCTGACGCTCATCGCCCAGGGTCTGTCCAACGCCGAGATCGCCCATCGGCTGCACATCGGCCCGGGAACGGTCAAGACGCACGTACGCCACCTTCTGACCAGGCTCGACGCGCGCGACCGCGTCCACCTGGTGATCATCGCCTACCGTGCCGGACTGGTGTCCCCGGACTGACCCGCCGAAAGACCGCCGGGATCGGGCCGCCGTCCACGTCGTCCCCGTCAACGCCTTCCGACTACCGGCCGCTGGACGGCGGCGCAGACGGCCGTCAGGCGTCGAGGGCGCTGCCCTTCTTCCACTGCTTGAACGGCAGCTGCCAAAAGCCCCAGCCGTTGTTCCACTCAAGCGACCGGGTCGTGCCGACGATCTTGACGACGTCGCCGCGGTGGAAGTTCTCATAGAACCACTTGGCCTGGTCGGGGCGGGCGTTGATGCAGCCGTGGCTGACGTTGGCCCGGCCCTGCGAGCCGACCGACCAGGGCGCGCTGTGGACGTACTCGCCGCTGTTGGAGATGCGCACGGCGTGGTCGACGACCTCCTTGTAGTAGCCGGGGTCGCCCTCCTTCTTCCCGGGGGAGATCATGGTGACCGGGCTGCCACGTTCCATGGTCAGGTGAATGCCGTTGGTGGTGGTGTACTCGCGGGTGGTGGCCTTGCCGGCGCTGATCGCCATCCGCTGGACGATCTTGCCGTCCTTGCGGACGACCATGCTGTGGGTCCTGGTGTCGACGGTGCTGATCCACGCCGCGCCCACCTGCATGGTGGTGGCGTAGTTCTTCACGCCGTACATGTCCTTGCCGGCGCGCACGCCCTCCAGGGCCGCGGTGAAGCGGACCTTCTGGTGGGCGGGCCAGTACTTGGCGGGCCGGTAGATGACGTACCTGTCGTCGATCCAGCGCCACGCGCCCACGACGGGCTTCTGCGTGGTGACCTTCAGCGCCTCCTCGACGGCCTTCCTGTCGCCGACGGGCTGGTTGAACCGCACCATGATCGGCATGCCGATGCCGACTGTCTCGCCCTTGACGTTGGGCGTGACGTCGATGATGCGCAGCTCCTGGGCGGGCTTGAGCGTGGTGAAGGAGCTGGTCACCGTGGCCGGGCCGCCGTCGCCGCTGGCCTTGGCCGAGACGGTGTAGCCGCTGGCGGGCGTCAGCGGGCCCTTGGACACCCACTTGGTGTGGTCGGCGTCGAACTCGCCCTCCAGCACCTTGCCGCCCTCGCCCTGGACGGTGACCTCCTCCAGCTCCCCGTTGCTGGCGGTGACCACGACGCTCTTGTCGGGGCGGACCTTGCTGGCGCCCTTCGCCGGGCTGACCTTGATGATGGGCGCGGGCGTGGCCGGCGCGGTCGTCCCCGTGCCCGTACCGCCGCCGGGGCCCGGTGACCCGGGCGCGCCGGAGCATGACGCGGTCAGCAGCCCGGCCGTCCCCACGGCCAACACGGCGATCGGAGTCCTCAGACGCTGACGAAAGTCCCGCACAGACCTCTCCCCCACGGCGGCAAAGTCCAATTAAAAAAACCCTAATGGGGACGCGCGCCCGAACGCACATCTTTTGGGCGAGTTAGATCACATTTAGGTCACTTGCTAGGGGTAATGCGGGCCGCAAAGCCACTACGGGCCGTCAAGAAGATCTTCGCGATAGGTCAGGAAAGGGCCGCGCGGCGCGGCCGTGAACGATCATTCGCCGGGGGCGGCACCGGCGTGGAGCACGGGCTGAGATCACCCGAACGCCCGCGCCGGGCCCCGCCTGCCCGGTCACGGGGAGCATTCACCGATACCGTCCGTGAACCCGCGCCGCTTCACGTGCATCCGAACGGGAATTCGCCGTGCCGGGCCGCGCGGCGAGCCCGAAAGCCTCCGCCCGCGCGGCCCGTAAAGCGTTTCGCCGCCGCGCCGGACGCGGGATCATCGCGCCTTTCACGCCGGCGGCGACGAGGGCGGGTCAGTCCTGGCGCAGGCGGTGGGTGAGGCCGGTGTGGCGGCGGCCGGCGCCGCGGGTGCGCACGGCCTGGCCCAGGGCGCGGCGGGAGCCGACCAGCACGACCAGCTTCTTGGCCCGCGTCACCGCCGTGTAGAGCAGGTTGCGCTGCAGCATCATCCACGCGCTGGTGGCCAGCGGGATCACCACGGCGGGGTACTCGCTGCCCTGGGAGCGGTGGATGGAGACGGCGTAGGCGTGGGCGAGCTCGTCCAGCTCGTCGAAGGCGTACTCCACGCTCTCGTCCTCGTCGGTGAGGACGGTGAGCTTGCTCTCCTCCGGGCGCAGGTCGGTGACCACCCCGACGGTGCCGTTGAACACCCCGGCCACGCCCTTGTCGTAGTTGTTGCGCAGCTGGGTGACCTTGTCGCCGATCCGGAACACCCGGCCGCCCACGCGCCGCTCGGGCATGCCGTCCCGGGAGGGGGTGAGCGCCTCCTGCAGGGCGGTGTTGAGGTTGGCCGCCCCGGCCGCGCCGCGGTGCATCGGGGCCAGCACCTGAACGTCGCGGCGCGCGTTGAGGCCGAACCTGCGCGGGATGCGCCGGGCCACCACGTCGACGGTGAGCGCGGCGATCTCCTCGGGTTCCTCGCAGGGGAACAGGAAGAAGTCGCCCATGCCCTCCAGGACGGGGCTCAGGCCGGTGTTGATGCGGTGGGCGTTGACCACGACGCCGGACTGCTGGGCCTGGCGGAAGATCTGGGTGAGCCGTACCCGGGGGACGGTGTCGGCGGCGAGCAGGTCGCGCAGGACCTCCCCGGCGCCGACCGAGGGCAACTGGTCGACGTCGCCGACGAACAGCAGGTGAGCGCCGGAGGGCACGGCCTTGACCAGCTTGTTGGCCAGCAGCAGGTCGAGCATGGAGGCCTCGTCGACGACCAGCAGGTCGGCGTCCAGGGGGTTCTCACGGTCGAAGGTGGCCTCCCCGCCGGGGCGCAGCTGCAGCAGCCGGTGAACGGTGGTGGCCTCGTGGCCGGTCAGCTCGGCCAGGCGCTTGGCGGCCCTGCCGGTGGGGGCGGCGAGGATCACCTTGGCCTTCTTGGCGCGGGCCAGGGCGACGATGGAGCGCACGGTGAAGCTCTTGCCGCAGCCCGGGCCGCCGGTGAGCACGGCCATTTTGGACGTCAGGGCCAGCCGCACCGCGTCGGCCTGCTCGGGGGCCAGCTCGGAGCCGGTGTGCCTGCGCAGCCAGGTGAAGGCGGCCTCCCAGTCGACGGCGGCGAAGGTCTTGAGGCGGTCGTGCCCGGAGTCCAGCAGGCGGCGCAGCCCGCCGGCCAGCGCCCGCTCGGCGCGGTGGAAGGGCGGCAGGTAGACCGCCGGGACCGGGCCCTCGGCGGCGGGGACCTCCTCGCGGACGGCGCCCTCGGCGGCGACCAGTTCCTCAAGGCAGCTCGCCACCAGGTCGGGGCCGACCTCCAGGATCTTGACGGCGTCGGCGACGAGGTTGGGGGCGGGCAGGAAGCAGTGGCCGGCGTCGGCGGCCTGCGACAGGGTGTAGCGCAGGCCGGCCTTGACCCGCTCGGGGCTGTCGTGGGGGATGCCGACGGCCTGGGCGATGGTGTCGGCGGTCTTGAAGCCGATGCCCCACACGTCGTCGGCCAGGCGGTAGGGCTCGGTCCTGACGACGGTGATGGAGGTGTCGCCGTACTGCTTGAAGATGCGCACCGCGATGGAGGTGGACACCCCGACACCCTGCAGGAAGATCATCACCTCTTTGATGATCTTCTGTTCTTCCCATGCCGCGGCGATCATCTTGGTGCGCTTGGGGCCGAGCCCCGGGACCTCCACCAGGCGCTCGGGCGAGGTCTCGATGACGTCCAGCGTCGCGGTGCCGAAATGGCCGACGATGCGCTCGGCCATCTTCGGGCCGATCCCCTTGACCAGTCCCGATCCCAGGTAACGCTGGATGCCCTGCACGGTGGCCGGCAGGACGGTGGAGTAGGACCACACCTCGAACTGCCGGCCGTACTTGGGATGGGAGCTCCAGCGGCCGCGCAGGCACAGGCTCTCCCCCACCTGCGCGCCCAGCAGCGGGCCGACGGCGGTGACCAGGTCGGCGCCGCCCCGCTCGGGGGCGACCCGCGCGATGGTGTACCCGGTCTCCTCGTTGGCGTAGGTGATGCGCTCGAGGACGGCGCGCAGCTCCAGGCCGGGAGGGGAGCCGTCGGCTGGGGTGGTCATGGCGGGTATTCTCCCGCAGCCCACGGGGCGCGGGGGTTGCGGCGGGCCCGGCGCGACGGCGGCGCGCATCCGGCGCTCACCAGGTGGTCATCCGGCGCCGCGGGCGCGGTGGTTTCTCACCTTGTCGCGGTTGCCGCAGCGTTCCATCGAGCACCAGCGGCGCGCGCCCGGCCGCGAAGTGTCCACGAAGACCAGGTGGCAGTCGTGGGCGGCGCACTCGCGCACGCGGTCGCGCAGCGGGCCGGTGAACAGCTCGATCGCGTCTCGGGCGATCTGGGAGATCACCTGGTCGCCGGTGACCGGCGCCGCCCAGCTCCGCCGCCCGTCCTCGGCCCGGGGCACCGGAGTGGGGCCGGTCGCGGCGGCGTTCAGCACGTCCGGGCCGGTCAGAGGACGGCCGGCGACCCGGTCGCGCGCCAGCCGCCACAGCTCGTCGCGCAGTCGTACGGCGCGGGCGAGCTCGGCGGGGGTGACGCGGACCTCGGCCGGATCCAGGCGCAGCCGGGAGGCGGCGGCGAAGACGGCCAGGTCGTCAGGGACGAGCAGCGCGTGATGGCGGGCCGGCGCGCCGGGGCCGCCGGTGGTGAGGAACTCCAGGCACAACGCGCCCGGGTCGAACCGGTAGGTGGTGCCCTCCGGAGAGCGCATCGTCAGACCATCCGCCACGTAACCACCCTAGGCGGTTACACCGGTGGCGCCGCCCCGCGCCGAGGTCGAGCGCGAGGGAAGATCCCCGCTAGTGTGGCAGGGTTGCCGGCGAGCGGCGTACGGATGACGGGGAGGCGGCCGGATGGCGGCGGTTCTGGAGGCCACGGCGCGCGCGCTGCTGCGGCGCGTGGCGATCGAGCAGTCCGAGGCGCGCGCGCCGTCGCTCGCCGTCATGATCGTGCGCGACGGCGAGCCGGTCTGGTTCGCCGCCCGCGGCACGGTCGAGGGCGCCGCCCCCACGCCCGACACCCAGTATCGCATCGGGTCGATCACCAAGACCCTGGTCGCCGTCATGGTGATGCGCCTGCGCGACGAGGGCGCCGTGGAGCTCAACGACCCGATCGGCAAGCACGTGCCCTCCACCCCCGTGGGCGAGGTCACCGTGGCCCAGCTGCTCGCCCACACCGGCGGCCTCACCGCCGAACCCCCCGGTCACTGGTGGGAACGCACCCCCGGCGTACCGGCCGAGGCCCTGACCGGCGCCCTCACCGAGGAGACCGCGCGTCACCGCCCCGGCCGCAGGTTCCACTACTCCAACGTCGGCTTCGCCCTGCTCGGCGACCTCGTGGCCCGCCACCGCGGCACCGGCTGGGACCAGGCGGTGTCCTGCGAGATCCTCCAGCCGCTCGGCATGCGCGACACCACCACCCGCCCGCGCGAGCCGCACGCCCGCGGCTACGCCGTCCACCCCTTCGCCGACATGCTGCTGCCCGAGCCCGAGCACGACGCGGTGGCCATGGCCCCGGCCGGGCAGCTGTGGTCCACCCCGGCCGACCTGGCGCGCTGGGCGGCGTTCCTGTCCGGCGGCGACGAGCGCGTCCTGCGCCCGGCCACGCTGGCCGAGATGCGCGAGCCCGCCATCGTCGAGGACGGCGACGCCTGGAACGGCGGCTACGGCCTGGGGGTGCAGTTGCTGCGCCACCGGGGGCGGCGCCTGGCCGGGCACGGCGGCTCGATGCCCGGCTTCCTGGCCGTGGTGTGGGCCGACCCGGCCGACCGCACCGGCGTGCTGTGCATGGCCAACACCACCTCTGGGCTGCGCGGGTCGGTCGCCACCGACCTGCTGGACATCCTGGACACCCACGAGCCGGCCATCCCCGCCGAGTGGACGCCCGCGCCCGCCGAGCCCGACCTGCTGGAGCTCACCGGCCCCTGGTACTGGGGTCCGGCCGCCTACCTGCTGCGCCTGCTGCCCGGCCGCGACGTCTCGCTCACCCCGCTCGGCCACGTCGGCCGGGCCTCCCGTTTCGCCGCCCAGGCCGACGGCACCTGGCTCGGGCTGGACGGCTACTACGCCGGGGAGATCATGCGCCTGGTGCGCCGCCCCGACGGCTCGGTCAGCCACCTGGACCTCAACACCTTCATCTTCACCCGCCTGCCCTACGACCCCGCCGCCCCGGTCCCCGGTGGCGTCCAGGAACCCGGCTGGCGCTGACCACCTCCGGAGCCCCGCGTCCCGACCGGCCCGGCCGCACCCACCCAGGCGGACAGGTGCGGCCAGCGGGTGATCACAGCGTCTCTGATTGGCTTGCGATCCTGTGTGTTACACAGAATCAAGGCACAACGAGCTGCCCGGTATTCACCGATCGTCTTCGTGCCCTGGTGCCGGCAACCGGAGCCGCCGGCCCGCTGAGCACGTCCCTCCGGACGCTGACCGGTCAGGCGTGCACAGCCTGACCGGGGAGGGTGCCCGACGTCGCCTGGGCGCCGGGCGTGCTGGTAACAACAAGCCACGACATAACTACGATTCGCTGATCGAATCGGAAAGCCTCCATCAAACCCGGCACTTGAACATGGCGTGCACGCCGTGTAGGGATGACCAAGGGACTCCCCCCATCCCCCTCAGTTCCTTGGAGCGCGCATGCGCAGACTTCTCGCTCTGGTGCTGGCCGTGTTGGCCGTCACCCTGACCGTCCGGCCCGCCCAGGCCGCCGTCGACGGGACGCTGACGGTATCGTCGGCGTCCATCATGGTCGGCGCCGATGTACAGTTCAGCTACTCCACGCCCCGGCCCAACGCCACAAACTGGGTCGGGCTGTACAGCGACCCCGGCAACGGGCCCGTCAACGAGGCCTATGTCGGGCCGTCCACCAAGTGGGTGTACGCCGCCTCCGCGAACGGCACCGGCACGCTGCCGACCGCGGGCCTGGCCGCCGGGAACTACAAGCTGTTCTACCTGTACAACGACGGCTACACCTGGCTGGCTCAGCCCGTCGCGCTGCAGCTGACCGCGCCTTCGGGCACGCTGACGCTCGCCTCGACGACGGTCACCGCGGGCGACCCGATCCAGCTCAACTACACGACGACCAAGCCGAACGCCACAAACTGGGTCGGGCTCTACCGCAACCCCGGCGACGGCCCCGTCAACCAGTCCTTCGTCGGGCAGTCGCTCCAGTGGACCTACACGCCTGGGGCCGGCGGCTCCGCCTCGCTGCCGACCTCGGGGCTGAGTACGGGCGACTACATCGTCTACTACCTGTTCAACGACGGGTACACGTGGCTCACCCTACCCGTCACGCTGCGGTTGACGAGCAACGCCAAGCCGCGCTTCCCGACGTCGGCGTTCACGCTGCGCAACGCCAAGGTCGGCGCGGCCTACTCGGCGAAGATCGGCGGGCTCGTCCAGGGCGACACCACCGGGCTGAGCTTCACCAAGACCTCCGGGCCCGCCTGGGCGTCGGTCTCCTCCTCGGGCGCCGTCACCGGAACGCCGACGGCGGCCGGTAACGCCACCCTCGGGATCCGCGCCACCACCGCCTCCGGGACGGCCGACGCGACCGTGACGATCCGCGTCCAGTCCGGCGCGCTGGTACCGCAGCTCAAGGCGCTGAGCTGGAACCTGTGGCACGGCGGCACCCGGGTGACCAACAGCCTGGAGAAGCAGCTGAAGTTCCTGCTCGAACGCGACATCGACGTCGTCGGCATCCAGGAGAACCAGGGCACCGTCGTCCAGACCCTCGCGGACTCCCTCGGCTGGTCCTACTTCCAGAACTCCGACGTCGCCGTCATCAGCCGCTACCCGATCACCGGCACCACGCCCACCGTCGCGGGCAGCGCCCTCGCCGCCAAGATCGACCTGGGCTCCCGCTCCCTCCGCCTGTGGAGCGCCCACCTCGGCTACACGCCCTACGGCCCCTACGACGCCTGCTTCGGGCGCATGACCGTCCAGCAGCTCCTGAACCGCGAGTCCACCTCGGGCCGCACCGGACAGATCAACGACATCGTCACCGCGATGTCCGCCGACCTGTCCGCCTCTGCGACCACCCCGGTCCTCCTCACAGGCGACTTCAACGCCCCGTCCCACCTCGACTGGACGTCGGCGAACTCCCGCTGCGGCTACGGCGCCGTCCCTTGGCCCACCTCCACGGCCCCGGTCAACGCCGGCCTCACCGACTCCTACCGCCAGGCCCACCCCAACCCCGCCACCCACCCGGGCACCACCTGGTCCCCGGTTACCAAGACCTTCACCGGCGGCTACGGCTACGACTCCCACACCGGCGAGCCGGAACCGCAGGACCGCATCGACTTCGTCTACTACAGAGGTCCTCTCTCGGTCCTGTCCTCCGAAGCCGTCTGGGAAGGCACCCCCTCCGAGTCCAACCCGTCGGCCAACCTTTGGACCTCCGACCACGCCGCCGTCCTCACCGTCTTCCAGGTGAACTGACCCCCCTGACCGGCCTCCGCCCAGAAGACCGAAGATCTTGAGTTCTGGCCCCGCCCTGTGAAGGGTGGGGCCAGACTCATGTCCCGCGGTGATGGGCAGTGGGCCAGGGAGACGATCGGGCCGGATGTGTGGCAGACCACCTCTTGTGGCGGCCCGAGTCTGCGGCGCCGGTGGCGGGCGACGTCCTCGACGTCCTGCGCACGCTCGTCCGGCCGACAGGGCGGGGACCAAGCGCCAGGGCGGGAGTCACAGGAGCGAGAGCGCCTTGGTCACCGCCGGATCGCGTCCGCTCGCCAGGTCCAGGGCCGTCATGGGGGCGTAGTGGTCGACCGGCACGCCGACCGTGTCGATGATCTCCCGGGCCGGGCCGAGGTGGCGCACCTTGGGCAGCAGCAGGACACTGCCGTCGTCCAGGCCGTAGGGGGCGGAGGGCCCGGAGATCGCCCCGCCCGTGCGGGTCCCGACCAGCGGGCCGAGGTCCAGGTCGTGGACGGCCGCGCTGAAGTCCTCGCACGCCGAGGCGCACCCGCGGTCGGTCAGGACGACCAGGCGCAGCCCGAGCAGCGGCACGGTGTCGTCGGTCCGGTTGGGCGCGCACTCGCCGGTGAGCGGGCAGAAGTAGCTGGTGACCTTGCCGTGGACGAACGCGCCGAGCAGCCGCGTGACCTCGCGCGGCGAGCCCCCGCCGTTGCCGCGCAGGTCCAGCACCACCGCCCCCGAGGCGCCCCGCAGCTTGGCGATGACCTGGTCGGCCCCGCCGGGGAAGAACCCGGGCAGCCGCACGTAGGTCACGCCCTCGCGCAGCGTCTTGGCGGTCACCTCCAGGGGCGGCAGCGTGATGGGACCCCTCGTGATCCGGACGGTGCGCACCCGCCCGGTCGTGGGGCGCTTGAGCGTGAGCCGGACCGAGGCGGCGTTGAAGGCCTCCAGGATCCCCGGGGTGGCCGCGTCCCCGACGAACACCGGGACGCCGTTCACCTTCAGCACGATGTCGCCCGGCCTGACGTCGGCCTTGGCGGCCGGGCTGCCGGGCAGGACGCTGGTGATGAACAGCGGCGGCCGGGCGGCCGGGTCCAGCTGCGGGCCCTGCATCGCCGAGGCGCCCATGATGCCCATCCCCGTCGGCCCGCCCTCCGGTGGCGGGGACGGCCGCTCCAGGCGGGCGTGGTTGTCGCGCAGCCCGGCGACGATGCCGGCGATCGCGGCGCGCAGCGCGGTCGCGTCCCCGGCGCCGAGGACCTTCGCCAGCGCCGCCCAGTCGGTGTCGCGGTTCCCGGTGAGCGCGGGCAACTGCAGTCCCGGCCGGTCGGCGCCGCGCCGTAACAGGTCCCGGGTGTAGGCGGAGAAGGCGTCCTTCAGCGGCGTCCTCGGGTCCATGGCCGGGCCGCTGTAGTAGTTGTCCAGTACGCAGTAGTACGCCTGCCGCAACGTGTTCACCGTCGTCGGCGGCGCCTGCTGGGGCGGGGGCGCGGTGAGGACCGCGCAGTCGCCCTCGGCGGCGGCCGAGGAGGATGGCGAGGACGGGACGGGCTGGGGCGTGGGCGCCGTGGCGGGCGCGGACAGCAAGGAGGCCACCATCACGATGGCCGCGCCAACAGATCTGATCATGGCCGCCAGCATGACGGCGCCCCGGTTGCGCGGCCGTGAACGGATCCGTTAACACCACCGCAACCCCCCCACGGTAGGAAGCCGCGGGCCGCCGGCGCGTCCGCGCGGGGATTACGGCTCGCCCATGGTGCGACAAGCCGGGATCGACAGCGTTTTCCGGCATGTCGCCACGGGTCGCAGCCACCGACGAGACGTGGTGACGTGGGACGTCGGCGGCACCGGGCTACCCCGGCGCGACGTACGATTCCCGGGTGACCAGCACATCCGCATCAGCGCAGCACCTGCGCGACCTCGCGCGGCTGCGCCGCGTCCGTGACCGGATCGACCGGGAGTACGCCCAGCCGCTGGACGTCGAGGCGCTCGCCCGCGGCGTGAACATGTCGGCCGGGCACCTCAGCCGTCAGTTCCGGCTCGCCTACGGTGAGTCGCCGTACGGCTACCTGATGACGCGGCGCATCGAGCGCGCGATGGCGCTGCTGCGTCGTGGCGACCTCAGCGTCACCGAGGTCTGCTTCGAGGTCGGCTGCTCGTCGCTCGGCACGTTCAGCACTCGGTTCACCGAACTGGTCGGCGTACCGCCCAGCGTCTATCGGCGCCACGCGACGCGCGCGACGGTGGGGATCCCGTCGTGCGTCGCGAAGCAGGTGACCAGACCGGTCAGGAATCGAGAAGCGCGTTCCGCGGAGGCGCAACTAGTCTGACCTGCATGGATATCACCATTCACGCGAGCTTCCTCCCGCAGGACGACCCGGACGCCGCCCTGGCCTTCTATCGCGACACCCTCGGCTTCGAGGTCCGTAACGACGTCGGATACGGCGGGATGCGCTGGATCACGGTCGGTCCCCCCGGCCAGCCCGGCACCTCCATCGTCCTGCATCCGCCGGCCGTCGACCCCGGCATCACCGACGACGAGCGCCGCACCATCACCGAGATGATGGCCAAGGGCACCTACGCCGGCATCATCCTGGCCACCAAGGACCTCGATGGCGCTTTCGAGCGGCTGCAGGCCGGCAGCGCCGAGGTCGTCCAGGAGCCCACCGACCAGCCGTACGGGATTCGCGACTGCGCTGTCCGCGATCCCGCGGGCAACATGGTCCGCATCCAGCAACTGCCCTGAGCCGTCCGGCGATCGCAGCCGTGACCCGCACGGAGACGGCACCGTGAGGGAGTCCGTCCTCGGGGCCGGTGGCGTCCGCCTGGTGGCCACCGTCACCGTCCCCGAGGGCGACGTCCCCGGGCCGCTTCAGGACCGATGAGTCCGCCCCCGCTCCCGCGCTCGGCCGCGATCGCGCCTGCGGAGGAAAACCAGACATACTGCTCGAACCTGGTCAGATTCGGCCAGGCGGCGCCGGTGGGGACCGCGAAGGCGGCCCCGCCCACCAGATAGACATAGATGGAGACACGGTGAGCATCACGACGAGGACGGACACGCAGTCGCCCACGCTGCACGTCGCCGACAGCCACGATCTGATCCGCGTGCACGGCGCGCGCGAGAACAATCTCAAGGACGTCAGCGTCGAGATCCCGAAGCGCCGGCTCACGGTGTTCACCGGCGTCTCCGGCTCGGGCAAGAGCTCTCTGGTGTTCGACACGATCGCCGCCGAGTCGCAGCGGCTGATCAACGAGACCTACAGCGCCTTCGTGCAGGGCTTCATGCCGACACTGGCGCGGCCCGAGGTCGACGTCCTCGAAGGGCTGACGACCGCGATCATCGTCGACCAGCAGCGGATGGGCGCCGACCCCCGCTCCACGGTCGGCACCGCCACCGACGCCAACGCGATGCTGCGCATCCTCTTCAGCCGGCTCGGACGGCCGCACATCGGCTCGCCCCAGGCGTTCTCCTTCAACGTCGCCTCGATCAGCGGAGCGGGTGCGGTCACCCTGGAACGCGCCGGACAGACCGTGAAGGAGCGTCGCAGCTTCAGCATCACCGGCGGCATGTGCCCGCGCTGCGAGGGCCGCGGCTCGGTCACCGACATCGATCTCGCCCAGCTCTACGACGGCACGAAGTCGCTCGCCGAAGGTGCGCTCACCATCCCGGGTTACACGGCGGGCGGCTGGAACCACCGCCTCTACGCGTCCTCGGGCTTCGTCGACCCGGACAAGCCGATCCGCAGGTACACGAAGAAGGAGCTCCACGACTTCCTCTACCGGGAGCCGACCAGGATGAAGATCGAGGGCATCAACATGACCTACGAGGGGTTGGTGCCGCGAATCCGCAAGTCGATGCTCTCCAAGGACAAGGAGGCGATGCAGCCGCACATCCGTGCCTTCGTGGAGCGGGCGGTGACGTTCACCACCTGTCCCGACTGTGACGGCACCCGGCTCAGCGAGGCGGCCCGGTCCTCCAAGATCATGGGGATCAGCATCGCCGACGCGTGTGCGATGCAGATCAGCGACCTCGCCGAGTGGGTGCGCGGGCTGGACGAGCCGTCCGTCGCGCCGTTGCTGGCGAGGTTGCGGGAGACTCTCGATTCGTTCGTGGAGATCGGGCTGGGCTACCTCTCGCTCGACCGGTCGTCGGGCACGCTGTCGGGCGGCGAGGCGCAGCGCGTCAAGATGATCCGCCACCTCGGTTCCTCGCTCACCGACACCACCTACGTCTTCGACGAGCCCACCGCGGGCCTGCACCCCCATGACATCCAGCGGATGAACGAGCTGCTGCTGCGGCTGCGGGACAAGGGCAACACGGTGCTGGTCGTGGAGCACAAGCCGGAGACGATCGTGATCGCCGACCACGTGATCGATCTCGGCCCCGGCGCCGGTACGGCGGGCGGCACCGTCTGCTTCGAGGGCACCGTCGAGGAGCTGCGGGCCGGTGGCACCCTCACCGGCCGCCATCTCGGCGACCGGGCCACCCTCAAGAAGACGATGCGGACGCCCACCGGCACGCTGGAGATCCGCGGCGCCACGAGGCACAACCTGCGCGACGTCGACGTCGACATCCCGCTCGGGGTGCTCGTCGTCGTCACCGGCGTCGCCGGCTCGGGCAAGAGCTCGCTCATGCACGGCTCGATCCCCGCCGGCGCGGGCGTTGTCTCGGTCGACCAGGGCGCGATCCGCGGCTCGCGGCGGAGCAACCCGGCGACCTACACCGGACTGCTCGACCCGATCCGCAAGGCGTTCGCGAAGGCCAACGGCGTGAAGCCGGCGCTGTTCAGCGCCAACTCCGAGGGCGCCTGCCCCGCCTGCAACGGCGCCGGCGTCATCTACACCGACCTGGCGATGATGGCCGGTGTCGCCACCACCTGCGAGGAGTGCGAAGGCAAGCGGTTCCAGGCATCGGTCCTGGACCACCACCTCGGCGGTCGTGACATCAGCGAGGTGCTGGCGATGACGGTGACCGAGGCTGCGGAGTTCTTCGGCGCCGGTGAGGCGCGCACGCCCGCCGCGCACGCCATCCTCGTCCGGCTCGCCGACGTCGGGCTCGGCTACCTCAGCCTCGGCCAGCCGCTCACCACGCTGTCCGGCGGCGAGCGCCAGCGGCTCAAGCTGGCCACCCACATGGCCGACAAGGGCGGCGTCTACATCCTCGACGAGCCGACCACCGGCCTGCACCTCGCCGACGTCGAGCAGTTGCTCGGCCTGCTCGACAGGCTGGTCGACTCCGGCAAGTCGGTCATCGTCATCGAGCACCACCAGGCGGTCATGGCGCACGCCGACTGGATCGTCGACCTCGGCCCCGGCGCCGGCCACGACGGCGGCCGGATCGTCTTCGAGGGCACACCCGCCGACCTCGTCGCCGCCCGCTCCACCCTCACCGGCCGGCACCTCGCGGCCTACGTCGGCGGTTAACGCCGCTGTAACCCCCGGCAGGGTACGAAGGCCATATGCGGGTTCTGGTGGCCGAAGACGAACGTGACCTCGCCGACCTGGTCGCGGTGGGGCTGCGCCGGCACGCGATGGCCGTCGACGTTGTCTATGACGGGGCGGCGGCGGCCGAACGGCTGGCGGTGCACGACTACGACGTGCTCGTGCTCGACCGGGACCTGCCCGGGACGCACGGGGATCTGGTGTGCCGCGAGCTGGTGGAACGCGGCGCCCGTACGCGGATCCTGATGATGACGGCCGCGGCCTCGGTCCCCGACCGGGTCGCGGGCCTGGGGATGGGCGCCGACGACTACCTGCCCAAGCCCTTCGACTACGCCGAGCTGGTCGCGCGCGTGCGGGCGCTCGGGCGGCGCAGTATGCCCCAGGCTCCCCCGGTGCTGCGGCGCCACGGCATCGTGGTCGACACCCACCGCATGCAGGCATCCCGCGACGGGCGTCACCTGCACCTGTCGCTCAAGGAGTTCGCCGTCCTGGAGACGCTGATGCGCGCCGAGGGCGCGGTCGTCAGCTCCGAGCGGCTGCTGGAGGAGGCGTGGGACCAGCACGCCGACCCGTTCACCACGGTGGTGCGGGTCGTGGTCAGTCGCCTGCGCGCCAAGCTGGGCGACCCGCCGTGCATCCAGACCGTCCCCGGCGCGGGATACCTGCTGTGACGACGGTCCGCGTACGCCTCACGCTGATCTACTCCGGGCTGTTCCTGCTCACCGGGACCGTGCTGGTGGTGACGCTCAACCTGCTGCTGACCCAGGCGCTGCACGCGCGCGTCGGCGGCCGGCCCGACGGCCCCCAGGCCCCGCCCGCCCCCATACCGCCAGAGCTCATCGCCGGGACGCCGGTTCCGCGTCCCCGGCCGCCTCTACCCGACGAGGTGCAGGACGTCGTCGGCTACCAATGGGCCGTGGCGGCGGTCGCGGTCGTGATCCTGGCGGCGGTGTCGGTGGCCGTCGGATGGGTGGTCGCCGAGCGGATCCTGCGGCCCGTCCACCGCATCACCGCGACCGCGCGGCGGCTGTCGGTCTCCAACCTGCACGAACGTATCGCGCTCGCCGGGCCGCGGGACGAACTGAAGGAACTGGCCGACACCTTCGACGCGATGCTCGACCGGCTCGAACGCTCGGTGCAGGGCCAACGCCGGTTCATCGCCAACGCCTCCCACGAACTGCGCACCCCGCTGGCCGTCCAGCGGGCCGCGATCGAGATCGGCCTGCCCGAGGACGCCGGCGAGATCCGCGGCACGCTGCTGGCGCACAACCGCCGCATCGAGAACCTCATCGGCGCCCTGCTGGTGCTGGCCCAGGCCGAGCACGGCCTGGACGACAGCCGCCCGGTCGCCCTGGACCAGGTCGTGCGGCTCGTCGTGGCCGAGACCCGCGCCGGCCAGGTCGCTGTCACCGTCCGAGCCGAGCCGCTCGTCGTCGACGGCGACGCCGTCCTGCTCAACCGGCTGGTCACCAACCTCCTCGACAACGCCGTCCGCTACAACCACTCCGGCGGCCGCGTGGAGGTGACGCTGGCGGCCGGGGTCCTGACGGTCCGCAACACCGGGCCGGTCGTGCCGGCCGAACGCCTCGGCGACCTGTTCGAACCGTTCCGGCGGCTGCACACCACCCGCGGCCAGGGCAGCGGGCTGGGCCTGTCCATCGTCGCCTCGATCGCCCGGGCGCACGGGGCCGAGGTACGGGCGCGCGCCAACCCGGGCGGCGGGCTGGAGATCACCGTGACCTTCACCCCGTCCTACGCGTCTCGCGCCGCCGGGCCCGGGTGGTTCCGCGACGACATGGCCACGGCATGACCACGGTATGCGAGGTTGCCGTGGTGTGTTTCCCGGCATTAAGGTTTGTTTTGTGACTGCCGGGTCGGCCATGGGCCATAACCGAGTGAGGCACCCGGCCATCCCGTGAGCGCCGGGCGGGCCAGAGGTCCGCCTTCCGATGTTATCCGCGCATTCCGCGTGACCCGATTTCATGTTGCGGCGCGCGTCGCCGCCCAGGTCGCAGCCCCGGTGAATTCCCGTGCGGACGGCGGGCCGTCCGATTCCCGCGAATGTCCCGGCTCCGCTCCCCCATTCCCCGCGCCGCGGCGAAAAGCCATTCCGCGGTTCGATTCCGGCCACCCGCCGGGCGGCCGTCTCGCCATGCCCGCGTACCGTTCGCGGCATCGTCATGCCTGGAGAAGAAACACAGAATGCCCATCGATTTCAACCGGCAGATCATCGAGGAGTTCCGCGCCAACGGCGGGCGGGTCGGCGGCCCGTTCGAGGGCGGGCGGCTGCTCCTGCTGACCACCACCGGAGCGCGGTCCGGACGGCCGCACACCACGCCGCTCGCCTACCTTCCCGACGGCGGCGAGCGCACCCTGGTCATCGCCTCGGCCGGCGGCGCCCCCCGCCACCCCGACTGGTACCACAACGTGGTCGCAGACCCCCGCGTCACCGTCGAGTACGGCGTCTTCACCGTCGAGGCGCGGGCGACCGTGCTGGAGGGGGCCGAACGGGACAGCCTGTTCGCCCGCGCGGCCGAGGCCGACCCCGGCTGGGCCGCCTACCAGGCCGAGACCACGCGCGTCCTGCCCGTGGTGGCCCTCCGGCAGGTCGCGGGCGGGCCGCCCCGGGCCGGGTCGTTCGGCGCGGCGCTGAAGGCGATCCACGACGCGTTCCGGCGGGAGCTGGCCGTGGTCCGCGGGGAGGTCGCACGCTCGGGGCCGGGGCTCGCCGCCCAGTTGCGGGTGAACTGCCTGACCGTCTGCCAGGGCCTGCACCATCACCACGTCGGCGAGGACACCGGCATCTTCCCCTACGTGGCCGGGATGCGCCCCGACCTGGCCCCGGTGCTCGAACGCCTGCGCCAGGAGCACGAGAAGGTCGCCGCGCTGCTGGAAGAACTGCGGCGGGCCGTCTCCACCCCGGACGCGGGGCCGGCCCAGGTGCTCGCCCGCGTGGAGCGGCTCATCGACGAGCTGGAGGCCCACCTGGACTACGAGGAGGAGCAGCTCATCCCGGCGCTGGACGCGCCCGCTCCCTGACCCGCGGCACCGTCCTCCCCACCGGCGGGCGTGTCCGGGGTTAGCAGGCAGCGCAGCACCTGGAGATGCGTCGCCGCGACTTCGGGGTGTTGACCGAACTACGCAGGCCAGGGTCCGCGTGTCCATCCCTGAGGGGATCCATGGCCAGCTAGAACTGACGCAGTCCAGCCAGGTGGGAGGGCTGCGTTGGCAAGCTTCGATCATCCGGAACGCGACATCGCGACAATCCGGCTCGAGCACTGGGGCAGAGTCGTGCCTGCATCAGGAACGGTGCCATGGCTCCTGCTCGATCCCGGCGGACAGCCGGTGGAGCCAGTCGTACGGTTCCTGCGGGATTTCGTCGCCTCTGGGAACACGGCGGGCAGCGTGCGGAGCTATGCGTACGCGCTGCAGGTCAGCCTCGATGCGGCCAAGGCGACGCTGGGCCAGCTCACCCGCACGACAGCCGCCGGCAGTGGGCGTCGCACACCTGGGCATGCCGATCATCCGAGACCGTTAAAGAATTCACGGTTTACAAGATTCCCCGGCCGGGCCAACGTCTCCGCAGGACGCGCGTGAACGCTTTCATCGGCGACGCCGACCGATGCCGGTCGGCGTCGCCCGGTACGTCAGGTCACAGTGAAGCGGATGGGTCCCGCCAGAACCGTGTAGCCGTCGTTGTGGAGGTAGTACGCCGCGTACGCGCCCGGGCCGGGGAGTTTGTCGGTCGGCATCACGAGCGTGCCGTCCGCGCCGGGGGTGTAGCGCCAGTCGATGGACGCGCCGTCCTTGGGGGCCATGGTGGCCGGGTAGAGGCCGATCCAGTTCTTCGCGCTGACCGTGGCGGGCAGCGTGGAGTAGGTGAAGGTCAGGCTCGTGCCCTTGGGGACCGACGTCGCGCCCAGGGTGAGCTTGCCGTCGGGAGCCGCCGCCGCGGCGGGCAGCGCGGAGGTGAGCGGGGCGTCGTCCGGTTGCAGGTTGTAGTAGGCCGCCAGGCGGCCCACGATCGTGTCGGCGTACGGGGCCAGCCGGGCGAAGTTGCCCACCAGCGCGGCCCTGGCCGCCTTGTTGAGCGCGGCGAAGTCCTTCGTCGCGCCGGTCAGGTGCGGCTGGAGCTTGGTGATGAGCGCGTAGTCGCTGGCGATGCCGAGCGAGCCCATCGCCTGGGCCAGCGACGGTGTGCTCACACCGGTGTCCAGCACCCGGCTGACGAACGTGACCCGGTGCATGATCCGCCAGCACGGCGGCTTGGTCTCGGTCTGCTGGGCCCGCTTGAGCGCCAGCGCGTTCGGGTCGGTGCCCCGGTCCAGCCACTCGGGGTCGATCACCTTGCCGTAGAAGTCCTCGAAGTTGTCGGTGGTGGTGTCCAGGTAGAGCGTCATGAACCGGTAGGCGTCGACCCGGCCGGGCACCAGGATCGGCTTGCCCTCGGCATCGAACTGCGGCTTGTCACTGACGAACTTCTGCAGCTCGGCGCCGGGCCCGCAGCTCACATCGAGGCTGAACGTACGGGTGGCCTGTTTGGACTTCTTGCGGGTGACGCTGTACCCGGCGCTTACGGACGCCTCCACGCCGAACTTGTTGCCGAAGTTCATGATGTCGAAGCTGATGGCGTAGTTGCCGCCGAAGGAGGACTTGAAGGAGAACGCCCCCGAGGTGGTCTCGGTGACCTGGTCGGTCGTGGCCGTCGTCTCGGCGAAGAAGCCGCCAGCGGCGGTCCACACGTACGTGTTGACGATGTTGCGGCGCGAGGCCGACCTGGTGGCCGCGCGTTTGGCCTCGGGGTCGCCGCCGGAACCGGCCTCGGTGGTGGCGCCGGTGCCGCCCGTCATCCCGTTCAGCACCTTGGCCGCCTGGCCGTGGGTGGGGTCCCAGGTGTGGGTTTGGATGGACACCGAGTCGTAGAAGCCCTGTAACTGCTGCTGCTCGCGCTGGATGCGCTTCTTGATCCGGTATGCCTCGGCGGGGCGGTAGTAGCTGTACTCGCCGCTCACCCCGTCGGCGGCGTTGGGGAAGTGCGGGTCGGGGAACGGACGCAGGCCGGGGACCTGGCCGTACTCGTGGAAGCCGACGATCCCGTCCAGGGTGCCCTGCTTGGTATAGCGGGGGTTGATCGGGAACGGGATCAGGTTCCAGTCGCGGGGGATGTCGGGGCTGGGCAGCATCCGGTAGGCGACGACGGCGCCGGTGTGCGTCAAGCGCAATGCGTACATGTCGGCGGTCTCGGACTGCACGACGGCGAAGCCGGTGTTGGCGGGCACCCAGCGGCGTCCGACGGTGGGGTTGACATGCTTGGTGCCGTCGCCGTCCTCCCAGCCGCCGGCGAGGGTGACCTTGCTGGCGCGGGTGGTGTTGGCGCCCTGGGACACCTCCGTGGTGTTGCTCCAGCTGTTGGAGAAGTCGAGGGACAGGTAGAAGCCCCACTCCTGCTTGACCGCGCTTATCGGCTTGGCGGTGCCGGCGCCCAGCGGCGCGGCGACGGCCCAGACCTCGTCGCCGAACGCCTGGTCGAAGGCGATCTTCATCGCGGTGTCGACGCTGACGTCCCGCTGCGACGACATGGTGTTGACGACGTTGTCGGCCTGCACGAAGGAGACCGACGAGGCGCCCGCGTAGTCCTTCTTCTCGTCGATCATGTTCTCCGACGGGACCGGCGGCGCGCCCTCGATGTAGCCGATGAGCTGGGGGTCGAACTGCACCTGGCCGACCCAGGTGGTGGCCAGTTCGCCGACCTTGAAGCCGGTGCTCAGCGCCCACGACTTGTCGTCCTGGAGGTAGCCGTAGGCCCGCTTGAGCACTCCGATGATCGAGTCGTCCGGGAGCCGCTGCACGTCGCCGTACTCGGTGGCGGCCGGGGTGGTCGCGATCGTGCCGTGGAAGGAGGTCTTGATGCCGGTCAGCGCCGAGCGGATCCGGGCGGCGTCGGTGGAGATCGGCGCTGTGGACAGCACGATCTTCGGACCGGGCGCTGACTGAGTCAGGTGCTGGCCACTCAGCCCGGCGTCCTTGACCAGCGCCCCGGCCACCGTGTCGTCGGCCTCGAACGGGTAGTAGGCGAGCAGGTGCTGCCGGTCGCCCTTGACGCGGCCGAACATGTTGTCCAGGATCTGCTCCTGCGTACGGACGGTCCGCCAGACCCGGATCTCGTCCAGGTCGCCGGTGAACCCCTCGCCCACCACCGAGCGTGGCGCGGCGGACCGGCCGACGGCCGGCTGCGTCATCGGCGCCGTCGCCACGGGACTGCCGTTGCGGTACAGGGTGAACCTGTTGCCCGCCAGGTCGGGGGTGCGCACCCGCGTCACGGCGCGCAGCGTGGCGGGATAGGAGCCGCACATGTCCTGCGTGGTGGAGCCCTTGGACTCCGGGAACCTCCACCAGGCGACCAGCCCCTGCGCCTTGGGACTGATGGGCACGCCGATCTGGTCGGCGTCCCTGGCCACGTTCCAGATCCGTACCTCCGACAGGATGCCCTTCAGGCCGGACACGGTCTTGCCCTCGACCATGCGGCCCAGTTCGGCGGGCGCGTCGTTGCCCACGGGCTTGGCGCCCTTGTAGCGCTGCGCCCCGGCGTCGGCGCCGTCGACGTAGAAGCGGATCTCCACCCCCGTCTCGATGCCCGTCGGGTTCCTGCGCACGACGGCGACCTTGTGGAACCTGCCGGTCGTCAGGGCCGTGGTGGATTTGTGCACGACGGGCGCGGCCGTACCGGATCCGGCCTCGAAGGCGAAGGCGAGGCGGTTGTCGTTGTCGACGTACAGGCAGTAGGGCACGGCCGTCTGACCGCCGTCGCCGAGCACGCCCTTGCCGACGAGCCCGTGCCGGCCGCTGGACTCGATCTGCACGAACGCCTCGATGGTCAGGTTCTCCACGATGTCCAGGCCGCCGGGGCCGCCGGCGTCCAGGTAGCCGGCGCCGTCCATCCGCATCGCCCAGTCCTGGGTGAACGCGACGGCCAGGTGGGCCCATTCCCCCGGCGGGAACTGGTCGACGCTGCGCACGCTCTGTTCGTTGACGGTCGCGTCGATCTGGTAGGCGAAGGAGCCGTCGCCCTTCATGAGCTGCGCCAGGCTCAGCGCGTACCGGGTGGGGCCGGCGTCGGTGGCCAGGATCAGGTCTCCGTTGTTGACCACGGTCGGCCTGATCCACGCCTCCAGCGTCAGGTCGCCGGAGGCGGCCAGGGCCGCGACGTTGGCGGTGTTCGCCAGGTGCAGACGGTTCTTGGCGTCGCGGTCGAAGGAGAACGCCCGGCCGGGGGCGTCGCCGTGCCAGCGCGGGCCGAGCGGCTGGCTGACGTCGGCGGCGGTCCCGGCGGGGACCGGCCCGGTGGCGCTCTGGGCGTACGCGCTGACGATCAGCGAACCGGAGGCCACCGACACGCCGGGGGCGCTGCAGGTGGCCTTGGTGTAGTCGTAGGCGGGGGTGCGCACCTTGGCGCCCGTACCAGCGGTCAGGCCGCCGCTGGTCAGCGTGATCTGCGCCGAACCGGCCGGGGCCGCCTCGGCCGTACGGCTGTCGGCGCCGACCGTCACGGCCGAGCCGGCGGTCAGCGCGGTCGCCAGCGGCTCTATCAGCGTCACCACCTTGTCCTGGATCGACAGCACCGTGCCCAGCTCGGCTCCTTTGGCGGTGCCGTTCAGCACCGAGGCCAGCCGGTCGGCCCGGTCGGGCACCGAGGGGAACGTCTCCTTGGTCGTGCCGCGGCTAACCTCGACCGTGCACAGGTCCGTCCCGGTGGCGGTCACCTTGACCGCGAAGTCGGCCGAGCGCAGGGCCATGTCGCGGGCCGACAGCCGCAACGTGCCATCGGCGACGGTGAACTGCTTGACGGCAGGGGCGATCGTGGCGGCGTAGTAGGCGGCGAAATACTGGCCAGCGCCGCCGCGGAAGTACAGCACCACCTCGCCGGTCGAGCTGTCCAGCAGCGCGGGGGCGTTGGCCGTCCAGGCGAAGGACAGCAGCGCGCCGAGTGTGGTGAGCCCGGCACGGTCGGTGTGCAGCGTGGGCATCGGCAGCACCGCCTCGGCCGCGCCCGCCTGCGCGCCGGTCAGCGTGGCCAGGGTGTTGAGCGCGGTGTCCAGGGCCGCCTTGTCGCCGCCGAGCCGGCTGGAGGCCTCCAGCTGCTGCAGGTACTTCTGCGCTAGCGGCACCGCCTCGGCCATGATCTCGGCCTCCCGCTGCCGCCCCGCGTTCCTGGCTGGGCCGACGATGTTCCGGTTGAGGTTGTACATGCTGAAGATACCGCCGCCGTTCAACTCCTCCTCGAGCTGCTTCAGCCGGGCCACGGTGCTCGGCATCCAGTCGGTGAGCTGCTGGTCGGTATAGAGCTTGCCGCGCGCCGCGGTCACCGCCTCCTCCGCCTGACGGAGTCGCTCGGTGTCCTTGGTCGGGTCGGGTGTGCCAATCCAGGCCAGGTCGACGACGCCGGGCAGCCTGGACAGCCGGCCGTCCTTGGAGACGGCGAAGTCCAGGGTGGCGACGTAGGAGCGGTCGGCCGGTTCGCTCGTGGGCGGCGGCCCGGAGGTGGCGAAGGCCAGCAGCACGCGCGCCTGCCTGCGCTCGGGCACCGGCGCTTGGCCGTAGCCCGTCACCGAGGACTGCTGCTGGTAGTACAGCGTCGCGGTCAGGCCGGCGACAGCCTTTCGGCCGGTGACTGTGAACGACTGGCGGGTGATGCCGGGGCCGTCGTAGACGGGGGCGTCGGAGTCGGCCCACACGGGGCCGGGGTCGAAGCGGCCGGAGAACTTGTTGGCGCTCCGGTCGCGGACTTCCACGCCGGCGCCCTCGTCGAGGGGGAAGTAGGCGTACAGGCCGCTCTCGCCGCCCGACAGGCGCTGGCCCCGGGTGGCGAAGTCGGTGCGCGCGATCGTCCAGATCCGCACCTCGTCGATCTGGCCGGTGAACACGTCGGCGGAGGTCTGACCAGGGCCGCGCCCACCGACCACGATCCGGGCGCTGACGTCGACCTTCTCGGACGTGGTGAGCGTGCCCGCCGCCGCGCCGTTCAGATACAGCCGCAGCGCCGCTCCGTCGAAGACGGCCGCCACGTGCGCCCAGACACCCATCGGCGCCACCGTCGTCGAGGTCAGGGTCTGCGTGCCGTGGCCGAACCGCAGTTTGCCGTCGGCCTGGAGGCTCACGTGCACAGGGCTGTCCATGCTGGTGCGCTGGGTGCGCCCGATGATCAGCCCGGTCCCGGTGGCGGCGGCGGGCTTGATCCAGGCCTCCAGCGTGTACGGCCCCGCCGGCGCGGCCGTGACGTCCACGCCCGCGATCACCGGGGCGCCCGTGCCGTCGAAGCGCAGCGCCGTTCCGGCCCGGTCTTGCGGCGGCTTGACCGGAACCAGCAGCTTGCGGGTGTGCGAGTCGATCCCAGGGGACCGTTCCAGCACCGAGGCGGCGTACTTGGGGTCGGGGCTGGTCCACAGTTGGGTTCCGGCGGGGTTGAACAGCCCGTCGGGGGTCTGCTCCAGGTTGTGGCCGTGCACGGTGCCGGACGCGTCGGCGGTGAAGATCTGCCAGCGGGTGTGCCCGGTGACGGCCGTGGGCAGCGTCAGCGCGGTGAACAGGCCGCCGGTGAGCCGTCCGGCGAACGACAGTTCCATGGTCGGCTCGTAGAACAGCCGGCCCTCCATGTCCCGGGTGCCCAGCGTGTCACCGCCGGAGGCGGGCAGGATCCGGCTGCGGCTGCGCTGGTAGCGCACGTCCACCACCGGCTTTAGCTCGGCGCCCACCAGGACGAAGCGGTCGCACAGCAGCGCGGCGTCGGCCTTGGCCGCCTTGCCTCCGGTGGCGTCGCCAGTCAGCCGCCCGGTGGTCGTCTCGTAGACCGAGCCGGCCGCGCCCGCCGCCACCGACTGGCGGAATACCAGCAGGTAGCGGCCGTCGGAAACCACCTGGATGGGGAACTCGGAGGTCAGCCGGGCGGTCGTGGACAGGAACGGGTCCTCCTCGCCGGGCAGCAGCTTCTCCGAGGGCGACACCTCTGTCGAGCCCAGCTTCTTGACGATCGGCATGACCGCCACCTGGGGCGTCTCGGCGCCCACGTCGACGATCTCGGTGGGGAACACCAGCACGGCCGGGTCGGCGTTCCAGTAGGCCGCGTCGAGTGCGCCGCGCGCCCGGTCGGCCTGGTCCAGGCTGAGCACGCTGTAGTAGACGCGCCGGTCGACGCCGAGGGCGAAGCCGACCACGGTGCCGTTGTGCCGGACCATTGTAGTGGAGATGTACTCGCGGTCCTTGTAGACCTTGATCAGAGTCTTATCGTACACGAAATGAACTCCTTGCCGATTACGTCCGACTCACCGGCCGGAAATGGTGAGGCCGTATTGAATTCAGGCAAACACGTGTCACGCAAGTAAGGGATTCGATTCGCGACGCATCATACCGGTCCCCCTCATCACTCTCCCATCTGGGCGACAAACCTTTCCATTGATCGCCTCGCGTGGGTGGACCGAAATCGCGTCGAGCGACTTGCCGCGATTCCCGTCGGAGCCGCCGATCCGACGCGAACCATCTACCAACTCATCACAGGACGCGGAAGATGACAATGAGGTGATCTCAGCGAATTGCAGGTAGCCAGTTGTGCTCAAAATGAGTCAGGACAAGGGCTGCTCGGGCGATGTCCCGCTGCAACCAGAGCTTCGAGCTTCAACAAGGCTGGCGCCGCCGGACGCGCCAGCTGGGCCGCCTCTGCCGCCCGCGGTTCCAACCCCGGGTCTGTCGGGGGGGGCGGGAATTATGGTGGGGCGCCAGACCCCGCCCCCCCCCCCCCCCCCGCTGGGTGAACCCCGCCGCCGGGGGCGGTGGGGTGATGACCACAAG